>CAZRQE010000019.1:0-14082 GCA_964602175.1 uncultured Gemmatimonadaceae bacterium | reverse complement strand
GCCCTGGGACGCACGATCTCGGCTCAAAACGACGCCGAAGGGTCGCCGGGCATCGTTCGCTCGCCAGCGGGGCTCCTGCGGCTCCTGGCGGGCATCCGGCAGGCGGTCCCGGACCTCGCCGAAGCCGCCATTTCAGAACCCGTCCATAGCGGAATCGGCCTGCGTTCCGATGTTTTGGGACAGGCGACCGCTGGAGGGGCAGCAGGGGGCTGGGGAGAGACATCCCGGAGTCCGCCGGACGACGAGCGTGCCAGCCCTACGGACACCGCCCCGTCGCTTCGCGTTTCCGCGGCAAATCCAGGGACACCGGCATGCTCGTATGGGCGCGCCGCCCACTGCGACAGCGACCGCCCGATACGCCGAGCATCAAACACCCCACACCTGCAACCTGGGGCGGTCGGGTCCAGGCCCATGCGCACCGCCCAGACCACCCTGACGTAACGGCGGGAGGTCACGGATTTTCATCGCGTTGCGATGGTTGAGGTTACGGGATTGGAGGTCGGGACTCCCGCCGATTCGTTCCCGCTAAACGGGATTGAGCGCGCCGTTGCGGCGGCTCGCGAGCGCCTTGCGAAGCCGGTCCTCGTCGGCCCTCTGGTAGCACTGAAGGACCGTCTTGGCCGTCTTCCAGCCTCCCAACTCGCACAGCACCTTGAGGGGCAGGTCCATCAAGTCGCTGGCGAACTTCCGCCTCAGCGAGTGCCAGCCTCTACCGCGCTGGGGCTCCAAACCCGCGAGCTTCTCGGCTCGATTCCACCAGTAGCGGACCAGCGAACGGCCCACGCACCTTGAGGCGTCTGTGGATGCCGGCAGCACCGGAGCGTCCCCGTTACCGGGATTCTCGCTCTGAGCCTCTTCCAAGGCGTCGAGGGCCTCGGCGGTCACCGGCGTGCAATGCTCGTAGCCGGTCTTCTCGTGCTCAGCGCGCCACCGCACCACTCCGCCCTCAAGGTCGATGTCCAGCCACCGGAGCTTTCGGATGGCCCCGATACGGTGTCCGGTCTCGTGCGCGAGCACCAAGGCGACATGGAACCGCCAGTCCACCTTCCGGGAGACTCCGAGCAGCGCGTGGTATTCCTCCTCCAGAAGAACGACCCTGACCGGGTTCTTCTCCGTGGGTGTCTTCAGACCCTTCAGCGGGTTCGAGCCCAGGAGCAGCCTCCCCGCCTCGTCCCTCGACTTCGCGGCCCAGTTGAAGACTGCGATCAAGAACTTCAGATCGCATTCGATGGTCCGGTCGGACACCGGCCTGCCGCTCGGGCCGATCTTGCCCGCGCGCCGCGCCCGGATGAACCGGTCCCAGTCTCTCCGCGACAGGGTCTCCGGTCTTCGGTCCCGGCCGAAGAACCGTAGAAACATCTTCGTCGCGGCCCGGTCGGACCTCTGAGAAGTCTCCGCCTTAGTGGGCGTCACCTCCTCACCGTAGATGTCAAGAAGCGTTCCCAGCGTGAGCGGCTCGGGTTCGGCGTCGTTCCGGCCGTTCAGCCCCAGCCCCGCAAGGCCAGCGGCGGCCTCGTCGGCCTGCCTCTTGGCCCTCGACCAGTCGCGGTGCTTGAGCGACCTCGTGAGCCTGCGCCCGTTCTCGCGCCACTCGATCTGGTACAAGCCGGTCTTGGGATCAGGAAACACCCTCACCCGGTTCCGGCCCCATTCGCCAGCGCCGTAGCTGCGCCGACTTCGTTTCGTGCGTGCCATCGTTCGATTCCTCTCGATTCGATGGACTGCACGATCCGCCTGCCCGGAAGCTCGCGGAGAGAGTGCGCCCGCGCCAGACTCACGGCTCCCGTTTGCGAACGCGACCATCAGCGGCTCGGTCCGGCATCGCGGTCCGGCCCGCGGTTAGGCGGCCTTATCACCATTCGTGGCCGCGCGGTCTCGCGACGGCGGATGTCCCGAAGTACTCGGCCAAGCGTGTCACTTGCCCGTCGAGCTGCTCGACTTGCCGCTGCAAGGCTTCGTTCTCCTCGCTCAACTGCTCGACGCGCCGCCGCAAGGCTTCGACCTGCTCGGACTGCCGCCGCCGTTCCGTCCCGGACTGCGCGGACAACCTGATATGGATTGACCTGTCAACTCGCTCTTGATCCGTGCCTAGCTCTCTAGTTTCCTCATGCTCTCGGCTCCTCTTGCCCCTTCAGGATTCGGGATGCGGGCGGCTTGTTGCGACGGTGGATCACTCTGATATCCGTGGGTTGTTTACCACCTGACTTCACTTCGTCGCGGAGCTGCCTCTGTCTCTCTCTTCTTCGTGAGTCGTCCTCCCCGGAGGTTGGCGTCACCAGGTTGTCTCGAGGGTTCTCCTCACCGGCCACCCACACCCCGATTTCCTGAGCAGTCTCCCTGATTGTTGATGGTGGTGGTCCCAGAACGTCTCTCGGCTCAGGCGGTCACCCGGGTGCCGTGAGGCTTGCCCTGCACCTCGCAGGCTATGGCCCAGACAAAGCCCGCCAGCTCGCGTGCGATTGCCGTGACCACCTTGTTCTTTGCTTTCCCGCGTTGATTGAGCTTCACATACCGACCGCACAGCCGTCTTTGGGCCGCCCAGGCGATCCCTTGGACCGGGTCCGGAACCTTGGCGACCTTGCGGCGCATGTGGGCCGTCTTTCTCGCTGGGAAGCGGTAGGCCCATGCCGCCTCGGTGAGTACCCGGCGAACGTGACCATTGCCGGTCTTGGTGATCGCTCCCTGGCGCCGCCGAGAACCCGAGGTGTGCTCCCCGGGGGCCAGACCGAGGAAGCCCACCAACTGGCGGGGAGAATCGAAGCGCGTGAGATCGCCAAGTTCGGCCACGATGGTCATCGCCGTGATCGTCGAGACGCCCCGCAGACTCATCAGAGCCTCCGCCGTGGGGCGTTGCGACCAGGTCCGGAGAGCCCCATGCATCTCGGCTTTGAGTCCGGCGGTCCGCTTCACGGCTGCGATCACTGCGTCCACGTACTCCTGAAAGACCGTCTGCTGGATCGCCAGATCAAATCGCTGCTGCTCCAGCCAGCGAAAGTGTGCCTGAGTCCAACGGGTCCTGCCGCGATAGACCCGGCTGTGACGCAGCAGAAAGGCTCCCAGACGTTGTCGGGCCTTGAGTTCGAGTGCCTTCATGTCCTCGCGCGCACGGGTCAGATCGCGCACCGCTTCCTGGTCCGGTCCCGGTACCCACACCGGGGTGAGTTCCCCAGCCCGGTGCAGCCGCGCCAGCGTCAGCGCGTCTCGGCGATCCGTCTTGACCCGGTCGGCCGGCTTGCGCGGGATGAGCCCCGGCGCCACGACTTGGCAGTCATGCCCGGTCCTGGTGATTTCACGGTACACGCCGTAGCCGCAGGGACCCGCTTCGTAGGCGAAACTCAGTGCCTCTCCGTGCGCGCCCTGCAGTCCATGGATGAGTTTCTTCACCGAGCGGCGCCGGTTCAGGATGATGCCCCGGTACTCGGGATCCGCCCTGCCCGGCCACGCAACCGCGGCTGCGATCGTATCCTTGTGAACGTCTAGGAGCTTGCGCCACAGAAGCGCGGTGGATGTGACAGGTAGGCGAGAGTATTGGCGGAAGGTAAGGCGGACTGAACGGGGCGAGAGGGTGGAGATCCGCGCAACTCAGGCCCCAAGAGGGCTTCAGGCTCAAGACGGGGTAGTGAGGTCTTCGCGAGCGCTGGCACTGGCGTACGGGGGGGTGAACGATCCCCGGCTCATGCAGCCTGAAGGATGTGCAGCCGCTTGATGTTGAGGGCCAGGCACACGAGGGTCCACTCGGCCTGGACCTTCTCGATGCCGCGAAAGCTGAAGCGTCGAAAGCCCAGCGCCTCCTTGATCCAGCCGACGGGTGCCTCGGCCTGCCACTTTCGCCGGGCGTATCGTCTTTGGCCCTCTTCCGTCGCCAGCTTGGCGGCCATGCGCGCCCTGGCGGGATACTCCTCCGGATCGACCTTGCCCTCCCGGGCCAGGGCCACGTATCCGTCAACGCCGCGCTCTTCCAGTTCCCGGAGGTCCTGCTCGTTGCCGTAACCGGCGTCCGCCAGCACCTGATCGGGCGCCTCACCGCACACCGCCACCGCCCGATCGATCATCGGAAGCAGTTGCCCGTGGTCGCTCGCGTTGTTCGTCACCCCGGTCCCGACCACGAACTGGTTCTCGCCCTCCACCGCCATCTGCGCGTTGTAGCTCTGTTGGAACCCCTCGGAAGACGACTTCATGATCCGGCTTTCGGGATCCGTGAAGTTGCTCTGCGCCTTCTCGTCCGGCTCCCCGTACTCCCGCTTGTAGGGACGGCCGCCCTTCGGATTGCGCTCCTGCCCCGGCTTGCGGCCCCGCGCGTCGTCCCTCGCTCTCTGCTCGGCCTCCAGACGCGCCTTCGCCGCCCGGATCGCCGCCAGCCGGTCCTCCCGCCGCTTGAGTTCCTCCGGCAGCTCGTCTCCGCAAGCCTCTTCCCCGTAGCGCTCATTCTCCGCTTCGTCGATCGCCTCCGCCCTGTCCACCAGCGCCTCGATCTCCGCCTCAAGCCGAGACTCCTCCTTCACCATCCGCCCGTAGCTCATCGCCCTGCGCTTGCTCGCGTTCGCCCGGACCTTCGTCCCGTCCACCGCCACCCTGCCCAGCCCGGCCAAGCCCGAGGCCCGCGCGAGCACCACCACATGGGCGAACACCGCCCGGAAATCGGCAAGATGCCGCCGCCGGAACTCGCACAGCGTCCGGTGCTTCGGAAAGTTCCCGGCAGCCAGCATCCGAAACGCCACGTCCTCCTCCAGCTTCGTCGCCATCTTCCGCGACGAAAACGTGCCCGTCGCATACGCGTAGATCAGCACCTTGACCATCATCCGCGGATCGTACGGCGAGTTGCGGCGCCCGTCCCCTTCATACGGCGCGTAGAACGCGCTCAGGTCCACCTCGTCCACCAAGTCGCTCACGTGGTGCGCCAGATGACCCTCCGGCAACCACTCCCGAAGATCCGGAGGCAGCATCAGAATCTGGTCCGGCTGGTACGGTCGGAACGTCGTTCCCATTGACCCCCCTCGGTTCGCCGAAAACCTGTCGCTATGCCCTCGATACCTCTAAAAATAGCCGCTGTGGTTCTTCTGCGGCGCAGCCTCCTAGCCCTATGCGACGGATCCGAAAGCCGCATCCGACCATGACGATGCGCTCCGTGTGGCGGCACCCGTTCGTCACCGTGCTCGGAGTGGTGATTGCCGAGCTGATCGCGTTTGGAGGGTATGTATCCGGCCAGCAGCAGGTAACGATTTCTGCCGAGACCATTGGCCCAGATCCGATGGGTTTGTTGGATGACGCCTGTGAGATGGACCGTGACATGCTGGAAGTCCAGGTTGTCGCGCGAAATCCGATTGTGATGGGTCTTGCGGCGAAGAGCGTGCCCGGTGGGTGGCTGGTAGTGGACCAGGGGCACG
This sequence comes from uncultured Gemmatimonadaceae bacterium, assembly GCA_964602175.1. Classification (GTDB taxonomy): domain Bacteria; phylum Gemmatimonadota; class Gemmatimonadetes; order Longimicrobiales; family Gaopeijiaceae; genus Bin94. The sequence continues at coordinate 8,698 of CAZRQE010000019.1, read as the reverse complement.
ATGAGGGTGTGGTGGAAGGGCAGGACATTGTGCTGGTGGACGAGCAACTCCAGGAAGTGACTCGGTGGAGTCCTGGACATCATCACCGGTGGGAGACGCCGGAAGTCGTCGAAATGATGACCACCGGAGAAATAGTTGTCATCCACGAATCCGCTTTGACAATCTCTGGACAGCTTGGGCTGTATCCAGTCACAGGGGAAGCGACAGATGCCGTGCCCTCAGGTCCAAACTCTGTCCTGTATGGATCCGGCGAGGGTATCTTCGAAATCAACCTTCGCCAGCGGGCCACAGATCGCCTTTGGACGCTCGAAGATTTCGGGATGCCGTGGGATCGCGAAAACGGCCTGCCTCCGAAGTTCCGGATGCGGACTTACGACGACGGAACCGTTTACGTGGCGTGGAAGGCTCAGTCTTCGATATGGACTTTTGGAAGGAATGTGGCACCACGGCTCAGAGTGCAAAGATGCGTGCCTACCCCATTGCTCCACACCCATGTGGACGCACCAGAGGTGGATTTCGGACCCTTGGGGATGACCCCAACGTCGATTTCGTCGATTGCAGACTTCATCGTTCTCGACTCCGGAGAGATAATCGTTCTGGGATCCCTGTCCCTTGGCGAGAATTCGCATCGATCGATCGAGCTGTACGGCAGGGACGGCGTTCTGAAGCGAGCTTGGGAGCTCCCGATCCGTCGGGCGGGTGCTCGCTTCTCGCATCAGAATCCGCGTCGCCTTCTCCTGTTCCGTGATGGTTCCAGAAACCAGCCTCTGAGAGTGCTGCACGTGGAAGCTGAAGGGTATCCCCTACCATGAGTGCTCGTGAACGCACTGCCGTAGGGAATTCGTCAATCAGGTTGGCGGTCAGAAGAATGGACCCAATGTGGGCCGCGATACTGTGCAGCGTCACAGTCGCTTTCGCGGTACAGGGCTGCGAAACGGAGGAGGCGCAACGGGCGAGGCAAGCCACAGTGCGTGACAGCGCGGGCGTTGTCGTAGTCGAGAACCAGGACGATCCCGAGGGGCTCGAACGCTGGGCCGTGGACATGAGTCCCGCACTGGTCATTGGTGCAGATCTTGAGGCTGCTCCCGACTACCAATTCGCTTCGATCCGTGGAGCGCTTCGGACGGTTGATGGCGTGATCGTCGTTGCCGATGGTGACAGCGACAGGTCGCTTGTGCGGGAGTATCGACCAGACGGGCGATACGTTGCGACTTGGGGACGAGAGGGCGAGGGACCCGGCGAGTTCAAGTCGATCGGCGGGATACACCGGCTCCCGCCGGATTCTGTCATCATCTGGGATTCACAGCTTGAGCGGCTAACCGTATTCGGATCAGGAGGATCGCCAGGAAGGACATCGCGCCTGCAACTGGGCAACTTCACGCTGGTAGGCGCGACTGCGGACGGGAGACTTTTGTTCGAGGAGATCAGGACCTTTGTATTCCAGGCTGGAATCCAGCACGCGGATGGATACCGCCGCTACGACAAGACCTATCGGATTCATGATCGAAATGCACACCCGATTGCTATACTCGGACCGTTTCCGGGCCAAGAGTACCATAACACCGTAACGTCAACAGCACTCAGCTTTGCCCAGCTCCCGTACTCCCGCGAAACCTGGGCAGGCGTGTGGGGGGATCGGCCCGTCGTCGGAGTTTCCGACACGTACGAAATCCGCGCGTATGCGGCCGATGGCTCGCTCAGAAGAATCGTTCGGCTGGACAGGCCACCCATCCCAACCACCGAGGCCGATCGCCTGGCGTTCCTTCGGGCCAACCGCCCACGTTCGAACAGGACCGATGTACCTGCGGCATCGCACATTCCCATGTTCGACGAGATCCTCGGTGACGAGCTTGGGTGCCTGTGGGTGCGGGACTACGATATGCCGGGCGAAGGGCCCGTCACCTGGACGGTGTTCGACGCGAGTGGCGTCGCCGTGGCACAACTCGAAGTGCCGGATGACCTGCACATCTGGGAGATTGGACGGGAGTACGTGCTGGCATCACGTCGGGGTCCATTGGGGATAGAGTCTGTGGTCGTTCTACCTCTCGAACGAGGAGGCTCGGGCATCTGCGTGTGACCGAATGCGCTACCCGGTAACAAGCGCGCCCCGCATGGCGCGGATGGCTTCGGGCCCGACGCGGCAGCATCCCCCCACCGCCACCGCGCCCGCCGCGATCCAGCTTCGGCACGCCTCGGCCCACGCGGGTTCGTCGTCGGCGAGGCCCCAGGTCTTCGTTTCGGCGTGCCATTCGCCGCCGCCGTTCGGGTAGGCAACCACGGGCTTGGTTGTAGCGGCGGCCAACGCGCGGATGATCGGCGGCAGCAGGCGCGCGGGCGTGCAGTTTGCGCCGACCGCGTGGACGCCTGCGGCCTCGTCGGCCCACGCGGCCACCTCGTCGAGCGGCGTCCCGTCACTGATGCGGCGCTCGTCGCGGCAGGTGAACGTGAACCACGCGGGCTTGTCGGTCGAGTCCTCCACGAGGGTAGCTAGGGCGCGCGCTTCGGGGAACGACGGGATCGTCTCGCAGGCGAGGATGTCGGCCGGGGTATCGGCGAGGAGGCGCAGGCGCGGGCCGTGGAAGTCGGCGAGTGCGGCCGTGCCGATGCCGTAGTTGCCGTGGTACTCGGAGCCGTCGGCGAGGAGGGCGCCGTAGGGGCCGATGCTGGCCGCGACGAGCGGGCGGGGGCGGGTCGTGGACTGCCCGTGCTCGTCGGCCCAAAAACGGTCACGTGCGCGGATCGCCAGGTCGACCGCGCTCCGGAAGACGGCCTCGGCCTTTGCGCGGGTCACGCCCCGCGCGGCGAGTCCCTGGAACGTCGCCTGGTACGTGGCCGTGATCACGCAGTCGGCGCCGGCGCGCAGATACGAGGCGTGCACGGCCTCGATGGCGGCGGGGTCCTCGAGGAGGATCTTCGCGGACCAGAGCGGGTCGTTGAGATCGTGTCCCGCGCGTTCGAGTTCGCTGGCGAGCCCGCCGTCCAGGAGCACGAAGCCCTGACTATGCAGGAAAGCGTCGAAGCAGGAAGGCATAGACCACGATGACTGCGGCCGCGCAGCCCAGGAAGAGCGGCGGGTTGCCGGCTCCGACGCCGAATCCGCCCAGCAGCACGAGCGCGACCGCGACGGGGATGATGTAGCGGAAGAGGTATCCCCACGCGGCGCCTGCCCGAACCCGTCCGGCGCCCCGGTTGGCCTCCTCCTGGAAGCGCTTCCAACCCCACTGCGACACGATGAACAGCGAGATCAGCAGGCCGCCCGCCGCGAGCATGTAGTCGCTCGAGACGGTGTCGGCGAAGTCGAAGAAGTTCAAGCCGAAGATGTGGATCTCGGACCAGGGCCCCTGTGACATGATGACCGGGATTCCGACGATGAAGGACCCGACCGCGCAGAGGAGCACCGCCTTCCCGCGGCTCATGCGCAGCGAGTCCACGACCGACGAGACCAGGATCTCGAAGACCGCGACCTGCGACGTGAAGCCGGCGATGATCATCAGGAAGAAGAAGGCGACGCCGAAGACCACGCCGCCGGGCATCTGCTGGAAGAGCGACGTCATCGTCACGAAGAGCAGGCCCGCGCCCTGGTCCGGGTCCATGCCGAAGGCGAACAGGGCGGGGAAGAGGACCAGCCCCGCAACCACCGCGACGCCCGTGTCGAAGGCCACGACCAGGGCGGCGTTGCCGGGCACGTCGCTTTCCCGACGGTCCAGATAGCTGCCCAGCCCGAAGGCCGCGGCCATCCCGATCCCGATCGAGAAGAACGCCTGCCCGAGCGCGGCGAGGTAGGACGACGGCCGCAGGGCCGAGAAATCGGGCGTCAGGTACCAGGCCAGGCCGGCGCCGGCTCCCGGAAGCGTCATGGCCCGCACCGCCAGCGCCACCAGGATCAGGACCAGCACGGGCATGAGGAACTTGGCGTAGCGCTCGACGCCCTTGGCCACCCCGCGGCTCACCACGAACGCGATGAACAGCGTGGCGAGCAGCGCGTAGCCGAGAACCGGCCCGGGGTTGCCGACGAAGGTGTCGAACGTGGCACGCGTCTCTTCCGGCGACTGGCCCATGCCGCCGCCGCCCAGAAGCATGACGAAGTAGGCCGTCATCCACGCGATGATCATGACGTAGTACGACGTGATCAACACGGCCGAGGCGATCCCGAACCAGCCGATCAGGCTCCACGGACTGGCCTTCGAACCCGTCAGCTGCCGCATTCCCGCGATGGGCGTGAGCTGGGCCTTGCGTCCCAGGGTGATCTCGGCGGTCATCAGCGGGATCCCGATGAGGATCGCGAACGCCACGTACACGAGCAGGAAGGCACCCCCGCCATTCTCGCCAGCCAGGTAGGGGAACCGCCAGATGTTTCCCAGCCCGATGGAGAAACCGGCCGTGGCAAGAATGAACCCGACTCTGCTGCTCCATTGTTCGCGCATTTGGGTGCTCGCGTACGTGATGTGGGCGGAAGGCGGAGGAGAGAACGTAGGGTACCGCGGGGGTCGCGGCGAGGGACGGGTGTTCAGCCTGCCGGGCTGACGTCCTGAGGGCACAGCACGCCCCCTCGGATAGAATCCCGGCAGCGCCAGGCTGGGAACCCAGGGAGCCACGCGCCGGACCCCGCCCACCTCGGGCGTGCCTATTCCGGGGCCTCCAGCTAGTGTATCCTGAGCAATCGGACACGAACACGGGTTCAGCACGGAGGACGGTGATGGGCGCATTCGGTGATGGCCACAACAGCGGACCCACGGGGCGGCGGGCGTTTCTCAGGTCGACCGCCCTGGGCGCCGCCGCGGCCGGGCTCGGGGCCGGGGAGTTGTCGGGCGCGTGGGCACCCCGGCAACCCAGCCGCGGTGCAGCCGATGGGTCCGGCACCCCCACCACCGACGACGAGCGCCGAGCCCTCATCGCCGAGGCCCACTTCGGGCCCAAGACGCCTGCGACATCACAGGCCGGCATGGCGATCTGCTCGCACCCCCTCGCCACCCGCGAGGCCGTGAAGATCCTGCGCGAGGGCGGCAACGCCTGCGATGCGGCGCTGGCCGCCTCGGTCACGCAGACCGTGGTGGAACCCCACATGACGGGCATCACGGGCGTGCTCAGCATGCTCCACTACGACGCCGCCACCGGCGAGACCACGTACGTGAACGGTGGCGCCAACGCCCCGCTCGCGCCGCTGACCGGCTTCTCGGCCGCCGACATCGCCACCGGGCGCGGTCCGGGCGTGCCCGGGTTCTGGGCCGGCTTCGAGGCCGCGCTGGCACGCCACGGCTCCCTGCCGCGCCGGCGGATCATGGAAGGCGCGATCAACTTCGCCCGCGACGGCTTCGAGACGCACCCGTTCCTGTGGGGCGAGCTCTTCATCATGTGCCACAAGATCGGCATGACCGAGGCCGGCCGCCGCATCTTCATGCCCGACGACTACATCCCGCGCCCCGGCGACCTCCTGGTCCAGTCCGAAGCGGCCGACACGCTTGAGCGGCTCGCGGAGGAGGGCAACGACTACTACTACCACGGCGCGTTCGCGGAAGAGTATTCGGATGTCGTGCAGAAGGCGGGCGGCGTCATCACGCCGGACGACTTCGCCCACTACGAGGCCCGCTGGCAGGAGCCGGCGTGGAGCAGCTACCGGGGCTACCGGATCGCGGGTTCGCCGCCGCCGGATCACGGCGGTTCGCTCGTGATCGAGATGCTCAACATGATCGAGTTCATGGACCTGCAGGCCCAGGGTCCCCCGAACGAGTCGGCCGAGAGCCTCTACCAGATGTCGCGGATCCACAACCTGGTCTTCGAGGAGGGCGGCAGGCAGAACGACCCCGAGAGCCATCCGCTGCCCCTGGACGTGATCCTCTCGAAGGACTACGCCGAAATGCGCTTCAAGCTGTTGCAGATGGGGAGGGCGAACGCCCCGTCGCAGCAGCCGCCTCCGCCCCCGCCTGCGGGAAGCAACCATGTGACGGTCGTAGATGGAGCTGGCAACACGGCCACCATCCTGCACTCGTGCATGTCGCTGCCCTGGAGCAACGGCCTCTTCGCCGGCGGGGTGACCGTGTGCGCGTCCGGCGCTCACTTCCTGCGCGTCATGCCCCAGCCCGGCCAGCGCGCGACCGCGTACGTCGCGCCCAACATCGTCTTCAACCGTCAGGGCACCCCGATGCTCGCGTCCGGGTCGCCCTCGGTGGGCCTGCTGGCGAACATCGTCCAGAACACCACGAACATCATCGACTTCGGCATCCCCATCGCCGAGTCCGTGCCGAGGCCGCGTTTCGGGGGGCGGTCGCTGGACGTGCCGGGCTCCACCATGGTCGAGGCGGACGTGGACGAAGACGTCATCGCCGCCGTCCGCGACCGCGGCCACGCCATCGATGTCGTGAATCCGTGGAACTGGCACCACGGGGCCTTCGAGGGTATCCATATCGACCCGGACACCGGTGTGCGCAGCGCGTGCGGCGATCCGAGACGGTGCTCCAAGGCGGAAGGAGAATAGGATTGTCCAGAGCCATGCATGCGCGAACCCGGGTCCTGATCGGCGTGCTCCTCCTCCTCTCCTGCGGTGGAGAAGAGGAAACTCCGGTCGCGCCGCCACCCCCCCCACCGCCGCCGCCTCTGGAGCCCAACGAACTGCCGACGGCCGCATTCACCATCGATGTGGACCTCGGTCAGGCTCCGCTGGCGGTGAACTTCGACGCGTCATCGTCGTCCGACCCGGACGGCACTCTGGTCTCCCATACGTGGAGTTTCGGTGACGGGGGCACGGCAACCGGGGTCCGCGTGGCGCATACCTATGCCGAGGCCGGAGTGTACGAGATCGAACTCACCGTCAGGGACGACCGGGACGGCGAGGCCTCCGCGACCGGCTCCGTCACCGCGTTCACGCCGCCCGGCAGTGGACCCAACCGGATCCACGGCACGATCTGGCAGGACCGGAACATGGACGAAGCCATGGACGAGGATGAACGGGTCCTCGAGGGCTTTGGGGTATTCCTCGACATGGACGGCGACGGCGCATACGACAACGGCGAGCCGCTCACCCTCTCTGCGGCCGACGGCACGTACGAGTTCGCCGGTCTGGACGCCGGCCGCGGCTACACGGTGTCGCAAATCCTGCAGTTCGGTTGGACCAGCACCTTTGCGGGACCGTCGGCGCCTCCCGCTGAGGCGCCTGCGGCAGGCGCCGCGGCAATCGTCGGCGGCAAGGATGCCGACATCGAGGACTTCCCCTTCCAGATCGCGTTGCGCGTGCGCTCGAACCTCGCCCAGATCTGCGGCGGCACGCTTCTCAACAGCCGGTACGTCCTTACGGCCGCGCACTGCGTCTTCGGCTCGCCCGCGAACACATTGGAGATTCTCATCGGCAGCGCCGATCTGAACACGGGGGGAGAACGTGTCGAGGTCCAGGCCGTGCGGTCACACCCCGAGTTCGGCCAGACCATCGACTACGATGTCGCGATTCTGCGCCTGCAGGGTTCACACATGTATCCCAGGGTCTACCTTCAGCCGCCGGATCAGCCCCGGTATTCCATGACCGGCGACACGGCCACCGCCATCGGCTGGGGACAGATCGGGACCGGCCGGGATGGCCAGGACACCGACATCCTGCAGCGCACGCACCTGCCCCTCATCAGCAACGAGACCTGCGGCATGGTGGCCGGGTTCCTTTTCGGCAGCATAACTGACCGGGTCATCTGTGCGGGCGAGGAGCGGTCGGGCCGGGGGGTCTGCTTCGGCGACAGCGGCGGCCCCCTGCTGGTTCCCTACGAGGAGTCATGGATGCAAGTGGGCGTTGCCAGCTTCCTGGTCAACCGGGATGAGTGCGGGAACATCCCGGCAGCCTTCGCACGCGTGACCGAGCTGTACGACTACATCGTGGCGGTGGCGCGGATCGAGGACTCGCTGTCGTACGACGTGGACTGGAGTGACGGAGATGCGGTGCGAGTCGACTTCGGGAACTTCCACTAGGGAATCGCCAACAGCCATCCACGAGGCCGCCAGCCGCCCACGGGCTGTCGGCTGACCCTGCTCGTCGAGCCCCTTGAGTCGCTCGAAGTTGATCGGGGTGCCGTACACCAGGGCGTTGTCGGTGTTGTAGCACCCGAGCACCCCGCTCAGCCCCTCGAAGTCACCCATCACGGTGCCTTTGAAATGGCACTCGAGGGGGTGTTTCTTGTAGATGCTCAGCGAGAGCCTCACGTCGGGGTACCCGTGGTCGCCCTCGATGTCGCCTTCGACCGGATACACTCCGTGGCGGAAATCGAATACCCGGTAGCGCCCATCGATGCGGCCATCGACCTCCTCGATCGCGAGGGTCCACTCGGAGCGCAATCCGTTGAGGAGGAAGCTGTCGAACCACACGCCCGAGAGTTCGGGCTGGGGCTCCATGGCCGAGCAGCCGGCGAGAAGCAGAACGGCAAGGACGCAACGCTTGATGGCGGGTCTCCTTTCGCACCGGGGGCACCTCAGCCGAATGAGATATACCCTCCCATCTGGAAGAGCACAATGGCCGCCAGACAAACAAACACAAGTCTCCGCATGTTCTCGATTCTCCGTTCTCCCGGTTCACGGATGCTCGGCCTCATCCGCGCGCGAAGCCCCCCCTAGAACAGCCCCTCCACCGCGCCGTCCTTTTCCCGCACCAGGGTCAGGATCGCGGCCTGGGGCACGACCAGGTATTCCTTGCCCTCGAAGCTGATCTCGACGGACGCCTTGCGGAAGA
>CAZRQE010000018.1:0-20675 GCA_964602175.1 uncultured Gemmatimonadaceae bacterium | reverse complement strand
AAAGGGCGTGTCGATCCAGCGCTACAAGGGGCTGGGCGAAATGAACCCCGATCAGCTGTGGAAGACGACCATGGACCCCGATGCGCGGACGATCCTCAAGGTCACGGTCGAGAGCGCGGTCGAGGCCGACAGGATCTTCTCGCAGCTCATGGGCGACGAGGTGGAACACCGCCGGGAATTCATCGAGAAGAACGCGAAGTATGTGCGGAATCTCGATGTATAGGTAAGTTGTCCCCCCGGTATTGACACCGCCGATTGAGAGTCGGAGAAAGGAGATGCGCAACGAACCCAGGCATTGACCGTATCTGGAGCGAGAGCTCCACCACCATTTCGGAGGCGCCGGGAAGCGAGGCGCATCCAGCAAACTCGAGTCACCAAGACAAGGAAGGGAACCATGCAATTCAGTCGACTTGCAAGCAGTGCGGCGGGGAGCCTGTTGGCGCTTCTGGCGCTGACGGCTGCCACCGCGTCTCCTGCCCTGGCCCAGACGGGGGTCGTGCAGGGGCAGGTCGTGGACGCCGCCTCGATGCGTCCACTCTCCAACGTCCAGATTCTGGTCGCCGGCACGGGGATTGGACAGCTCACCAACTCGTCCGGGCGCTACGTGCTTCTGAACGTGCCCGCCGGCGAACACACCGTTCAGGCCACCCTGATCGGATACGACGAAGCGACACAGACGGTCACGGTCACGGCCGGGGGCACGGCCACCGCGGACATCCAGATGTCCTCGACCGCGATCGCGCTCAACGAAATCGTCGTCACCGGGGTGGGTGCCGAGACGACACGGCGCGCGCTCGGCACCTCGGTCGAGGTGCTCGCGGCTGAAGACTTCGAGCTGGCCCCGGTGCAATCCGTCGACCAGCTCCTTCAGGGACGGGTCTCGGGCGCGACCGTAAGCGCCACGTCAGCGAATCCGGGAACCGGGTCGCTCATCAACTTCCGAGGTGTTTCGTCGGTCTTCGGCGCGCAGACTCCGGTCATCTACGTTGACGGCGTACGCGTCGACAACGACCAGTCGACGGCGGCGGGTACCGGTGGCGAGCAGTCTTCGGCGCTGTCCGACCTGCTGACCACCGACATCGAACGGATCGAGGTCACCAAGGGCGGGGCGGCATCGACGCTCTTCGGGTCGGACGCGGCCACGGGCGTGATCCAGATCTTCACCAAGAAGGGAACACCCGGGGCGCCGCGGATCACCGCCCGGGTCGAGCGCGGGATCGAGATGCCCGAGCTCAAGTACATCTTCGACATGGGCCTGATCTTCCCCGAGCGAGTGGAGTCGGGCGAGATCAACGAGACGTTCATGCGGGACCTGTACTTCAAGAACGGGCAGGTCCAGAACTACTACGTCGGCGTTTCCGGCGGCACCGCCGACGTCACCTACAGCGTGAGCGGCCGTCTGGAAGACCGCGGGGGCACACAGCCCAGGGATGCGAGTACGAACTACAGCATCCGTGGCGGACTGCAGGCGTCACTTTCGGAAGACTTCCAGTTGCAGTTTTCGGGGAGCTACGTGCGTCACAACTTCGAGCGCCTCTATAACGGAGCTTCGATCGAGGACCCCCTGACCACCTTCGAGGTCGGGGATGCGCTCTTCTTCTCGGGCGCCTCGACGCTTCACGAAGCCCTCGACATCTTCCTGATGCCCACGATCGACGAATGGGTCAATCGCTTCATCTTCTCGGCCGGTGCCCGGTGGAACGTGCGCGACGATCTGACGGCGAAGATCACCCTCGGCACCGACAACCGGAACAACCAGCAGCGTCAGTACGATCCCATCGGCTTTACGCCAGGCGAGCCCACGGGCATGCTCAACCGCCGCGACCGGTCGTTCACCTCGGTGTCGCTGGATGCCGGGGCGACCTACGCCTGGGAGAACTCCGACAACACCGTCGGATCGAGCCTGACGGTGGGTGTCCAGGGGTTCCGCGAGGACGAGAGCATCATCAACGGCAACGGGCGTACATTCGCCCTGCCCGGCACCTTCGACTTCGATGCCGCGGCCGACATCACGGCCGCAGAGGCGAATATCGAGGTGTTCAACGGCGGGCTGTACGTGGACGAGCAGCTGAGCCTCTGGGACAAGCTCTACGTCGGAGGTGGCTTCCGAGTCGACGCCGGCTCCAGCTTCGGCGACAACATCGAATACGAGTGGTACCCGAAGGCCACCGGCTCGTACATCGTTTCGGAGGATGTCAGCCTTCCATTCGTGGACGAGTTGAAACTCAGGGGCGCCTACGGACAGACCGGCAAGTTCCCTGGCGCTTTCCTGAAGGACCGGACCTTCTCGGCCAGTTCCTTCCGCGGCGAATCGGCTCCCAGGTTCTCGAACCCCGGCAATCTGGATCTGCGTCCCGAGAAGACCTCCACGATTGAGACCGGGATCGACGCGGCGCTCTGGAACAACCGCATCGGGCTTGACGTGACCATCTACGAGGCCCGCACGGTCGATGCGCTCTTCCAGGTGCCCCGGCAGCCGGTGACCGGCCAGGGGACGCAGCAGGAAAACGTGGGCGAGATTCTCAACCGCGGTGTCGAAGCGGCGGTGAACGTCCAGGTCATCAATTCCCAGAGTTTCGCGTGGAGCCTGGGCGGTACGTTCCAGTACAACCACAACGAAGTCACGGACATGGGGGGTATCGCGGACTTCTCCGCGGAGGGCTCCCAGAAGCGTGTCACCGGTTGCTGGACCCAGAGCGACCCGAACGACGACAGCACATGCCGGGGCGGTCCCGTCGGGGCCTGGTGGCTGACCATGCCGATCGACACCAATGGTGACGGGCTGCCCGACGACTTCGAGCGCAACTTCACGGGGTCGTTCCCCGTGCCCGACAAGAGCGGGAGCGTCAACACCACGTTTTCGATCGGGAACGACCTCACGATCAGCGCGCTGGGGGACTGGGCCGGCGGCCACGACGTCTTCGACTACGGGTCCGTATGGGCAACGTTCAACGGAATCTATCGTCGCGAGCGGGTGCGCTGCGGGATGGAGGAAGGGGCCGCCGAAGGGTGTGCCTGGGCGTTCCCGGTCCAGTACAACGCAGACGGGACGGTGCGCGGCAAGTACAGTCAGAACCGCGCCCGTACCGGGTTCCTGTACGACGGGGACTTCTTCAAGCTCCGCGAGGTCTCGTTGCGGTACGTGCTGCCGCAGGAGTGGGCCGAGAGCCTGAGCGCCGGCCGCGCGACGGTCTACGCCAACGGTCGCAATCTGTGGATCTGGTCCAGGAACCAGATGATCGACGGAGAGCTCAACGGACTGAGCGGCGGCGGACTGCGGCTCGGCGGCGAGAGCAGCATCACACTGTCCCCGAACCGGACCTTCAGGTTCGGTGTCGAGGTCGTATTCTAGCCGGCATCAAGAGGAGACCAGACAAATGATCAGGAAGAACCTGTCTATCTTCGGAAGGGGCTGCCGGCTCGCTGCCGCAGCGCTTCTTGCCACGCTGGCGATCGCGGGCTGCGATGCCATCGATCCGACAAGCGTGAGCAATCCGACAACCACCGACGACGATCTCGCGCAAGCCACCGATCCCACCGCGGCACTGCTGCCGGGACTCCGGGCGCAGTTTGCGCGCATGATCAACGCGTACGTCGTGGCGACCGAGGTCGTCAGCGACAACTACTCGATCCACGGAACGGGACTCAACCAGTCCATGGACGAACCGGCCACCGTTGGGCCGGACATCTTCAACGGAACGGGCACGAGCGCAAGCGGGGTGTACTGGAACGTGCAGGAACTGCGCGCGTTGGCGGATTTCGTCATCAACGAGATCGCGCCCAACGATCCTGGTGCTCCGCCTGCGCTGGTGGCCGAGGCCCATTACTATCGGGGAATGGCTTACCTCACCCTGGGTGAGGTCTTCTCGCACGCGCCGCACGAGGAGGACGGGACAGCGCAACCGTCCGAGGCCGCCCTGACCAGGGCGGTCAGCGATCTCCAGGCCGGCACGGCGTTCGGGGTGCAGGCGAGCGCGGCCCTGGCTCGCGCCCACCGCCTCCTCGGCGACGCGGGAGCCGCGGCGGCAGCCGCGAACACCGTGCTGAGCGCCGAGTCTAATCTGCTCTTCGCGCCCCCCTACGATTCCCAGTTCCTCAACAACACCTCGGTCTTCTTCCTCGTTCTCCGGGCCCTCCAGGAAATGCAGCCGCTCCCAAGGCTGGACTTCCTGGATCCGAAGTACACGGAGCGTGACTCGCCGGTGCCGATCGCCAAGGCCGAGGAGATGCATCTGATCCTGGCGGAAGTCGCGCTGGCGTCGGGCAACATGACGGAAGCCGGAGGCCAGTTGGCGAGCGCGATCACGCTGGCCAAGAGCCGTGGCGTGGTGTCCTTCGACGATATCGACGAGCGCCGGAACGCGGATTTGAGCCTTCGTCCGAGAAGCGAGGAGATCGTCGTCAGGGCCGACGCAGACAGTCCCTACCGTGCCGGACTGGTGCTGAACCGCCCGAGCGACGGCCTTCTGATCCCCAACATCTCGGGCACCTCGCTCAGCGCGGACAGCGTGGCGGCTCTGTCGAGCGCGTCGGAGCTGTGGCACGCGCTGTGGCTGGCCCGCCAGGAGATTCTCTTCCTGGAAGGCCGCCGCATGGCCGACCTGGGGATCAAGCTCCCGATAATGCTCCGCGAGATCGACCAGAATGACAACATCAGCGAGGGTGATCCGGGCACGGTACCGGTCGTTCCCGGCTACATTCCGGGGTCGCCCCAGTACGCGCTGGACATCTACACGCCCCTTGACCTGTACGACGGGGTGGATCCGGGCGCGCCCCTGGTCAAGACCGAGGTGACCGTCCACATAGACATGAACAAGGTGCTGGTGGCCAACAACGCGTCGCCGTTCTGACCAGGTCTGGCTTGATCAGAGGCATGGCCGCGCTTGCGGCCCTATTGGCATTGACGGTCGGCACGACGCCGGCCGCAGCCCAGACGGGCGTCGTCCAGGGCCAGGTCCTGGACGGCGCCTCCGGGCGGTCCCTCGCAAACGCTCAGGTCCTGGTCGAAGGGACCGGAATCGGACAGATCACCAACTCGTCCGGGCGCTTCGTGCTGTTGAACGTGCCGGCCGGCGAGCACGTCGTGCGCGTGACCCTGATCGGCTACGAGGGTGCCGAGCGGACGGTGAGCGTCGCTGCCGGCCAGACGGCGACCGCAGACATCGAGCTTTCGTCGACGGCTATCGCGCTCAACGAGATCGTCGTCACGGGCGTCGGGACCGAGACCACCCGGCGAGCGTTAGGGACCTCGGTCGAGGTGCTCAGCGCGGAGGACTTCGAGCTGGCCCCGGTCCAGTCCATCGACCAGGTCCTCCAGGGCCGTGTGGCCGGGGCGACCATCAGCGCGACTTCCGCGCAGCCGGGCACGGGTTCGCTGATCAACTTCCGGGGCGTGTCCTCGGTCTTCAACGCACAGACGCCGGTCATCTACGTGGACGGCGTGCGCGTGGACAACGACCATGCGACCACATTCGGGACCGGCGGGGAGCAGTCTTCGGCGCTGGCCGACCTGCTCATCAGCGACATTGAGCGGATCGAAGTCACCAAGGGCGGTGCCGCCTCGACGCTCTATGGTTCGGATGCAGCCACCGGAGTCATCCAGATCTTCACCAAAAAGGGGACCCCGGGTGCTCCGCGCATTACGGCCCGGGTCGAGCAGGGCATCGAGCAGCCCGAACTCTGGAACATCCTCGACACGCGGCTGATCTTTCCGGACCGCGTGGAGTCCGGCGAGGTCGCCGGGACCTTCATGGAGGACCTGTACTTTCAGCGGGGTACGCTCCAGAGCTACTACGTCGGAGTCTCCGGCGGCACCGCCGACGTGACCTACAGCGTCGGCGCGCGTCTCGAGGACCGCACGGGGACCCAGCCCAAGGACGGGAGCACCAACTACAACCTGCGCGGCGGCATGCAGGCTTCGCTGAACGACGACTTCACGCTCGAGTTCTCGGGGAGCTACGTCCGCCACAACTTCCAGCGTCTCTACAACGGCGCGGCCATCAACGATCCGCTGACCACCTTCGAGGTCGGCGACGCGCTCTTCTTTTCCGGAGCTGCCGACCTGCACGAGGCGTTGCGCATCTTTCTCATGCCCGACATCGACGAAGCCGTCACCCGCGCCATTTTCGCGGGCGGGCTGCGTTGGAACGTTCGCGACGACCTCACCGCCAGGCTCAATGTGGGGGTCGACCACCGGACCAACGGAATGCGTGTGCTGCAGCCGATCGGATTCACCGTGGACGACCCCACCGGAGAAATCACCCGCCGCGACCGGTCCTTCATCTCGGCGTCCATGGACGGAGGCGCCACCTACGCGTGGGAGAGCCCCGGCGGCTCGTTCGGCTCCACGCTGACCGTGGGCGTACAGGGCTTCCGCGAGGACATGAGCCTCATCAACGGCTACGGGCGGACGTTCGCGCTCCCTGGGACCAACGACTTCGACGCCGCGGCACTCATCACGGCGTACGAGGGCAACGTGGAGCTGTTCAACGGGGGCGCGTACGTCGACGAGCAGCTGAGCCTGTGGGACAGGCTGTACCTGGGAGGCGGGTTGCGGATCGACGCGGGATCGAGCTTCGGCGACGACATTGAATACGAGCTGTATCCAAAGGCCACCGCGTCGTACATGCTGTCCGACGATATCGGGATTCCTCTTGTGGACGAGCTCAAGGTTCGGGCGGCATACGGACAGACGGGGAAGTTCCCCGGCGCCTTCCTCAAGGACAGGACGTATTCCGCGCGACCCTTCAGAGGCGAGTCCGCGCCCCGCTTCGCGAATCCCGGCAATCCCGATCTGAGACCCGAGAAGACGTCCACCATCGAAGCCGGGATCGACGCCGCACTTTGGGCGGACCGCATCGGGCTCAACGCCACCTTCTATGAGGCACGGACCACGGATGCGCTGTTCCGGGTGCCCCGGCAGCCGGTCACCGGCCTGGGAACGCAGCAGCAGAACGTGGGGGAGATCCTGAACCGGGGCGTCGAGGTGACGCTCAACGTCCAGGCCGTCAACCGGCCGTCGCTGGCATGGTCGCTCGGGGCCACGTTCGCCTACAACCACAATCAGGTCGTCGACATGGGCGGCGTCCCCGACTTCTCCGTCGACGGATCCCAGAAGCGGGTCACCGGATGCTGGGTGGTGACGGAGGAAGGGAACGAAGACACCTGCCGCGGCGGTCCCGTCGGGGCCTGGTGGGTGACGATGCCCACGGACACCAACGGCGACGGACTCTTCGACGCCTCGGAGCGCCAGTTCACCGGCGGATTCCCGACACCCGACAAGACCGGGGGGATCAACACGACCCTCTCGGTGGCCAACGACCTGACCATCTCGGCCCTGGCCGACTGGGCCGGCGGCCACGAGGTGTTCGACTGGGGTTCCGTGTGGGCGAGCTTCAACGGCGTC
The DNA here is from genome assembly GCA_964602175.1 of uncultured Gemmatimonadaceae bacterium. Classification (GTDB taxonomy): domain Bacteria; phylum Gemmatimonadota; class Gemmatimonadetes; order Longimicrobiales; family Gaopeijiaceae; genus Bin94. The sequence goes on along the minus strand of CAZRQE010000018.1, from coordinate 13,270 downwards.
TACCGCCGCGAACTGGTTCGTTGCGGCACCGGAGACGGAGCGGCGGAGGGATGCGCGTACGCGTTCCCCGTGCAGTACAACAAGGACGGCACCGAGCGTGGCAAGTACAGCCAGAGCAACGCCCGCAACGCGTTCGTCTACGACGGCGACTACTTCAAGCTCCGAGAGGTATCGGTGCGCTACGCGCTGCCCGAGAGCCTCGCGGGGCGTATCGGCGCCAGCCGCGCAACCGTGTACGCGGCGGGCCGCAACCTCTGGATCTGGTCGCGGAACGTCCTGATCGACGGCGAGCTGAACGGCCTGACCTTCGGCGGCGGCCTGGCGCTCGGCAGCGAGAGTAGCATCACGCTGTCGCCGAACCGCACGTACCGGTTGGGCGTCGAGGTGGTGTTCTAGCACGTGGCGAAGAGCCGGCTGCTCGCCAGGCCGGTCGAGCACATCGATGTCACCGCGTTCGACGGCCGCGCGGTTGTCGACACCTACCGAAGCGCCGCCTTCCAGGCCAGGAACCTCGCCGAAGGCGCCGACATCTTCGCCGAGATGCTGGAGGAGCCGGGCGGCGTGGTCATCCTGACGCTGGCCGGATCGCTGGTGTCGGCCGGGCTCAAGGAGGCGCTGCTGGCCCTGGTGGATTGCGACATGGTCGACGCGATCGTGGCGACGGGCGCGATCGTGGTGGACCAGGACTTCTTCGAGGCGCTCGGATTCCGCCACTACATGGCGCCGGGTTCGGTCGACGCACCGGTGGCGAGCGACGAGGAGCTCAGGCGCTTGGGCATCGACCGGATCTACGACACGTACATCGACGAGGCCGAGCTGCAGGTCTGCGACGAGACCGTGGCCCGGGTCCTGGACGGGTTGCCGCCGCGCGCGTACTCCAGCCGCGAGGTGGTGCGGGAGCTGGGCGCGTACCTGGCGCGCAGCCATGGCGACGCCCGCTCGATCGTGCTATCCGCGTACCGCAAGGACGTGCCGGTGTTCGTGCCGGCGCTGAGCGATTCGTCAGCGGGATTCGGGGCGGTGGCGCACCGGGCTAGAGCCGCGCGCATGGGTCTGCCGCACATCGCTTTCGACTCCGCAAAGGACTTTCATGAACTCGCGCGTATCAAGCTGGCGGCCGCCGAGACGGGGCTGCTGATGGTGGGTGGGGGCGTGCCGAAGAACTTCGCGCAGGACGCCGTGGTGGCCGCGCGGATGCTGGTGGAGGCGGATGGGGAGGAGGGCGGCGATCCCGGCGCGCCCGAGATCCCCATGCACAAATACGCCGTGCAGCTCACGGTGGCGGACGTACGCGACGGCGGCCTCTCAGGCTCGACCCTGCGCGAGGCGACGACCTGGGGCAAAGTCGAGACCGCCCGGGAGCGCATGGTGTACGGGGAGGCGACCATCACCCTCTCGCTTCTGGCCAGCGACGCCTACCACCGGGGGATCTGGCGGCGGCGTGAGGGGCGCCAGCTCGGGCGGCTGTTCGGGGAGCACGCGTCGGTCGCGGCCGGCCCCACGTGAGCCAGCTCTACCTCGACTTCGAGGAGGGCCGCGGCCGCGCGGTGCCGCCGCCCGCCGGCGATCATGCCACGGCCTGCATCCTCGTGCAGGAGCTGGAGCGCATCGCGCGGGACGCCGGACGAGACCGCAAGATCCTGATCGCGCGCACGCGCGGCGAGGGCAAGGAGCTGCTGAGGCAGGTGGCGTTGCGCGGTCGGTCGTGGGTGGGCTTTGAGGTCAACACGTTACGACCCCTCGCATCAAAAATCGTTGCGCGCAAGCTGTCCGCCGCAGGCCCCGCGGTGATCGACTCCTTTGACGAGCACGCGCTCGTGGAGCGCGCCATCGACGAGGCGCTCGCAGCGGGGCGCGACTTCCGTTTTCCGACGCTCCGCGAGAAGGTGGGCTTCCGCGACGCGGTCCGTCACTCGGTGGCGGCGCTACGCTTGGGAGGCATCGATTCGCGCTCGATCGCCGCGTCCGAGCGGGCGACGGATCGGCAGGCGCTGATCACTGCCGTGCTCCGCCGGTACGAGGAGCTCCTCGAAGCCGGCAACCTCGCGGACAATGCGATGGTGCTTGGGACCGCCACCCGGATACTGCTGGACGAAACCACCGCCCCGCCCCTGAGCGAGCCGACCTTCCTGTTGCCGGGCCTTCCCGACCGTGGCCTCGCGGGACGCTTCGCACGCGCGTTGCAGGACTGGGGTGCCACCCTCCTCAGGACGGACCCGGTCGAGGGCATGCGGGTGCCGAAGGGCATCCTCTGGGACGTCGCGCCACCCGCCGGGGCCGGAAGCTATCTGCACGCCGTCGAGCGCTGCGAAGGGCCGCGGCCGCATATCGAACTCTTCGCCGCGGGTTCGGTCCAGGACGAGGTGCGGGGAGTCCTGCGCCGCGCGATCGACCTGGGCGCGCGCTGGGACGAAGTCGAGGTGATCGCCGCGGACCCCTCCCTGTACGGCTCGGCGCTGCACGCGCTGGCGGAGGCCCTGGACATACCGGTCACCTTCGCGGTGGGCCTCCCCGTCGAGCGCACGCGTCCCGGCCGCGTGGTGACGACCTACTTCCAGTGGATCGAGAACGGTTTCCATGAATCGCGGCTTCGGGCGCTGATCGAGGCGGGGGACGTGCAGCCGCCCCCGCCCGGCGACCGTCTGTCGGGTCCCGATCTGGCCCGCGAACTGAGACGGCTGCGCGTCGGGTGGGGCAGGCAGCGCCATATCGCCCGGGTGGAGCGGGCCATCGAGGGTCTGGATGGCTTGAAGCGGCGCCCCTTGCAGAACGAGGAGGGCTTCGAACGGCTCAAGCAGCGGCGGCGCGGGAACCTGCTCGCCCTGCAGGCGCTCATTCGGCCCCTTCTCGATGCCACCCCCCCGGTCGAGGGCACGGTGTCCCCCGCCCGGGTCGCGACCGGCGTCAAGAGCATCCTCGCGCGCGTCGCCCCGGGCACCGACACCGACGACACCGCGCGGGACCGGCTGCTGCGCCAGCTCGACCGAATCGAGGCGACGCTGACGCGGCCGACCGACTACCCGTCGGCAGCGGCCATCGTCAAGTCCTTCCTCCAGATCCGCATTCCCGCGCCAAGAGCCGAAGGAATGGCCCCCTGGAGTTCGGCCGCGGGCCATCTCTACCTTACCGACTTCGCCCACGGTGGAGCCACGGGTCGACCGTACACCTTCGTCGTGGGAATGGACTCGGGGCGCTTCCCGGGGTCCACAATGGAGGATCCGCTGCTGCTGGACAGGGAACGGTGGCATCTGGGGCGCGGCGAGCTCCCCCTCGCGCGCGACCGGATCGCAGAGGCCCGCTTCAACTTCGCCCAGCTGATCGCGCGTCTGCGCGGGACGCTCACGCTCAGCTACTCGCGCTGGGATCCGGCCGAGGCGCGCGAACTCGCACCGGCGCCGGAACTGCTCCAGGCCCTGCGTCTGCGCGAGGGTGACCGGACCCTCAACTTCGAGCACCTCGAGGCTCACCTGGGCGCCAGCGAGTCCCGCCTCCCGCGTGCCGAACTCGGGACCAATGTGGACGCGGGAGACGTCTGGCTGCGCGCCCTCGCCTCTGCCGACGGCAGGCTGCTCGACGGACTCGACGCGGTCGGGCGTGCCTATCCCCGCCTGGGCCTGGGAATGGCGGCGGCGGAGGGGTTGCGGAGCGGCCTGGCCTCGGTGCACACGGGCTTTCTGGGCACGCACACGCCTCCGCTCTCGTACCAGGCACTGTCGGGTCACACGTTCTCGGCGAGCGGCCTGGGAAGCCTGGGCGCCTGTCCGCGCCGCTTCCTGTTCAGCCATGTCCTGCGCGCCTATCCGCCCGACGACCCGGAGTTCGATGCCCACTGCTGGCTCAACCCGCTCGAGCGGGGCAGTCTCCTGCACTCGATCTACCAGCACACGCTGGAGTTGGCGCGGGAACGGGGACTGGATCCGGAGGACGAGGGTTTTCTTGCGCTGGCCCTGTCGCTTGTCGACGACGAGGGGGCGCGGAAGCTGTGGCAGGTGCCTTCGCCCAGCCATGCGGTCCACGAGTGGGAGATGGCCGCGCTGCGTGATGACGTCCGGTCCTTCGTCGAGATGATTCGCAGCGACCCGCCGCCATGGATCGCCCTGGAGATGCCTTTCGGGATGACCGACGATCCCGTGGTGATCGACGCGGACGGGCAACCCGTGCAGGTGCGTGGCTACATCGACAGGCTCGACGACCACGGGGCCGAGTTGCGGGTGGTCGACTACAAGACCGGCACCGACCACGGGTACGGCGGGAAGTCGGGGACCTACGACGGTGGCCGGCGCGTACAGCACGTGATCTATACCCTGGCGGCCGCCAGCGTCCTGGGCAGGACCGTCAGCGGGATGGAGTACCACTTCCCGACACGCCGCGGCGAGAACCGGGTGTGGCCGTTCGAGACCGAGGTCCTGGAAACCGGCGGACTCCTTGTCGCGACCCTGCTCGAAGGCGTTGCCGCGGGCGACTTCCCGGCGACCGACAACGCGAAGAACGACTGCCGCTTCTGTGACTACGGCGAGGTGTGCGGGGTGCGGAGCGGCGCCTGGGGGCAGATCTCCTGCCGGTTTGCCGACTGGACGGCCCGCAATCTGAAGGATCTGCCGGAGCTGGGGTCCCTCCGGCGAGTGCGCAGCTGGGAGGACGAGTGACCGAACTGATCCTCCCTCCCGACCAGGCGGCCCGGGATCGGATTGCCAGGGACCTGGAACGCAACCTGCTCGTCGAAGCGGGAGCCGGGTCGGGGAAGACCACGTCGCTGGTGGACCGCATGGTCGCGCTGGTGCGGAGCCGGGCGTGCACGGTCGACCAGATCGCCGCGGTCACCTTCACCCGCAAGGCGGCCGCCGAGTTGCGCCAGAAGTTCCAGGTGGTGCTGGAACGGGAGGCGGCGAAACTTGCGCCCGGGCACCCCGATCTCGATACGCTCGAGGCCGCCATCCGCGACATCGATCACGCGTTCCTGGGCACCATCCACGCCTTCTGTGCCAGGCTGCTCCGCGAACGGCCGCTGGAAGCAGGGCTCGATCCCGGCTTTCGCGAAGTGCTGGAGTCGGAGGCGGAGCGCATGCAGCGCAGCGCCTGGGTCGAGTACCTGGAGCGCCTGGCTACGGACGGGGACCCTCGCCTGGAGGAGCTCGACCGGCTCGGCGTTGCACCCGACCACCTTCAGGACACATTCCGGGAACTGGTCGAAAACCCGGATGTCGACTACGGCTTCGAGCGCGTCGAGCCCCCCGATGCAAAGGCCGTCCGCGCGGTCCGGGCCGAATTCGAACAGCTCCTCGACCGCGCCTGGGCACTGATGCGGGGCCGCACGCCGCCGGACGGATGGGACAGCTTCGGCAAGCGGATCCGCACGCTCCTGTACTGGCGCCGCACTCTGGACTGGAGCGATCCGAGGGCCTTCTTCGACGCGCTGGCCCGGGTGCACCTGAAAAAGAGCGGACTGGTTCAGAAGCGGTGGGCGGACGACGGCGCGGGCAAGGCACAGGCCAAGCGGCTCTTCGAGGACTTCTGCACGTTTGCGGAGGCCGGTGGGGCGGCGGACAGGGCCCTGCGCGAATGGTGGGCCTACCGCTATCCGGTTGCCATCGACGTCGCCAGGCACGCGGCCGCGGCCTTCGCTGGCCAGCGCAAGGACCGCGGCCAGATCAACTTCCAGGACCTGCTGGTCCTCTCGGCGGCGCTGCTCCGCAACAATCCCGAGGCTCGCCGCGACCTGGGCCGACGCTACCCGCGCCTTCTCGTCGACGAATTCCAGGACACCGACCCCCTGCAGGCGGAGATTCTGCTCCTGCTCGCCAGCGACCCGGAGTCCGGCGACGACTGGCGCGAGGTGGTCCCTCGGCCCGGCGCGCTCTTCGTGGTCGGAGATCCCAAGCAGAGCATCTACCGCTTCCGGCGCGCCGACATCGCGCTGTACCAGCTCGTCAAGGAGCGCTTCGAGGACTTCGGCGACGTGCTGGTCCTCAAGGCCAACTTCCGCTCGCTCGGCGGCATCGAGGCTCTGGTGAAGGGAGTCTTCGACCATGAGGACCGGTTCGGGAAGGACGACAGCGACCGCCAGGCGGCCTTCGCCCCCCTGCTGACGCAGCGCGAGGGGATGGGTGTCCTGGCGACCTACACGGTTTCGGGCGGCAGGCAGGACGAGGTCGCGCGGGACGATGCCGACCGGATTGCCACCGAGATCGCGCGCCGCGTGGCGGCAGGTGAACGCGACGCGGACGACTTCCTGATCCTCACACGGAACCGCAAGTACCTCTCGGTCTATGCCCGGGCCCTCGAGGACCGAAACCTGCCCGTTGACGTGTCGGGCGCCGGGGTGGGCTTCGAGGACGAACTGGCTGCTCTCCTCCTCCTCTTCCGCTGTCTGGAGGATCCGGCACATCAGCCGCGGGTCCTCGGCGTGCTGACGGGCCCGCTCTTCGGGATCACGCTGGACCGGCTGGTGGCGTACAAGGACCGCGGCGGCCGCTTCAGGATCAACCGTCCGGCCGAGGGCCAGGGCGAGGTAGCGGACGCGATGAACGTGCTGCACGGGTGGTGGAAGCGGGCGCTGCGCGAGCCGGCCGACGTTACCGCCGAGCGCCTGATCGGCGAGACGGGGCTTTTCCCCCTTGCCGCCGCGGGCAACCTGGGAGGACTGCGTGCCGGGGCGCTCTCCTATCTCCTCGATGCGGTGCGCGCCCGGGCGCTGGAGGGCGACACGTCGATCGCGGGTGCCGTCGATGCCCTGGCGGCCGCTCTGGACTGGGAGGACGCGGAGGCGCCGCTGGTGCCGGGGCGGGGGGACTGCGTCCGGGTGATGAACCTCCATCGGGCCAAAGGCCTGGAAGCGAATGTGGTCTTCCTCGCGGCGCCCTTCGGTGAATTCGACCGGCAACCGCGGATGCGCGTCGCCCGGGACGAAACGGGGGCCGCGCGCGGGACGATCCCGATCGTGGTCAAGCGGGGATACGCGACCGAGATCGTCACCCAACCGGCGACCTGGGAGGAGGACCAGAAGGTGGAGTCCACGTTCGAAGACGCGGAGAGGGTGCGCCTCCTGTACGTGGCCGCCACGCGTGCGCGGGACGAGCTGTGGATCGCGCGAGGTGCGGGGCTGCCCGGGCGAGGTTCGTCGCCCTGGAAGGAGTTGGAAGACTGGGTGGGTAGCGTGGTGCCCGGTATCCAACTGCCGCGCGGTGCGCCCCCGAAGCCGGACCGGCTGGACCCGGAGATCGACCTGACGGCAAGCGTGGCGGCGGTGGCAGAGGCCGCGGCGCGCACCCGGAGTCCCACCTACCGGTTGGAGACCGTGACGGGGAGGGCGAAGGCGGGGGCTGTCCCGGACTCCGCTTTGCGTGATCCCGCAGTGCGTACCGGCCGCTTCGACCCGTCCCCCGTCGGCCCGTCAAGCGGCGGCTACGAGTGGGGCAGCGTGGTCCACGACGTGCTGGCGGCGGCGGGCGAGGGCACGCATGGCGAGGCTCTCGTGCAATACGCCCGCGGCCTGTTGATCGAATACGAGCGCCCGGCCGACGCGGCGGGCGAGCCGACCGAGCTGGCCGCGCTGTTGGCGCTCGTCGAGGCGGTGCGCGGCTCCGAGATCTGGGCGCGGGCGATGGCGAGCAGCGAGCGCCACAGCGAAGTCCCCTTCGCGCTGAGTCGCGGGGAACCGAACCGGCCCGATGTCCTCGAGGGCGTGATCGACCTCGTTTTCCGGGACGGGAACAGTTGGGTCGTGGCCGACTACAAGACCGACAGCGGCGACGATCCCGAGTTTGTAGACAGGGTGAGCCGCTACCGCGCCCAGGTCGACCTCTACGCGGAGTGCTGGGAGCAGCTGACGGGCGAGGAGGTCGGCGAGCGGGCGCTGGTGTTCACCGCGCAGGGACGGACGGAGTCGTGGTGACCTGTCCCCCTGAGGGCTTGTCCCAGGCCGTCGACGCCACCAAACTGGGCTGACCGACGGGGTGACCCCAAAGACCCGTCACGGACTCCGAGCCCCGCCGACACCTCTTCGATTCCAGGACGCAACATGTTCAGAACGAGATACTTGCCCGCCGCGCCGGTCGCGTTGGCCATTGCCGCCGCAGCCTCGGCGCTTGCCGCCCCTCCCGCCGCCGCCCAGGACGACGAAGGACTGCCATTCCCCGAAGGCTGGGAGGTCCGCTTCGACCGCGAGGGCGCCAGCATGGACGACCTCTATCTCGTGACCATGACTCCCGGCTACCACGTCACCACTGGCCCGGCGATGATCGCCTGGCACCCCGACTCGGTCGCTACGGGAGACTTCCGCATCGAGTCGGAGACCTTCCTCTTCGATCCTCAGGGGCGGCGAGAGGCGTTCGGCTTCTTCATCGGCGGCTCGGATCTGAAGGGCCCGGATCAGCGCTACACGTACTTCCTGCTGCGCGAGGGCGGCGAGTTTCTGGTGAAGAGCCGGGCGGGCACCGAGACTCCGGTCGTCCACGACTGGACCTCCCACCCCGCGATCGTTTCGTACGCCACCAAACCCGAGGGCTCTGCCACGGCGAAGAACGTGCTTGCGCTCGAAGCCACGGGCGACGAACTGCGCTTCTCGGTCAACGGCGAGGAGGTCTGGAGCGGGCCGCGGGACGGCCTGGCCACAGACGGCGTCTTCGGCCTGCGGGTCAATCACGGGCTCAACCTGCACTTCACGACGATCACGTCGGCCACGGCGGACTCGGGCGAGGGTACCGTCGACATCGACGACTTGGTCGTGACCTACCCGGAGAGCAAAGGCCTGATGGACTCCGTTCGCGACTTCTTTGGGGAACTGAAGAGGCAGCGGGAGCGTGAGTTGAGACCGGGGAGATAGAGAATGGGTGAACGGAACATCGCGGCTGAGGTGCTCGAGGCGCTTCGCGAAGTTCAGGAGCACCGGGCAGGAAAGCGCACGCTTCGGACGATGTGGGTACCGGGGCCTTTGCCAAGGCTATCGCCCGAAGGCAGCAGGGTAGGTCGAAGCTGCCGCCCTCGGCGACGGCGCTCATCCTGATGGCCCGAAAGTACCCGGACACCTTCGAGCGGCTGGCGTCACTCTAGGCCTGCCGGGCAACCTCCCTGGGTCGCAGGGCTTGCGACCGGTGCTCCCGTGGACCCACCATGGGACCTGATCGTGTGGGCGCACCCGGCGACCCTCGGCAAGGAGTCTGTTCGTGAAGATCATCGTGTCGGCAGGGGTTGGCGCCTTGGGTTTGATCGCCTTGGGGGTGTCCGCCAGTGGAGTCGTGTCGGCCGCGGGGGTCGAGTCAGCAGCCGATGAGATGCTGGCGGCAACCCTCGCGCAGGACACGCCGGTTGTCCAGCAGACTCAGGAGCCCCCGCCGTCGCGGCGCCGTTCCTGGTGGTCGCGCAACCGCTACCCCGGGCCCATCCCCACGCCCGAAGAGTGGCAGCCCCCCGATGGCCCCGTGCGCATCGCGCTGCAGGTGGGTCACTGGCGTGCGCACGAAGCCCCCCGCGAGCTGTCCGGACTGCGCGGCAACGGCGCCAACTGGAACGGAACGCACGAGCGGGAATTCAACCTCGTGATCGCACGCCGAACCGCGGCCATGCTGGAAGAACTCGGCTATGTGGTCGACCTTCTGCCGGCGGTGGTGCCGCCCGACTACCGCGCCCACCTCTTCATCGCCATCCACGCCGACGCAAGCAACGACCCGGGTGTGAGAGGCTACCGGGTGTCGGCGCCGAGGCGGGACGCCACGGGACGCGCTCAAGCGTTCGTCGACCTGCTCCACGAGACCTACGGTCCGGCGACCGGCATCAGGCGGCTGAGGGACACGACCCGGCGCATGCGGAACTACTACGCCTTCAACTTCCGCCGCTACGAGCACGCGCTACACCCGATGACCATCGCGGTCATCATCGAGACCGGCTTCCTCACCAACGCCGGCGACCGGGCCGTGATCGCGAATGAGCCCGAACGCGTTGCGCGCGGGATTGTCGACGCGATCAAGGCCTTCCCGATCACGCCGCCGCCGGGACGATTTGAGTAGTCGTATATCGTCCTTATGTATACTGAACCTTATATCCCCCCGATCTCCGTCACCAGGAACTCCTCGAAGAAGTCCAGCATGTCGTGGAGCTTCCGGATCGTGTTGTCCCGCCCGTACACGTAGTAGCCCTCGCCCGGGTAGGCCTTATAGCGGACGATCTTGTAGTGCTGGTCCAGCTTGCGCGCGAAGTCGAGCGAGGCCTGCGGCTGGTCCTCCCGCAGCCGCCAGTCGGCCGCGACCCCCTCGCCCTGAATCACGAACGTGGGCGTGGTCACCTCGTGGGCCTTCAGGATCGCCGAGCTGTTCAGGTACACGTCCCGGTTCTCGGGGTAGGGCCCCAGCTCGTACTCGAGCAGCTTGATGTGCTGGAGCTCGTGCACCTTCGTGTGGAAGTCGGTCATGTCGCCGTAGCCCGACAGCGCGATCGCGGCCTGGAATACGCCGGGCGCAAACGCCACCGCGTCCATCGTCATGATGCCGCCGTAGCTGGTCCCCGTCACCGCAATCCGGTCGGGGTCCACGTCGGGCAGCGTCTTCAGGTAGTCCACGCCCGCGAGCACGTCTTCCAGGTCGCAGTGGCCCCAGCAGCCGTTGTTGAGGTCCTCGAATTCCAGGCCGTACCCCGAACTTCCCCGGATGTTGGGCATGAGGACGACGTAGCCACGCTGCGCGAAGAAGTGCACCTGCTGGTGCCTCCGAAATTGGTCGTCGAATTGTGACGTGGGCCCGCCATGGATCCACATCACGCCCGGGAACCGCTCACCCGGCTCGGCGCCCGGCGGCCGGTGCAGGTACGCCGGGATGGTGAGGCCGTCGCTGCTGGGATACGCCACCTTCTCGGGCATGTGCAGCTTCTCGGCCGAGCCGGCCGCGACCGTGCTGTGCAGCAGGCGGCTCTCGCCCGACTCGATGTCCATCACGAACAGCTCGGCGGGTCGGGTGGGCGTCTCCATCGTGTAGCTGATCCGGCTGCCGTCGGGCGACCACTCGGGCCGCAGCGCCGCGCCCACCTCCGGCTCGACCAGCGCCTTGCTCTTCGAGCCATCCGCCGAGACCACCCGCAGCGAATGCACCCCGTCCCGGTTCTCGGTGTAGCTGATCCTGCTGCCGTCGGGCGACCAGCGCGCGTCGCTCTGGTCGTAGTCGGAAGCCGCGATCTGGCGGGGCTCGCCGCTGCCGTCACGCGGCACGACCCAGAAATTCAGCCATCCGCTGCTCTGCGATCGAAACAGCACGGTCTCCCCGTCGGGCGACACCTGCGCCGAGGCGAAGGCCCGCCCGGCCCGGTAGTCGAAGAAGCCCCGGTCCTGCACGACCGTGCGCGGGTTCTTGCCGTCGGGGTCCACCTCGATGACATCGTGGTCCACCCAGCGGTCGTCCATGCGCACGTAGAGAAGCCGGCTTCCATCGGGCGTCCAGCTGGGATAGCCCTCGTAGAGCGGGTCGTCGGTCAGGCGGCTCAACTTGCCGTCAGGCACCGAAACCGTCCAGATGTCCATGTTGCCGAAACGGTCGCCGGAAAACGCGATCCGGGTGCCGTCGGGCGACCAGGCGAGCCCGTTGGCCCGCGCCGACAACCCGGTCAGCTGCACGTCGACGCCGACGCGCATGCCGTCGCCCTCCACGGCCGACCACAGCCAGATGTCCGGCGCTCCGCCCTTGTCCGACGTGTACGCGATCCAGCGCCCGTCGGGCGACCAGGTGGGCTGCGGCGCCCCCAGCGACCCCACGCCGCTCAGCGACAGGTCCTCGGTGAGGATCTCGAAGGCGCCGTCCTCCGTGCTGACCGAGCCCAGGTCGCCGCCGGAGACGAACGTGATCCGCGAGCCGTCCGGCGACCACTTGGGCGGATGGGTGCCGCCGACCGCCGCAGTCAGGTCGACCAGCTCGGCCGCGGGAATGGCGTTGGCGGCAAAAGCCGAGGCGGCCGATACAGCGGCACCGGCCGCATCTCCGCCAGCCGGGGCTTCGTACTGGCAGGCCAGCGCGGCCGCGAGCACAAGCGCCGCCACGGGCAGCGCCGTGGGAGGCCGAGGCCGCTTCGCCGCGCCTGGACGGGCGGCCGAAGGGCCGGAAGACAGGGTGTCCATGTGTCTCATCGGTCCATCCTTTCGCCCGCGTCGACCATTTCGTCGTCGAGGAAGCGACGGAAGAAGTCCAGCATGTCCAGCAGCATCTGCCGCCGGTTGGCCTTGCCGCGCACGTAGTAGTTCTCGTTCGGATAGGTCGTGTACTCGAACGGCTTGTAGAAGTTCTCCAGCGCCTGAGCGAAGATCTCCGACTGGTCCGACCCCGGGTACCGCCCCTCGCCGTGCACCATGAAGATCGGCGTGGACACCTTGTCGATCTCGAAGATCGCCGAGCTGTTGCGCCACACGTCCTGGCTGGTCGCGAACGGACCGAGTTCATGCTCCAGCAGCTTGACGTGCCGCAGCTCGTTCTCGCCGTGGTAGAAGTGGATCCAGTCGCCGTACCCCGAGCCGGGAATGATCGCGCGGAATACGTCGGGCGCGAACGACGCCGCGTACATGCTCATCACGCCGCCGTAGCTGGTCCCGGTCAGGCCGATCCGATCGGGGTCGACCTCGGGCTGCGTCTTCAGGAAGTCCACCCCCGCGACCACATCCTCCAGGTCGCAGTGGCCCCAGCAGTCGTTGTTGCCGTCGGCGAAGTCCTTCCCGTATCCCGAACTGCCCCGGATGTTGGGCAGCAGCACCGCGTATCCGCGCTGCGCGAAGAACTGCACGTGCTGCTGGAAGGTGTCGTGGAACTGCGACGTCGGGCCGCCGTGGATCCACAGCACGCCTGGCGCCCGCTCGCCCGCCGGAACTCCCACCGGGCGATACAGGTACGCGGGGATCGAATACCCGTCCGTGCTGGGGTAGTGAACCTTCTCCGGCAGGATCAACCTGGCCCCAAAGTTCCCGGCCGGCATGGAGAAGGTGAGTTGGCGGCTATGGCCGTCCTCCAAAGACACCACATACAGATCCTGAGGGGTAAGAAGGTCGGCCATCAGGTACGAGATCGACCTTCCGTCGGGCGACCAGGAGGGATTGGACGCGACGCCGCCTGCGGAATTGCCGCCCATCCCGCCCGGCGACGCCAGCACGCGTGGCTTCCCGCCGTCCGCGGCAACAACGCGCAGGTCGTGATGGCCATTGTGATTCTCCGTGTACGCGATCATGCTGCCGTCCGGCGACCACACCGCGCTGCTCTGGTCGGCCTCGGCGGCGGCCATCGGACGGGGATCGCCGCCCCCGATCGGGGCG
>CAZRQE010000017.1:0-17032 GCA_964602175.1 uncultured Gemmatimonadaceae bacterium | reverse complement strand
CCACCTCAGGACCCGCCCGGGGCGGCCGCGGAAACGCGCAGAGTCAGGATGTCCATGTCGTGAAACTGCTGGTGCCGGACCGAAGAAGCGAGATGCCTGAGGAGCCGAAGCGAGATCTCGTGCTCCACCCGGGCTGCCCTGGTCTGCTCCCTGAGCCACTCCAGGCGGTCCTGAAGGTTGAGTTCATCGCTCCCCGCGGCGCCTACCCTGAATTCCAGCACGGCCTCGCCGTCCTCCTCGCGCGCGGTCAGCAGCAGTTCGGGTCTCGCCTTCCCGGGCGCTCCCTCCGCTCCCTCGGCCACCTCCCACCCTGCCGTTTCCTCGCGCGACTGCAGAAGCGTGAGCAGCGTCTCTTCGCTCGCCGCCTCAAGCCGCCCCAGGACCCCTTCCAGGCCGTTGCGGACGGCGAACGTCTGGATGAATTCCCTGATACGGGGCAGTTCCGCCATGTCGAGCTTACCCCTGAACCGGCCCTTCCTCTGGACCGTCAGCGCCGTGAGCAGCAGCGCCAACAGCCCCCCTGTGGTGACCCCGTTGCTGAACACACCCCCTGCGAACTCCGCGAAGAAGGCGGGGAAGATCATGTCGAGTTCCAGCGCGACACCGGCCCAGAACGAGACGCCCGCGATCAGGCCGTTGCGGGGGTTCGTACCCATGCTCCTCACGACCTCACGCATCCCGACCGTGAACAGCATTGCCATGACCACCGCAATGGACGCGGCCACGACGGCGTCCGGAATGGCGAGAACGAGGGCGAGCCCCTTCGGAAGAAGGGCCAGGAGCACGAACGCCAGGCCGGCAGCGGCTCCGACGGTCCGCGACGCGACGCCGGTGACTTCCACCGCGGCCACGCAATTGGCGTTCGGCGTGTTGGGCATCGTCCCCGCCACACCCGCCAGCAGGTTTGCGGCGCCTTCTGCGGCTACCGAGCGCTGCACCGCCCGAAAGTCGACCGCCCGCGACCGCCGCCACGCCACGCGCTGGGCTGCGACCGCGACGGCGACCGACTTGGTCGAGCCAACCAGCGCCACGAACAGGAACGCGGGCAGCAGCGCCCAGAAGGCAGGCCCGAAGTCCAGATCCAGTCCGGGCGGGCGGCCGGCCGGAATGCCGATCCAGGCGGCATCGGCCACGCGCGCGGTCTCGTAGATCCCGAAGTACCCACCGACCAGCGAGCCCGCCACGAGACCGGCCGCCGGCGCCCACAGACGCAACGGTCCCCTGGCCTTGAGGGCGACCCCCACGATGACCGCGATGGTCACGCCGGCGCTCACCGGCCCGGCAAACGGGGGAGCTCCGGGCGGCAGGTCATGCAGCATGCCGAACAGGTGCGGCATCACCGTCACGGGCAGCAGCATCACCACCGTCCCCGTGACGATGGGCGTGAGAAGCCGGTGCAGCAGGGACAGTCGCACGGACAGGGCCGCCTGAGCCAGCGCCGAGATGACGACCAGGACGGCGAGCAGCCCCGGTCCTCCCAGGATCAGGGCCTCCACGCACACCGAGATGAAGATCGCCGAACTGACGTGCGTCACGGCGTAGCCCGAGCCGACCCGTCCCACCCGCACGGCCTGGAGAATCGTGGCTACGCCGCACGCCAGGACGGAGGCGAAAACCGCCCAGAACACGATTTCGTCGGCACCGGCCGCCCGAAACACGATCGTCGGCATGAGCACGGCCCCGTTGATGCCGAGGGCCGCGAGCTGCAAACCGAGACCGAGCGTGAGAGCCCGGGGCAGCCGGTCGTCGACTTCGTAACGCAGTACTTCCTTCATCCGTACATGGCGTTCGGCAACAGGGTGGCGAGGCGCGGAAACAGCGCGATCAGTATCAGCGCCGCGAGCATCGCGATCCAGAAGGGTATGATGCCGCGGAACATCCTGTACACCGGCACATCCGGGGCCACGCCCTTCACGACGAAGATGTTCAGCCCGACGGGCGGCGAGATCAGGCCCATCTCGAGCGTGATCACGATCATCACGCCAAACCAGATCATGTCGACGCCCAGCGACTCGAGAATCGGCTGAACCAGGGGGACGGTCAGCACCAGCATCGCGAATCCGTCGAGAAAGGTGCCGAGCACGATGAACATGACCAGCACCAGCATGACCACCTGAGCCCCGGAATACCCCTGCTGGCCCACCCACTCGGAAGCTGCGAACGCGACCCCGGTCAGTCCGAGGAAGACCTTGAACACGAAGGCCCCGAACAGCACCAGAAAGGCCGTGCCGCTCGCCTTCAGCGTAGCCCTGACCACCTCGGGCACGGTCTCGCGGTTCAGGGCCCGCCGCACGCACGCCGCGACCAGCGTCAGCAGCGCCCCCACGCCCGCCGCCTCGATCGCCGAAAAGACGCCGGCGTAGATGCCGCCGATGGTCACGACCACGATGCCCATGATCCACGCCGCTCTCCCGGTGGCCCCGAGCCGGTCCCGCCAGGCAACGGGCTCGCTGGCGTGCGGCGCCTTGCCCGGGTCACGCCTGACGACGATCCCCACGGCCAGTACGAACAGCAGGGTGAGCAGAATTCCCGGTATCACCCCGGCCATGAACAGGCGTCCGATACTCTCTTCGGTGATGATTCCGTAGATGACCAGACCCGCGGACGGCGGGATCAGAAAGCCGAGCGTGCCGCCGGCGGCGATGACGCCCGTCGCCAGGGAATCGTCGTACCCGAAGCGCCGCATCTCGGGAAGGGACACGCGGCCCATCGTCAGCGCGGCGGCCAGCGACGAGCCCGACAGCGCCGAGAATCCGGCACAGGCGACGATCGAAGCGGACGCCAGGCTGCCGCGGACACGGCCGAGCCACGCGTGGGCCGCGCGGTAGAGGTCCTGGCTCATCCCGGACACCACGGCCAGGTTCCCCATCAGCATGAACAGCGGCAGGATGGTGAGCGAGTACCGGGAGGCCACCGCGAAAACCTCCCCCGCCAGCACGGGCACGACGGCACCCGGCCGGACCAGCGCGATTCCGGCGACACCCACGACCATCATCGCCAGCCCCGCGGGCATGCGGATCAGGAGCAGCAGCAGCAGGGCGAGAAAACCCAGCAGGGCGATTCCGGTGCCGTCCATCATTCGGCCGGCTCGTTGGGGTCTTCGGCGTTCCAAACCGCGAGCCCCACCAGCAACTGCGATGCGAGCAGCAGTCCGTATGCCGCCAGCGACGCGGCGAGCGCGTAGTAGAACGGGGTGTGCGGGATCGAGACGCTGCCGGTCACGGCGCCGCAGGGCAGACCGCAACGGCCGTGAACGAACAGGGCGTACACGGCCACCCCGGTCACCGCCACGCCGAGGAGCCTGGCCACCGCGTCGGTGACTCTGGTTACGCGACGGCCCGTGAACCGCGCGATCAGGTTGACGGTGACGTGCGAACCCTCGCGCGCGCCGTACGCGACCGCCGCCGCGACCACCACCGCAAGCGCCATCGTCGAGACGTCCTCGGCCCAGAGCAGCGAATCGTTCAGGACGTAGCGCCAGAACACCTCGGCGACGGTGACCCCGAGCAGCACAACGAGCGCGACACCACCCACGACCGCGAACGCCTCCGCGGGGCGTCGGCAGAACGATTCGGCCCGCGCGAAGCGGTCCCGGTACCTCTCGAAAAGGGTCATCCGGTCCCGGCGCACCCTACTCCGGGCGCGAACGAATTCCCGTCAGCTCCTCACTCACCCGTCGCAGCCTGGCACGCGCCTCCGCGTCGTACGCCTGGGCGTTGGCGCGCCTCGGATTCATACCGCTGAAGTACTGCCCGCTCTCAAAGTCGTCCGAGTCGACCACCTGCATGACAGCGTCGGCGCCCTCCGCGATCGTCGAGCGCGGCGTCGCCCCCGCCCGCCGCACCATTTCCGTCGGCATGTACGTCGCCGGATGCAGGGAGCCGACCACGATGCCCGTTCCCTCCAGGTCCTCGGCCAGGTCGTGCGTGAACATGATCTGCGCCAGCTTGCTCTGCGCGTACGCCCGCCGCCCGCTGAAGTCGTTCTCGATCATCACGTCGTCGAAGTCGATCGGCGTCTGCGCCCCCGACGACACGTTGACGATCCGCGCCGGCACGCTCGCCAGCAGCCGCGGCATCAGCATGTGCGTGAGCAGAAAGGTCGACAGGTAGTTCACCTGGAAGCGGTACTCGTGCCCGTCCTCGGTCACCCACCGCTCGTCGGGCGCGGAACCGAACCCCGCATTGTTGATCAGGATGTCCAGCCGCTCGTAGTCCGCCAGCAGCGTCTCGGCGAACTCGCGCACCTGGGCGAGCGACGCGAAATCGGCACGGTAGAAGCGCGCGCTACCGGGTCCCGCCGCGTTGATGGCGTCGACCACCTCGGCGCCGCGCTCGACGCTCCTCCCGTGCACGATCACGTGGTCGCCCCGCGCACCCAGCCGAATCGCGAGTTCCCGGCCGAGCCCGGAGGTGGCGCCGGTCACGAGCACGACCTGTTGCCCGGGCTGGACCTCGGGCGTGGCCTGGGCGTGGGCCGCGTCGGGGATGATGGGGTGGGGGATGAGCAGGGCGGCGGTGGCGATTGCGGCGGTGACGCCCGCGCGGGCCGCCAGGCGAACCGCCGACCGGGCAGCCTGCGTGAAGTTGGGCTTCTTGAGTGCGGTACAGTTCATGGTGCAAATCCCCGGGCTGAGCGATCTCGTTCTGTTCCTGATACTCTCAACTCTGAAGCTCTGCCGGGCAACACCGTTCAGAGTAGATTTCCGAGTAGCTGGCTGCTCGGTGCTCAGCCGGTCGGCGGTCGAGCCCCTCGCGGTAGCGTCCTGGTGTCCCGTCCCGGTTCGCGCGCCGCGCGGGGCAGCGTGTCGATCGCTACATCGGCCGCCGCCGCGCGCGGAAGCGCAGCCCGCGCTTCGAGCTTCCTGATCGCCCGCGAGACCGCCTCGCCTGCGGGATCGCTCGCCGCCATGCTCCTTTGGGTCTGGCGAAGCTGAGGAAGCGCCTCCACCGCGTTGATCTCGGCGAGCGCGTTTGCCGCGTGCGCGCCGACGGTGGCGCCCAGGGCGGCGGCGAGCGCGGCGACGATCTCCGCCCGGTACTCATCGCCCCTTGCCTTGAGACGCCCGAAATCACCGGCGAACGCTTCGCGCAGGGTGTCGACCAACTCGTCCTCGCCCAACTGCCGCAGCGCTTCGGCGGCGCGTTCGCGGGCGGGCCGGCCGTCGGCCCAGTCAGCGGAGCCGAGCAGCGGGACCAGGGGGCCGACCGCGTCCCGGTGCCCGATCTCGGCGAGCGCTTCGATGGCGCGGACAGTGAGCTGTTCGTCCTCGTCGCGGAGCACGGCCGCGAGAGCGGGGATCGCCGTCGGGTCACCCAGCCGTCCGAGGGCGGCGGCCGCGTCGCGTCGCATTTCGTAGCTCTCCCAGAGGACGTGCTTGTCCTCGATCCGGCCACCGGGCGCGCGCAGGCGCCGGATGTGGATGCCGACATCGTCCTCGTACGCCTTCCCCTCGTGACAGACCTCCCGCAACACCTCGGCGAAAAGGTCGAACAGGGTCTTCAGCTGCGGCAGGTCCTTGATCACTCCCGCCGCCTGGAAGTGGAGCTCGTCCACCCCTTCGGGGAACTTGCTGAACCACCCTTCGTGCGCCTTGACGGACAGGTGAATGCGCGGTTGCGCGTCGATGAGCTTGCGGATCCTCCGATTGTCGAACAGGCGCCGCACGCGCCCCGGCCGGTTGCTCTTGATCACGAAATCCTGGTCGAAGCGCGGATGGCCGACCCCGACGTCCTGCATGCCCAGCGCCTTTCCCAGTCCGCTGAAGATGCTCGCCCGGTAGATCTCGAACCTGAAGCGCTCGGGATTGAAGTAGGGGGTGCGGAGCCTCGTAAAGGTCTGGTTCGTCTTGCCGTCGCCCATTGTGAACGTGTCGAGCGTGATGATCCAGTCGCCCGCGCGGGCCTGGACCGCGGTCGTGGTGAGGAGACCCCCTTCGTGGAACTGTCCCCGCACCTCGCTCGACAGTTGCCGCCAGATCGTTTTCTGGCTCGGTCCGAAGAGGGCTTTCAGGAAGTTCATTGGACGTATTCTCCAGCGTTCATCGCAGTCGCACCACGGGGTGTTTGACCTTCAGGTCGGTCTTGCGCTGCAGGTCGTGCACGGTCACGCACAGCCAGCGGTTCTCGTCCACTGAATACGTAACTCGCAGCCGTGGTCCTTCTCCCCGGCCGGCCGGGTTGAGCGGCAGCGCCGGATCCGCCTCGTTGAGACACAGGCAGAACGCGCGCTCGCCCGCGGTTTGGGGCACGAAGTAGCGGGAGCCGTTGGCCCGCTCGGTCCAGTCGACCGGACGCCCCGCGACGCGCCCGACCTCGCAGATGAAAAGGTTGATGTGCTGCTGGCCGTCGAAGCCCGGCGCGTAGTAACGCGTCACGAAGTTGTCGACCGTGGGGAAGCTCGTTCCGCCGGGGATGAGCAGTTCGTACTCGGCGTCGCCGCCGTCGTCGGGCAGGAGGCGAAGCGCGTAGTCGTGATAGATGAAGTCGTCGACGTGCGCGCCGCCCGCGAAAATGCACGCGCCTCGCGCGACGGCCTCGAAGGGGAGCCATTCCCGCACCTTGTCGCGGCCGAGCACGTCGCCCACGACGTTGCGCACTTCGGGAAGCAGCGTGGACCCGCCCTCGAGGATCACGTCGTCGATGTCGTCGGGAACCACGCCGTGGCGGGTTCGCAACTCGGTCAGCAGGGCGTCCAGGAGTTCGCGGATGCGCGCGTACAGGCCGTTTTCGGCCAGGATGTCGCGCAGGACGTCGTAGTCCAGCTTGCCGAACGACTCGCTGCGGAAGGTGAAATCGCCCTCGCTCCCCGCGCTGGCGAGCAGCTTCACGCGCTCGGCCTCCCAGCGGAGCGCGACCTCCCATTCGGGCCAGTCGTGCAGCGCGGCCGGCACGAGCCGGGCCAGGATCCAGCCGTCGACGTCGTCGCCGCCGAGTTCGACGGCCTGTTTGGCGAGCACTTCGGCGCGGCCCGTCTCCACCGTCCGGGTGCCGGCGGTCCTCACGACGGCGGCCTCCATCGATCCGCCGCCGAAGTCGAAGGCCACGAGCGTGGTGGGGCGCCCGACATCGACCCCGTAGCCGAGCGCGGCCGCGACGGGTTCGTCGAGCGTGCGGAACAGGATTCCGCTGGGCTTTCCCCTGACGCGCGCCCAGACGCGTTCCCACCAGCCGCGACGCTTCACGTTCCGCATGATCGCCTGCAGTTCGGCGCGGTACGTCTCGTAGAAGCCGCTGGGCGTTGCAATGGTCACATCGGCCACGTCTTCGCCGAACTGCGTCTCCAGGGCACGGACGACCTCGCGGAGGAAGAGCGACGCGACATCCTGGGCGGTGAACACTCGGCTGTCCACCCGCGCCACGGCGCGGCCGCTCTCCGTATCGAGGTGGCGCTTGAAGCCGCGAGCGAAGCCGGTCGCGCGGCCGTCCCAGTTGTAGGTGACGGCCTGCTGGCCGATCAGGACTTCCGCGCCCTCGCGGTCCATCACGCACACGCATGTGGGAATGACCGGGGTCTGCGTGAGGGGCTCGATCTTCGCGAGTTCCGGCAGGTTCACGACATGCGCGCGCCCGGACCGGTCCTCGCAGATGGTCGTGTTGGAAGTGCCGAGGTCGATTGCCCAGTGCGTTGGCATGCGGGAAGCTACCGCGCGGTCTCCTGGAATGGAAACTGCAGTTGTCATCATGTATGGTTGTCACCATGGGCAACGCCAACAACGACCGAAGAGCCGGCATTCCGGCCGGACTGCTTGCGGCGCTCGTCGTCCTGGGCCTGACATCTGCCGGCGTAGTCGCCCGCTACCAGGTCCACGGGGATGTCAACGCCATCCATTGCCTGTTCAGCCTGTTCTTCTCGCTGAATCTGCTTATCTGCTACTGGGAGGCGTGTCTTTTTCTCCGGCGGGACTACATCGAGAAACGCGTCCTGTACTGGCACAAACGGCAGCGTGAGACCGGCCGGGCACCTGCCCGCGAGTTCCTTGCTACCAGGGTGCCGCTTCGGCGGATCCTGTCCCCCACCGTCTGGGCCGATACCTGGGCCACGTATTCGATGATCGATCCGGCCTACGCGGACCGGCGCTCGTTCGGCTTCACCGCCGATATCGGCAACGGCTTCCTCACGCCCGTCCCGACCCTGATCCTGTACGCAGCCTATACCCTCGGGTCCGTGCCCGCCGTCGTTGCCGGCATCGTTGGCGTCATGCTCTTCTGGCAGTGGGTCTATGTGACGTCGCTCTACTGGGTCAGCTTCATCGTGGCCCACCGGCAAGCGCATATCACCAGGGGCGAGCTGTTCATCTACATCGCCGTCCCGAACGCGGTGTGGGTGCTGATCCCGGCGTTCGGACTGTACGTGTCCATTCGCCTGATTCTGGAGGGGAACTACGGTGTGCTGGGGTTCTGAACCGACCAGGGATCGATCACATTCAGTCCCGTACCTTCGAAGTCCCGGACATTGCGCGTGACCAGAGCCGCTCCGCGTGACCAGGAAATGGCGGCGATCTGGCAGTCGGCCTCGCCGATTGGTCGACCGGCCCGCCGGCGCTCGGCAGCGATCTCCGCGTAGGCTCGCGCCGCGGCGCTGTCGAAGGGAAGGATCTGCTCTCCAAAGCCAAGGTCGAGCCAGCGGGTCATCGCCGCCTCCAGCGCGGTCCGCCGCCTGCCGGTGGGCATGATCGCCACTCCGTAGCGCAGTTCTGCTTCGCTCACGACCGTCAGGTACATGTCGTGCGCATCGCGCCCGGCGATCCAGGCCGCGACCGCGGTGGCCGGTTCAGGGCGCATCAGTTCTGACGCGACATTCGTGTCCAGAACGAACATGCCGGCCGCTCAGGAGAAATCCGGCGGCTCGCGCATGGCGCCCCGCGGGGGAAGCTCGAGTTCGACGCCGCCAAGAGACGCAAAGCACTGGCGGGTGAACGCCGCAAGATTCCGGGGACCGCTACGGTCGGTTACCGCGTCGCGGAGGATGATACGCACCTCTTCCTCCATCGAACGGTGATGCTCGGCGGCGCGCACGCGAAGGCGGGTCTTTACGTCGTCGTCGAGATTGCGGATCGTGATGTTCGCCATGGGACGTGCCCCTTCATGCTGCGAATGTGCGGAGAAAGTAGCGTATGATTGCAGTGCAATCAAGACACGGATGGGTCGAGGTCGTGGCAGGCGTCATGTTCAGCGGCAAGTCCGAGGAGCTGATCCGCCGCGTGCGGCGCGCCCTGATCGCGGGCCGGCGGGTTCAGCTCTTCAAGTCGCACCTCGACGACCGCTATGGCGGCGAGTTCCGGATCTCGTCTCACGACGGCAGGCAGATCGATGCCGACCCCGTGTCGAGTTCGGTGCAGATCGCGGAGAAGGTCGACCCGGCTACGCAGGTCGTGGCCATCGACGAGGCCCAGTTCCTGGACGACGGCATCTGCGACGTCGTCGATGCGCTGGCGGACGCCGGGTTGCGCGTGATCGTGGCCGGCACCGACATGGACTTCCGCGGCGAGCCGTTCGGGCCCATGGGACTGCTGCTTGCGCGCGCCGAGCGGATCGACAAGCTGACCGCGATCTGCGTCGTGTGCGGCGACCCGGCGACCAGGAACCAGCGCCTCATCGACGGCGAGCCGGCGCCCGCGGAGGGGCCGACGATTCAGGTGGGAGGGGCGGAGTCCTACGAGGCGCGGTGCCGCGGGTGCCACGTGGTGCCGCAGCGGGACCGGGCGCAGGCGGAGCTGTCGTTCGGAGGGGCGGAGGAGGAGCGGGAGGGGGCGTAGGTCGGGCCGCCGGTCAGCCTCCCGGAATCCGCACGATCGGGTAGGTGCTTCCGGCCTCCAGCAGGTCCGCGAGAAAGCCCCAGTTGGCGAACCCGTCGTCGGACTGCGGTTCCAGCAGGCTGAAGAGCAGGCGTCCCAGCGGCTGGTCGGCGCGCGCCCACATGTCTCCCGGGGCCGGGGTGACCTGGGTCATCTCGTAGCGGCCGAAGAGGGTTTGCTCATTGCGGCCCTGGAACGGGCGCTCGGCGGTGCGGACCGAATCGATGCGGAAGGATTCGACGTCGAGCGGTGGCGGATCGGCCCCGGAGGCCCCCGCGGCCGGCTCGAGCGTGACGCCGTGGGCCGCGAGCCGGATCAGGACGTCTTGCAGTTCGGCGGGGATCAGATAGGCTGCGGGCACGCGCTCGGTGAGCGTCGGCGCGAAGGTCCCGTACTCGTACATGGGCTCTACGTACTGGGTGTCGGCGCGCAGGAGCAGGGGGCGTCCGGTGAGGGGGTGCACCTCCTCGACGACCGCGCCCATGAGGATGTCGACCGGGGCGGCCGAGCGCTCGGGCGCGGCGCGCAACGCAAGCGACTCGCCGACGACCGAGGCGGCATCGGCGTCCGCGACGATCTGGCGGACGTGGTCGGCGTGCTCGTGCACGTAGTCCAGGATCTCCTCGACGAAGTACAGCGTCGCGAGGACGCGCTCTTCGAAGGTGGCGTAGGAGTAGGCCTCGCTGAGGATCGCGATGCGGTTGCGCAGGCCGATGTAGTTGTTGTTGAAGCGGGGGCGGTGGTCGAAGGTGTACCAGCCGCGCTCGCCGCCGCCGGGCGCAAAGGCGTTGCCGTAGTAGTAGTAATGCCAGCCGTGCTTTTGCAGGATGGCCTCGGTCACCTGCGGGAGGAGTCCGCCGCGCAGGAAACCGTCGATTCCCGCAGGCGTGTTCGGGTGGAGCGGTGGGGAGTACGTGAGATGATAGGCGTGCCGCGTCCCGTTGGTCGTATGTAAATCCACTGCTACCTGCGGATCGTACTCGTTCAGGAGACGCGCCACCGAGCGAGCTTCGGGCGACTCGAGCTTCATGTGATCGCGGTTCAGGTCGTATCCCTGGGCGTTCGGGCGCTGGCCCATGCCGCCGATGGGCCCGTGCTGACGGCCGCGGTTGGTGAGGGTCACGCGTTCGTTGCCGTCGGCGTTGTAGATGGGCGCGACCAGCAGAACCATTGACTCGCCCCACTCGCCGTGCTGGCCGGCCAGCAGGTCGCGGAGCAGCATCTGGAGCGCT
Organism: uncultured Gemmatimonadaceae bacterium; assembly: GCA_964602175.1. Taxonomy (GTDB): domain Bacteria; phylum Gemmatimonadota; class Gemmatimonadetes; order Longimicrobiales; family Gaopeijiaceae; genus Bin94. Next base: position 6,004 of record CAZRQE010000017.1, on the reverse strand, counting down.
TCCTTCCCGCACACCTCGCCCGCGTGGATGTTGCCCTGCAGGTAGACGACGGTCTTGCCGGAGGCGCGGACGGCCGCGGGGCTCGGGTCGGCGACATCGCCCACGACGGCCAGCGGGAGGGCGCGGCCCTCGGTCGTGAAGCCGTAGGTGGTGTAGTGGACCGACGGCGAGGCGGCTGCCGCGCGCTCGAGGAAGTCGACGACGTCGGCGTAGGAGCTGGTCTCGCGGTAGTCGGTGCGCTCGGCGCGGGTGAGGAAGGTGTCCGCGGGCGGGTAGGGCGTGCAGGCGCTGATGGCGGCGGTGGCTGTGGCGGCGCACGCCAGGTAGGCCGGGAGCCGGCGGTTGGCTGAGCGCCGGGTTGCCGAAGTCGTCGTGGGCGTAGCCGAAGTCCGCCTGCGCGTTGCCGAAGTCATCATGAGCGTAGCGAACCTTTCGGTGGTCGAATTGTGTCTGGGAATTGGGATCCTAAGTTAGCGGTCGCGTTCGGGGTTCGTTGTGGGGCCGGCGGATTCTCGGGGGTATTTGACCGGGAGGTGACGTGAGACTTGTTGAAGGGTGGGTGATCGTCGCGGTTGCCGGGGCCGTGGGCGGGGCTGCGGCCGGTGCGTGTTCGGGCGATACCGACACCGCGACCCCGGGCGATGTTTCGGTGCAAATCACGGACAGCGCGGGCGTGCGGATCGTCACGTACGAGGGCGTGCCGGGGACGGTCGCGCCCTTCCGGCTGGCCGCGGAACCCCGCTACCGCCACGGTGCCGGCCCGGGCGACTACATCTTCCAGTTTGTCGACGCCGGTCGGCTCTTTCCGGATGGAAGCGCGGTCATTGCTGACTGGTACAGCGAAGTGGTCGTCCTGAGCCCGGACGGCAGGACGCACGAGGTGCTCGCCAGAGTCGGAGAGGGGCCGGGCGAAGTCATCGAGCCCTACGCGGTGTTCGTCCTGAGCCAGGACAGCGTCCTTGTGCCCGACCGTCGTCAGTCTCGCCTCACGCTCTTCGTTGGCGGCGCGGTCGCGCGCACCGTGAGCCTGCCTCGGGCAGCCCACTTCGGTGTGGCGGGGATCGATTCAACCGGTGAGCTGCTGCTCTGGAACCGATACCCCTACCGTTCGTGGTTTGACATAGAGGAGGAGTGGCTCACCGGGCACATGACGCTGTTCGATACCGAAACCGGCGCCCTGGACACGGTCGCGTCGTACGACCATGTCCCGCGAGAGCAGTCGGGGCTGGAGGGCCCGATCATCCAGCCCGTTGGCGAAGTTGCGGTCGCTGCGGGGCGGTTCGTCCAAACGAGGTCCGACAGGCCCGAGATCACCTGGCGTCGACCGGACGGCACGGTAGAGCAGATCGTGCGCTGGCGGCCCGAGCCCAACCTGCTGACCGAGCAACTCCTGGAGCACGGCGAGGCCTACAACCGCATGATCGGCCGGATGAACTACGGAGTATCCGAGGCCCGGCTCGATGAGATCATTCAGGCAGACATGGCCCGGTATCGCGCCATGATCGGCCAGCCGATACCGCTCTTCGGTACCCCGTTCGCCGATGCCGACGGAAACGTCTGGCTGCCCTCCTACCGGCCGGCCTTCCCGGAAGAGGGGTCGCCGTACACCGTCATTTCCCCGGACGGGGAGTGGCTGGGACAGGTTGTGACTCCGCCCAGGTTCAGAATCCTCGACGTGACCGGTGGGCTCGTCCTCGGGGTGCTCAGGGACGAAATGGACGTGGAGAACGTGGTGGTGTATGAGGTGGTGGAGGGGTAGAAGGGCCGGGTGGCGGGTTTGGTGCCCCGCTTCAGAACAACGCTTCCAGCGCTTCCGACGGCATGATCGCCGGGATCGGCGAGCGCCTGAAGTCCTTCACATTCCTCGTCACGACGAAACCAGCACCGCAAGCACGCGCCGCGGCAACCTGCATTGCATCCTCGAAGTCGGCCATATCCAGCCGGACGGCGTAGGCGATCGCATCTGTACCGCACTCCGCCACGGCCACAAAGCGGACTAGCTCGGCGATGAAGTCCCGGGCACCGGAACCGCCGTGCGAAGGCGCGACGAGGTAGTAGAAGTTCGACAGGGTGTGCCACGCTACGAACCCGCGCTTGGGTCCCGTTTGCAGTCGGTCGAGCAGTTCGGATGCCGCGTTGGAGAACGGCTTGCGATCGAGCGCCACGTCGATGAGAACGTCCGCGTCGATCAGGATCACAGGTATTTCCGGGCCAGCGCGTCGTACAGGGGATCGTCAAGGTCGGCGGCCTGGAATCGGCCTCTCCAACGCGACGCGAAGGATGGCTCGCCGACGGTCGCCTCGGCCCGCAACGCGCGCTCGATCAACGCCGACAGGGACACACCCCGCGATCGCGCATGCCGCTTTGCGGCGACGAGCACTTCGGGATCCACGGTGATTGTGAGCTTCTGTTTCATGCAATTTCCACGGAATACGGCTACGTATATCCAATACCGTATACGTATCCCAATCTCGCGTCAAGACGGAACGCCGTGGCCCGCGTCCTGGTAAAACGCTCTGGAGGCTTGAATGTTCCTTCGAACAGGGAGTCCGGAATGACCCGATGGCTTGAGGAACTCCGGGGGCAGGGTGGTAGAGGCCACCCAAGGCATGCGCGAGCTCGTCTACACCGGGGAAACAGGTTCCTGATGCCGACCCGGTCCATTCCCCCAGGAAAGCCATCTGCCTTCGACCTTCGATTCGGACACAGGGTGGCAGTTGCCTGCTGTTCCCTGTGGCCCCTGTCCGCGATTCCCGCAACGGCCCAGGAAGTCATCGAGCTCCCCGCCGAGGACAGCCCGCTCGCGGCCGACTTCGAGGAGGTGTTCCGGGTCGGCGCGTTTGACGGACCCGAATGGCAGCAGTTCGGAGCAATCTTCGAAGCAGCATTCGACGGCGCGGGCAACCTCTACCTGCTGGACCTTCACGCGTACAGGGTTGTCGTCGTCGATCCGGCCGGTGAACTGGTGAGATTCATAGGACGGTACGGAGAGGGTCCGGGCGAATTCAGCTTTCCGGACCTCTTGACGGCCATGGCGGATGGACGCGCGGTCGTGGGCGACATTGCCGGGCATCGCTCATTCCAGGTCTTTGGCAGCGACGGCACGCTCGACCGCAACGTCCGGGCAGGGGAGGACCTGCTCAACGTTCGGGGGCGGATCTTTCCCGATGGCGGCGGGCGAGACGCGGTTGTCGTGTCGGGCGGGCTGACGATCATCGAGGGGATGCGGGCGCCCGGCGCGGAAGATCCGCCCGGCAAGCGTCCGATCGTTCGACTCGCGCTTGACGGCGATGCCGTAGTCAGGGAGACGATCACCTACGCGTGGGCCCCTCCGTCCGCCGGCATCATCACGTTCCGTGTGAACGGGCACGAGATCACGACCGGCGACCAGACGCCGCCTCCGCGCACCTTCGATCCGGGGCTCTACGTGGGTCCGCTTCCAGGTGGCGGCATAGCGTTCTCCGACTCCACGACCTACGCGATCAAGCTCACCGGGCCGGACGGCGCGGTGTCCCGGACCCTGCGTCGCCGGTTGTTCCCGCAACCGGTGACGGATCGGATACTCGAAGCCGAAATCGAGCGCCAACTGGATGAATACGTGGCTGTGGAAGCATCGTTGAGCGCGCAGCCACAGCGTGTGATCGATGCGCGGACAGGCGATGCCGTCGATGCTCTTCCGCGCGACATGATGCTGGAGGGTTTGAAGAGAACGAGGCGCGCCTATCTCGAAGCGCTGCCGTCCGCGGACGAGATTCCGGTCGTCGTCGACATGCGAACGACCTGGGAGGGCGAGATCTGGGTGCGCCGGCGGGCCGAGGACCTGCTCAGCGATGGTCCGATCGACGTGCTCACGGCGGGCGGGCGCTACCTGGGGAGCTACCCGGGTGACACCGCGATGCCGACCGCGTTCGGTCCTGGGGGACTGCTGGCGTTCGTGGAGAGGGACGAGGTCGGGCTGAATACGGTGGTGGTGAAGAGGGTGGTGGGGCGGTAGCTGGTCGAAATCAGCGGTTGGGGCGTGAAAAAAGACAACTTCGGTTTCCATTATGTATACTACTGTTTACATTCGGACCCTCCGCGCCCGCCTCGATGAGAACAACCTTGCCAACCCAACCCCGACAATTGCTCGCGCTACTGGCTTCGATTCCTCTACTGGCCCCGCTCGTCGCCTGCGCACCCGACACTTCGCCCTCCGCCCTCGCCCCACCCCACATCACCGACAGCGCGGGCGTGCGCATCGTCACGTACGACCACACCCCAACCACTCCCGCCCCCTTCCAGCTCGCCGCCGAGCCTCGCTACCGCCACGGCGCGAACCCAGGTGACTATTCCTTTCAGGAGGCCAGCATCGGCCGCCTCCTGCCGGACGGCAGCGCAGTCGTCTACGACCCCTGGAACGTCGAACTGGTCGTGTTCAGCCCCGACGGCACAATCCACAACGTGCTCGCCGCCGAGGGGGAGGGACCGGGAGAAGTCGCCTTTGTCGACGCCATACTCGCGCTGGGGCAGGACAGTGTCCTGATCGCAGATTCCAATCTCGCCCGCGTGACCCTCTTCGTCGGCGATTCGGTAGCCCGCATCACCGCCCTTCCGCGGTCCCCGAACCTCGACATCGAGGGAATCGCGCCGTCCGGCGAGCTGCTGATGGCCACGTCCTACGCTTCATTCAGCGACGAAGAGGCGTGGCGCCCTGGCCACATCGCCCGGTTCGACATGGACACCGGGGTCCTCGACTCGGTCGCGTCGTACGACTTTATGCCGCGCATCCCAACGGGTCTCGAGTGGGAGCCGATTCCGGCCCTGGGCGAGGTGACGGTCGCCGGCGGGCACATCATCCAGACCCGGTCCGACCGGCCGGAGGTCATCTGGCGCCGCCCCGACGGCACCACGCTGCAGATCGTCCGCTGGCAGGCCGACCCGGCACTTCTGACCGAGGAGTGGATGCAGCCCATCGAGGCCGAGGCCCTGATGGAGGTCCGCAAGCACAGCCCCAACATTCCCGAGGCTACGATCACGGCAATCACCCGGCAAAACGTGGGCATCTATCGTGCCAGCGTCGGCCGGCCCATGCCCCTCTTCGCCGATCCGTTCACCGACGCCGAAGGAAGGGTGTGGCTCCCGTCCTACAAGCCCGGCGGCGAGCGCCACAGCGTGCCGCCCTACACCGTGATCGCGCCCGACGGGACGTGGTTGGGCACGGTGGGGGCTCCGCCACGGTTCCGCATTCTCGATGTGGCCGACCGGCTCGTCCTTGGCATGGAGGTGGACGAGATGGATGTGGAGAGCGTGGTGATTTGCGAGTTGGTGGAGCGGTAGGGGCTGCGCATTGGGACCGTTGTGGTCAGGATTTAGCCACGAACGGATAATTATCCACTGATGAATAATCGTGGCCAAAAGATTCGCCGTTCCACCGTTCGAAGCGTTCCTGGTTCAGGCGACAATCAAGCACTCAGTAGTGATACCGCGCCGCAAGGAAGTCGACCCGATCGTCGCTCACCTGGTAGACCAGACGGTGCTCGCTGTCGATTCGTCGTGACCATCGGCCGGTGAGTTCACGACGGAGGGGTTCGGGCTTCCCGATGCCTTCGAAAGGGTCGCGGAGGATCGCTCCGACCAGCTTGAGTGTGCGCAGGGCCCGCTTGCGGTCGGTCCGCGTACAGTAGCTCAGGTCTTCAAGGAATCCAGGATCGAATACGGCTTCTCGGCGCTGCCGTCCGGTCATTCCTCCGCCAAGCCGAGTTGCCTGCGGAGTTGGTCAACGTCCGTGGGCTCCCCCTCACCGGAGTCGGCCCGTGCCATGGCTTCCCTAAGGCGCTCGGCGTTGGCCGGCGAGCGAAGCAGGTAGTCAGTCTCCATCCACGAGCTGAGGTCTTCGGCCGCGATTAGAGCGACGGGTTCCTTCCCCCGCCGCCGGATCACAACCGGCTCGTGGGTGTCGGTCACCTGGTCCATGAGGGAAGCGAGGTTCTTCCGCGCTCCGGTGTAGGTGGTTTCGCGTATCATA
>CAZRQE010000016.1:0-26430 GCA_964602175.1 uncultured Gemmatimonadaceae bacterium | reverse complement strand
GGATTCGGGGAGACCATGGCCGTGCTGATGGCGTCGGGCCACGCGATCAACCTGCCGACGAGCCCGTTCGATTCGGTGCGGGCCCTTACCGCGACGATTGCCTCCGAACTCGGGGATACGGTAACCGGGGGCGACCACTGGGGCTCCCTGTTCACCCTGGGAATCCTCCTCTTCGTCGTCACCTTCGCGATCAACCTCACGGCGGACATCGTCGTCCGCGGCATACGCAAGAAATAGCCCATGTTCACCGCCACGACTCTTAATCGACGGAGCTACCGCAATCAGAGCGTCGCGAAGGCCGTTTTCGGCCTCATGACGGTGGTTCTCGTGATTCCGGTGCTGCTGATCGTGGGCACGCTGGTGGTCAAGGGCGCGCCGGCGATATCCTGGGAATTCCTGTTCACGGCGCCCAGGAACAACATGACGGCGGGCGGGATATTCCCCGCGCTGGTCGGTACCATCTGGCTGGTTGTGGTCGCGCTCCTGGCGTCGGTGCCGGTCGGCGTGGCCGCGGCCCTCTATCTGAGCGAGTACGCCCCGGACAACCTGCTCACGAGGGCCATCAACCTCGCCATCGTCAATCTGGCGGGCGTGCCTTCGATCGTGCACGCACTCTTCGGGTTCGGCGCCTTCGTACTCTTCTTCAACATGGGGCAGTCGATCCTTGCGGCCAGCCTTACTCTGGCCGTCATGACGCTGCCCGTCGTCATTGTTGCCACCCGCGAATCACTCCAGGCGGTGCCGCAGGCGTTCAGAGAGGCGTGCTGGAACATGGGAGCGACCCGCTGGCAGACGATCCGGAAGGTGGTGCTTCCCAATTCGATCAGCGGGATTCTCACCGGTGTGATTCTCGAGGTTTCGCGGACATCCGGAGAGACCGCGCCGATCATGTTCACAGGCGCAACCGCCTTCCTGGCCTTCCTGCCCGAGAGCGTCTTCGACCAGACGATGGCCATGTCCTACCACCTGTACTACATCGCGACCCAGGCGACCGACGTGCCGGAGGAACTCACCTTCGGCGTGGCCCTGGTCCTGATCGCGATCGTGCTGATGATGAATGCGGTCTCGATTGCCTTCCGGGTGTACCTGCGGGGATTGAAGAAATGGTAGACGGGTTGCCCGCGGCAGTCGGGTCGGCGGCGCCCGCGACCGCCAGCGGCGGCACGAGCCCGCTCTACGGGGAACCCCCCATTATCGAGGTGCGGGACCTGACCATTGCCTACGACGGCCAACCCGCGCTGCGGGACATTTCGCTGGACATTTTCAGGCACGAAATCTTCGGGATCATCGGTCCCGCCAACAGCGGCAAGACGTCATTCCTGCGTGCGCTCAACCGCATGGACGACTTCAACCCCGGGATGGACGTGGGCGGGAGCATCCGTCTCAACGGGAAGGACGTCAACGCCTGGCGCAACGTCTACGCGCTGCGGAGCAGGGTCGGGGTCGTATTCCCCTTGCCCGTCGGGCTGCCGTTGACCGTGTACGACAACGTGGCCTTCTCGCCGCGGCTGCGCGGGATTCGCAAGAAGGCCGATCTGGACGAAGTGGTCGAACGCTGCCTGACCCGCGCCGCGCTGTGGGACGAGGTCAAGGACCGCCTGGACTCGCTGGGGAGTCTGCTTTCCGGTGGTCAGCAGCAGCGGCTCACGATCGCGCGTGCGCTGTCTCAGGAGCCGGAGTTGCTGCTTCTGGACGAGTTCTCGATCGCGGTCGATCCGGTGACGACCATGCGCATCGAGGATGTCCTCCGGGGACTTCGCTCCGAGCTGACGATCGTATTGGTGACGAACCTGGTGCAGCAGGCGCGCCGGCTGGCCGACCGCACGGCCTTCTTCCTGATGGGCGAGATGGTCGAGATCGGCGTCACCGAGGATCTCATCGAGGGCAAGGTCTCGGACGAACGCACGACCGGCTACATCGAGGGGCGCTATGGCTGACGGCGACCACGGCCAGCACGGCGACCTCGGCGAGCACGGCCACCACGCCATCGAGACCCGGGGGCTGAACCTCTGGTACGGCGACTTCCAGGCGCTCTACGACGTCGACCTGGAGGTGAAGCGCGGGATCATCACCTCGATGATCGGGCCTTCGGGCTGCGGCAAAACCACCCTGCTGCGCACGTGCAACAGGATCATCGAGCGGCTGGGCTACGTGCGCACCACCGGGCGCGTAAGCATTCTCGGCCACGACATCTTCGCCGACGGTGTCGAACTGGTCCAGGTGCGCAAGCGCATCGGCATGGTCTTCCAGCGCCCGAATCCGCTGCCGATCTCCATCAGGGACAACGTCCTGTTCGGCTTCCGGCTGCACGAGGCGCGGCTGCGGAAGGTATCGGCGGCCGAGGAGGACGAGATCCTCGAGTCCTCGCTGCGGCAGGTCCTCCTGTGGGACACGGTGAAGGATCGGCTGAACAAGCCCGCGACCGGCCTGTCGCTGGAGGAGCAGCAGAAGCTCTGCATTGCACGCCTGCTGCCCGTGAAGCCCGAGGTGCTGTTGATGGACGAGCCCTGCTCCGCACTGGATCCCGCCGGGACGGAGGCGGTCGAGGAGTTGATCTGGAAGCTGCGCGGGGACTACACGATCCTCATTGTGACGCACAACATGGCGCAGGCGCGAAGGGCGTCCGACGAGTGCGTGTTCATGCTGCTGGGGAGGATCATCGAGCACGGCCGCACCGATGAGGTATTCCTGAGCCCGGAAAACTCCCAGACAGCGGACTATATCGAGGGGCGCTACGGATGACCGCCGTGCGCGCGCTGGTCGTGGCCGGGTTGCTTGGGGCCGTCGGCAGTTGCTCGCCGGAGCCGCCGCGAGCGGACCTCATCTTCCACAACGGACGGATCGTCACCGTCGATCCCGGCCTTGGCGAAGTGGCGGCGCTGGCGGTGCGGACGGGACGGGTGGAAGCGGTGGGCTCCGACGCCGCGGTGCTCCGCCTGCGCGGTCCCGACACGGATGTGGTCGACCTGGGTGGGCGCACCGTCGTCCCCGGCCTGACGGACAACCACTTCCACGCGCTGGGAGGCGGCCCCGGGGTGGACCTCTCGGGCGTACGCACCATGGCCGAGTTGCTGACCGCCATCGCCATCCGCGCCGCCCAGACCGAACCCGGCGAACTCGTCGTGACCAACAGCAACTGGCATGAGGGTCAGTTGGCGGAACAGAGGCTGCCGCTGCGCGACGACCTCGACCGAGTGGCGCCCGATCACCCGGTCGTGGTGGTGCGCGGCGGCCACGAGTTCATCCTCAACTCGGCGGCCCTGTCGCGGTGGGGCATCGACGAGGCGGACGAATCGCCTCCGGGCGGGCGCATCGGGCGCTACGACGACGGTCGTCTCAACGGGGAACTGGTGGATCGTGCGAAGGATCCGGTGCGCTTGCCGCCACGCGGTGCGGAGGATCCCGTGGCGCGCTTCCTCGAGACCCAGGCCGTGATGAACGCCCTGGGCGTGACGGCGCTGCGGATACCGGGCGGCACGCCGGAGCAGTTCACCATGCTGCGGCGGTTGGCCGAGGAAGACCGCCTTACGATGCGGGTCGAGTTCCTGTTCCGCTTGCGCGGCTCGCCGGTGGACGAGGTGCGGGAGGTCGTGGAGTCGTGGGGCGTGTCTGCGGATTTCACCACCGGCCTCCTCTCGGTGGGAGGCGTCAAGCTGGGGGTCGACGGGGGCTTCGAGGGCGGTTGGATGCGGGAACCCTACGAAGAGCCGTGGGGCAGGGGGGGCGCGTTCCATGGACTGCAGACCATGCCGACCGAACTCTTCCACGGCACCGTTCGGGAGCTCAACGCGCTGGGTTGGCGCGTCGCGACCCACGCGGTGGGCGACGCCGCGATCGACCTCGTGCTGGACGCGTATGCACAGGCGGACGCCGCCACCCCGATCGCCGACCGGCGCTGGACGATCGAGCACGGCTTCATACCCGCGCCCGACCACTTCGAGCGGATGCGCCGGCTGGGTCTGACGGTTACGGCGCAGCACCACCTGTACGTGGCCGCGCCGAGCCTGGTCGACTACTGGGGTGCCGAACGCGCCGCGCTGACGACCCCCCTGGGCCTCTATGTCGACGAGGCGATCCCGGTTTCGCTGGGGACCGACTCGCCGGTGATTCCTCACAACCCGTTTGCGGTGCTCTACCACTTCGCGACCCGCGGCACCATTTCGGCGGGTGCCATGGGGGCCGAGTACGCGGTCGATCGCATGGCGGCGCTTCGCGCCATGACCACGGCATACGCGTATCAGGTGTACGCGGAATCGGAGCGGGGGACGCTGGCCCCGGGGATGGCCGCCGACCTGGCGGTCCTGTCCGGTGACTACCTGGCCGTGCCCGACGCCGAGATACCGGGGTTGACCGCGCTGTTCACCGTCGTGGACGGGAGGATTGTGCACGACGGGCGCTGACGGCACGCCAGACGCGAAACTGTCCCTTGTCGGCCACCGCGCGCACATCGCGAAACGCGGCCGCCAGCACGCGCCCGAGCGGAAGCCGACGCTGTGCGACGAGCAGGAGACTGCCCCCCTTCGCGAGCGCGGCCGGGGCGCCCCGCGCAAGAGCCTCGACGGTGCGAAGGCTCTGGGCGCCGCCGACGTGGATGGGGGGGTTGGTGACGATCAGGTCGAACGGACCCTGGATGTCGGAGAGGCCGCTGCCCGGGACCGGGGTGGCCCCCGGGACATTCAGGGCGGCCGCGGCCAGGGAAACGACATCGGGCTCCAGCAGGTGGACTTCGGTACCGCGGCCCGCGTGTTCCAGCACGGCCGCGCCGATGGGACCCGTGCCGGCGCCGAAGTCCAGGACGCGCGACCCGGCGGGGATTTCGGGCAGGGACTCGATGAGCAGGGCCGTTGCCGGGTCGAGGCGGCCGTACGCGAAGACACCGGGGTAGAAGGTCCAGGTGCGCTCGCCGGTGCCCCAGTCCACGGGTGCCGAGAACTTCCAGCTGTCGAGGCCGTCCGGGCGGGGGGGCGGCGCGCTCCTCACGGCGGTGAGGACGCGGCAGCGGCGCTTGATCAGGGCGGCGCGGGGGTCGCCGGTCCCGTCCGGGAAGTGGCGCGCCGCCGACCGGATCCCCTCGTTGTTTGCGCCGTAAAGGTGGATTCGGCTGCCGTCGTCCACCCGGGCCGCTGCCGCGTGGAGAAGCATGGCGGCCTCCAGGGACGAGCGCGGCATCCGCACCCACACCTCGCCGAAGCGGCCCGGCGGTGGCCAGGGCGCGTGGAGCTGGTCCGGGAACGGCAGCCGGTGCCACCGGGTGACGGTGCGCCCGAGGGCTTTCAGTGCATGGGCGAGGCGTGGAGAGGAATCGCCCAGTATCAGCGCCGGGCCGTCCTCCGGTCCCGCCGCGCCGCGCGGCCGGGTCCTGGCCCAATCGGCCGCCACCTCGCCGGCCATTTCCCCGCGACGAGGGCTCACAGCAGCGCGGAGACCAGACCTGCGGCGTTCTCGGCCAGCCTGAGCGGCCAGCTCCGCGCCGACCACCTGGCCGCGTCGACGCGGGTACAGTCCTCGAGGTAGCGCTTCTGAAGGAGGCGGAGTTCGGAGGCGAAATCGCTGTCGTAGATCAGCGTGCTGAGCTCGAAATTGATCTCGAAGCTGCGCCGGTCCAGGTTGGCCGTGCTCACGAGTGCAAAGTCACGGTCCACGGTGATGGTCTTGGCGTGAAGCAGCCCCTTCGTGAATTCGTGCACTTCGACGCCGGCGTTGAGGAGCGTCTCGTAGAAGCTGCGGCTTGCGAGCGCGACGAGGGGCGAGTCGTTCCTGGCCGGGACCACGATGATCGTCCGGACGCCACGGATCGCCGCCGTGGTAAGAGCGGCGAGCGTACCCTCATCCGGGACGAAATAGGGGGTTGTGAGGATGAGTTCTTCGCGGGCCATGTGAACGGCGGACTGAATCACCCGCACCAGCGCCTGGTTCTGTGAGTTCACCCCGGTGCCGACGATCTGCACGATGCGGCCGTCCGGGAACTCCGCGGGCGGCTGGCCGATCAGGTGATCGAGATTCTCCTCGGTGTCCATGAACCAGTCTTCGATGAAGAGGGCCTGCAGGTCGCGCACCACGGGCCCCTCGATTCGGAGCGTCGCGTCGATCCACGGTGCAAAGCGCGGCTTCGGGTGAAACGCCTCCTCGGCGATGTTGTGACTTCCCGTATAGCCCACGCGACCGTCCACGACCGCGAACTTTCGATGGTTGCGCATGTCGAAGCGGATGGAGGCAATCTGCGTGATCCGCGTCGGCAGTGCCGCGACCACCTGGACGCCGGCATTCCTCAGCGTGCGGCACAGCTCCGACTTCAGGAAGTCACTCGATCCGACGTTGTCCACCAACAGGCGGCACGCAACCCCCCGTTCACTTGCCCTGACGAGCGCGGCGGCGACCGTCCGCCCGACCTTGTCGTCCAGGTAGATGTAGGACAACAGGTGGATGTGGTCCCGCGCATTGTCCATGTCGGCCACCAGCGTCCGCGTAAGACGCTCCGCCGTTGCCACCAGATTCAGCCGGTTTCCGTTGCGCGGCAGCGTGTCGCTCCCCAGCCGGGCGAGCCGCGCGATGGCCTCGCTTCCCCAGGGCACGACGGCCGTTGCGGTCGTCTCGTGCCATGCGCGCTGCAGCACCGTGCGAATGTTCTTCTGGATCGTGCGGTGACGGCGTTTGCGCTTGCTGCCGGTGCGCACTTCGCCCACGACCAGGTACAGCACGATCCCCCCGAACGGGACCGCGATGATCACGAGGATCCACGCGAGCGAAGAGGGTTGGCGGACGCGTGGACGCAGAAGCACGAAGACCACGAAGACCGCGTGCAACCCGATGACCCCGGCAGTAATGAATATGGCACCCAGGGTCGAGATCATGCGGACAGACGACTACCCGTCGCGAGGCGGAACAATCATGATATGGGCGCCGGGGGTGCCCGCGGACATCAGGAAGGGACCACCCTGAACGGGCGCAGCCGACAGCCCGATCGACTCCTCGGTTGCTCCGGGCACGTAGATGACCCAGCGGAGCATGCCCTCGGCGGTCCCCGTCGCGCCGTCCCACGTCCCGTCGAAGATGTACTGGGCGGCGGACATGACCGGCATCGGCAGCGAGCCCGCCTCCATCTCCTCGTAGCGGATGCGATAGCGGTCGTCCCGACTCGCCCCCTCGGCGTCCAGCTCCCTGCCGCGGGCGAAGTAGGGCTCCAGTGACGCGTGATAGCAGGACGAAGAGAATTGCTCATTGGCCGGGTTGGAAGCCAGGCAGATGAAGTCGTTCGATCCCTCGCGAAGCTCAACGACGGTGCCGTCGGTGGCGTAGCCGAGGATTCGGGCGCCTTCGGCCAGGTCATCCGGCGCGGCCGCGAGTGCCTGGGCGATCTGCTCTTCGGGATTGGCGACCTGCGAAGACGCGCAACTCCAAACGCCGGACACGGCCAGCGCGGCCAGCGCGAGGAGGCCTTGATGAATCGCGCCTCCGCGCGGCGAGAGGGGACGCGAGGTTCGGGCCCGGCACTCCAGACGTTTCATGACAATCCATCCTTCCCATGGCTGACGGTTGCGGCGGGGGTGGGAGTCCCATCCGGCGTTACGGTCCCCAATCACGCAACTAACGATTTGCGGCGGGGTTCGGTTTCCGAAGATTCGACGATTGGCGGCCCTGGCGCTAGGGGTCGACTGGCGCGCAGCGGTGGCTTTCGTGCAGATTCGGTGTGCAGCACGTTGACTCCTCCACGTGACGGGAAGTGCGAGTGCAACCGCACGGCATACGGTCCAAACTGACACGGTTGGCCGCTGCATCTGCCGCTGGCCTGCTGGCGGCTTGCAGTGACGGACCCCTGGGTCCCGGACCCGCGGGCCCCATCGATATCGATCTGGCTTTGCCCTGGGTCGAAGGCTCCGTGGCCGACGTCGGGGGCTCGCCGGAGCGCATGGCTCGCGCTGTGGAACTGGCCGCCGCAAACGACCGCATGCGCAGTCTGCTCGTGGTGAAGGATGGACGGCTGGTCGTGGAGGAGTACTTTGGCGACGGGGTCGACGAGGAGTTGCACGATGTCCGGTCCGTGACCAAGAGCGTCGTCTCGGCGCTCGCCGGAATCGCGATCGAACGCGGGGACATCGGCGGACTGGACGATCCGATCGGTAACTACCTGGACCCGTTGACGGCGTCGATCGACACGGACAAGCGCGCGATCACCGTGGGGAATCTCCTCACCATGACCAGCGGCCTGGAGTGGGACGAGACGGGTGGATTCGGATCGTACATCGAGTGGATCCGTTCGGGCGACTACCTCGGCTTCGTGCTAGAGAAGCCGCTGACGTCGACGCCCGGCACCCGGTTCACCTACAACTCGGGCGCGGTGCACCTGCTCGGCGTCGTGATCGAGCAGGCGACCACCATGCACCTTCCCAACTTTGCCCAGCATGTGCTCCTGGGCCCCATGGGCATCGCGAGGAGCCGGTGGGAGAGTCTGGGCGGCGGTTTCCACAACGGCGGCGCGGGACTCGATCTGCGGCCGCGGGACCTGGCAAGGTTCGGGCAGCTCTATCTTCAGCGGGGGTCGAGCGGGGGACGGCAGATCATTCCCGCTGACTGGGTCGACCGGTCCACGATGGGCCGATTCGACTGGCGCATTGATTCCGGTTCCCTGAAGGGCATCTCGTACGGATTGCTGTGGTGGGTTGCTCCCGACGCGCCCGAACCCATGTACTTCGCGTGGGGTCACGGCGGGCAGTATGTCGTCGTCGTGCCGGGCCTGAATCTGGTCGTCGTCACGACCAACAACTGGTGGCGAATGGGTGAAGCAGCGGGGGACTACGAACGGTTGACCATGGATATCGTGGTCCAGCACGTCCTGCCCGCGTTCCGCTGACGGCACGGCTCGGCTGTAAAGCGACTACCCGGCCGGGAAGCGGATGACGTGGGGCCGGTGGCCCTCGGCCGTCAGGAAGCGCAACAGGCCCGCCGTGGACAGCGTCGTGGTCTTCGAGTTGACGAGGGGATGGAAGTTGAGTGGCTCCGCAGCCAGCAGTTCCGCGTCGAGCGCCACCTGGACAGTGCCGGTAACGTCGTTCAGGACCGCGAAGGGAGAGACGCTGCCCCGCCCGATCCCGAGGTAGCCGCCCAGACGCCGGGCGCTGCAGAAGGTGAGCCGCTTCGTGCCGAGCTCCGCCGCCAGCCACTTCAGGTCGAGCGTTCGGTCGGCGAGGCAGGACACCAGCCAGTGCCGTTCCTTCTTGTCGCGTACGAAGAGGTTCTTGGAGTGCGCGCCTTCAATGCGTCCCCGCAGACGCTGCGCCTCCTCGACGGTGAAGACCGGGTCGTGCGTCATCGTGCTGTGGCGCACGCCGAGTTCATCCAGGCGGCTGAAGAGTTCGCGCGGGCCCTTGGGCCTGTCGCCTGTGATCAGCAGTATCGGCTTGTCGTCCATGAGTGGCCGGGGTGGCGCCTGAGCGACTTCAGGGGATGGTGGGGATCTGGTTGCCGCCAAGGCCGGTATGTACGTTGAAACGTAAGCGTCGAGTATCCAAAAGGGAGGCTGACGTGTTTCGTGCCCGATCCAGATTGCTCATTGCGGTGCTGGCAGGCGTCTCATTCGCGCCGGGCTGTGGCGACGAAGAGGTTGTGGTGCCGGATCCGGCGCCTCCCGATCTCACGGGAACGTATGCCCTACAGTCGTTTACCTCGGCGCTGGACGCCGAAACGACGCTTGTGCCTCCGGAAGTGTCTGGCAGTTTCACCGTCCGGCAAGCGACCGTTTCGGGTGGCGAAGCGACCGGAACGTTCACCAGCGATCTGACGCTGCCTTTCAGCGGCAACATCGTCAGACTCGAGGGCACCGGTACCTACACCAATCGACTGGACGGTACGTGGGAGCAGGAGTTCCTGACCGGGGCGCTGGTCCAACTGAGCCCGCAGCAGACGGGGAGGTACACCTTTGAGAACTCCGTTCTGACGGTGGTGGTGGAGCAACCGCCGCTTTCGGCCTCCACCACGGTCTGGCGCCGTCAATAGCCGTGCGTGGTTCCATGCGGGGTTGCGGTGCGCTGGTCGGGATCGCCGCTCTTGTCGCCTCCGACTCCGTGGCCGCCCAGGAGGGTGCGCCCTTTCGCGGCGTCGTCGTGGACGCGGAATCGGGTGCCGCCGTTGCGCAGGCGGAAGTGCTGGTCCTGGACTCGCCGCTCCGCACGTTCACGGGCGAAGACGGGAGCTTTTCACTGGTTCTTCCCGGCCCCGGCCCTCACGCGCTGGTCGTGGCGGCGTACGGTTACGGCACCGTCGAGCATTCCGTAGTCCCGCAGACTCCCGGCGACGAACCGTTTCGAATTGCCGTGACCAGACAACTGTTCGAGGTCCCGGGACTTACGGTCACGGCCAGTCGCGGCGCGGCGCGGCCCGGTGACGCTCCCACGAGCGTGGCCGTGATCGGAGCGGAGGAACTGCAGCGCCGGGACGTGACGTCCCTCGATGAGGCGCTCCCGTTCGCCCAGGGGGTGACCTTCAACGCGGGCCAGATGGACATTCGCGGGTCGACTGGCATTGCCCGCGGTGTGGGCAGCCGCGTCCTCATGCTGCTCGATGGCCACCGCATGCTCAGCGGCGTGAGTTCGGCGATCGACTTCGGCATGCTCCCGATCCTGGACGTGGAACGGATCGAGATCGTGAAGGGTCCGCACTCCACCCTCTGGGGGACCAACGCCATGGGTGGCGTCGTCAACGTGATCACGCGGCCCCTGGTGGTCGCGGCCGAATCCGTGGTCCGCGGATACTACGGTGTCTTCGACACGCCCGGCGACGTGCACTTCACGGACGAGCGCCTGAACATGCAGGGGCTTCAGATGCAGCACGCGCGCCGGATCGGCGCGACCGATCTGACGCTCTTCGGCGGCCGCGAGCGATCCGACGGTTTCCGCCAGAACGGCAGCGTGGACCGCTGGCACCTGCGGGCGAAGGCGGTTTTCGGGGCGCAGTCCCTGACCCCCTGGGCCGTCTTTGCGACCTGGAAGCGGGAAGACGCGCAGGAGTTCTTCACATGGCGTTCCGCCGATCGGCGGCTGGAAGTCGATCCCAGCCAGTTGGGCGACTGGATCCGCAACTCCGACCTGGTGGTTGGGCTGACCGGTACGCCACTGGTGAACTCCCGGCTCCAGCTTCAGATACGGCCGCAGATCCAGCATGTCCGCGTACAGAACCACTTTCACGACAACGAGGACTATCACCGCTCGACGCGGTACGGAACCGATGTTCAGTTCTCGCTGTTCGGCGCGGGACGCAATTCCTTCACCTTCGGCGGAGAGGCCGCCTATACCGGTGTGGCGTCGAACTTCCTGGATCCGACGCCGAACGTTACCGACTTCGCGCTGTTTGCCCAGGACGACATCACATTCTCCGAAACCCTGCGCGCATCCGTTGGTTTGCGGCTGGACAGGTACGCAGCCTCGTTTGTGGAGTCGGACCTGACCCTCAATCCGAAGATCGGGCTCGTCTTCCAGCGGAGCGACCGCCTGAGCTTCCGGACTTCGTTCAGCCGCGGCTATCGGGCCCCCTCGGTCTCCGAGCAGTTCACGTCCACGGTGGTGTTCGGCTTTCGCGTCGTACCCAACCTGCAATTGCGCGGCGAGTCCGCCTGGGCCGGCGAGGTCGGCCTGACCGCCAGTCCCCGCGATTGGCTGTGGTTCGATGCGGGTCTGTTCTGGAGCGAGTACGACGGCCTGATCGAGGTGTCGGGTGCCCCGGGCCAGTTCCTGACGTTTCAGTTCCGCAACGTTGCCGAAGCGAGGGTAAGGGGTCTGGATGCCGGGGTGAGGGTCGGGCTGGTGCCGCGCAAGCTGAACTTCGAGACGAACTACCTCCTTCTCGACAGCCGGGACCTCAACACGGATCTCAGGCTGGCGTACCGCTCCCGCCACAACCTCACGACAACCCTTTCCGGCTGGACGGACCTGGTTGCGCTGGATCTGCGCTACCGCAGCCGGCCGGAGCAGGTTCTCGCGTTTCCGCTCGACGAGCGCGGAGCGATCACGCTGGTGGACCTGAGGTTCGGGATGGACGTGAGGGACATGGAAGTCCAGGCCAAGGTCGCCAACCTGTTGCAAGCCGAGTACGTCGACGTCCAGGAACGCAATCCGGGCGCCACGCGGAGCTTCCGCATCACCCTCACTTCCCGTTTCTGATTTCGGACAGGCCCATATGAAGAAGTCGATTGCTCTTGCACTGGTCGTGCGCGCCGCGGCCGCGATCACGCCTTGCGCCCTCCTCATCCCGACTCCGGTCGCAGGTCAGGAGCCTCCCGGCCAACCTGACGCGCCCGCGCTGCAGACGATGCCCGTCGATCCCCTGGTCGAGGCCGATTGGCTCAGGCGGCACATCGGGGACGAGGACGTCATCGTGATCGAGGCCGAACGGCGGGCCGGGGCCTTCGCGGCAGGGCATATCCCCGGAGCCCGTCCGCTGCGGTTCAGCGACATCGCCTGGGAGGGCGAAGAGGGCTGGATCGCCGAATTCCGGGAGGTCGAGGAGATCGCGGCCGCCCTGCGCGCGGCTGGCGTGCGGCGCGATTCGAGGGTCATGATCTATGGCGCCAGCATGACAATGACCGCTCGAACGTGGGTCACCTTCGATCTGCTGGGCCTCGGGGACCGCGCATTCGTGCTGAACGGGGGTCTCGAAGCCTGGAAGGCGGCGGGCGGCGAGGTCGCGACCGGACCACCGACGGAGGTCGCGCCGGGGAACGTCGAGCCCGCGAACCGGGTCGACTTCCGCGTGTCGGCGGACTGGATTCAGGCGCGGCTGGGCGACGAGTCCCTGGTCCTGCTGGACGCCAGACCCGACGACGAGTACACCGGCGAGGACGGTGGCCTCGGCAACGGAGGCCGGCCCGGGCACATTCCCGGCGCGGCGCAGCTGTACTGGGAAGAGTTGATGGATCCCGACAACAACACCCGCTTCCGCCCCCGTGCCGAGATTGCGCGCATCCTGGAGCGCCACGGTGCGGGGGAGGGGAAGACCCACGTCGTCTATTGCATGATCGGGATGAGAGCCAGCGTGGACTACATGGCGGCGCGCATGATGGGGCTGGACATCCATTTCTACGACGGGAGCTGGCGCGACTGGGGCGACCGCCACGACCTCCCCGTCGCAATGGGGCCGGATCCGCGAGACCGGGAGCCGTGACGGTCGCTGGCAGACTGCTAGCGACCGCCGGTCACTCGGTGCTGCACCATCGCCAGCGCGGGTACGATCAGCATCAGCACGACGGTCGCGAACAGGATGCCGAAGCCCAGCGAAGCCGCCATCGGGATCAGGAACTGCGCCTGCAGGCTCGTCTCGAACACCAGCGGCGCGACGCCGAGGAAGGTGGTCACCGAGGTCAGGAAGATCGGACGGAAGCGCGCCTTCGCGCCCGCAATGATCGCCTCGCGGCCGGGCATGCCCCGGCGCAGCCGCTCGTTGATGAAGTCGATCATGACCAGGGAATCGTTCACGACGACTCCGCTCAGGCCGATCACCCCGAAGAGGGACATGATGGCCATCTGGAGCCCCAGGATCGCATGGCCCAGCACGGCCCCGATAATCCCGAACGGGATGGCCGCCATGATGATCAGCGGCTTCGTGTAGGAGCCGAACGGAATCGCCAGGAGCGCATAGATCGCGAGCAGGGCCAGGGCGAAGCCGCCGCCGAGCGCGCTGAACGATTCCACCTGTTCCTGCTGTTCTCCACCGAATGAATAGGTCAGCCCCGGGGTGCGGCTGACGAGTTCGGGGAGGATCGAGCGGTCCAGGATGTTGGTGATCTCGTCACCGGTGACGACGTTGATGTTGACGTCGGCGGTGACGGTGAGCACCCGGTGACCGTCCTTGCGGCGGATGGTGGTGGGTGAGCGGCCGAATTGCACGGAAGCCACGCGCGCCAGGGGGACCTCGCCACCGCCCGGGGTGCGGACGAGGTAGCCCTCGACATCGGCGATGGCATTCCGCTCTTCCTCGGGCAGCCGGACGTAGACGCGCATGTCTTCGCGGCCGCGCTGCACTCGCAGTGCTTCGTCACCGAAAAAGGCCGAACGGACCTGCCTGGCCAGGTTGTCGAGCGTGAGCCCCAGGGTTCGTGCCTCGGGGAGCAGATCGAGCTGGATTTCCCTCAGTCCCTGGTCCTGGTCCGCCTGCACGTCGAACACGCCGGCGAATCCGCGGAGCCGGGCGATGACGGTGTCGCCGATCGTGCCGAGACGGTCCGGATCCGGGTGCGAGAGTTCAACGTGCACGGGGGCGCCGAAGCTGATCAGTTCGGCGGTGATGGTCAGTGACTTGGCCTCGGGAAGGGCGCCGACCGCCTCGCGCCACTCCTGTTGAAGGTCGGCCGCGGAAATGTCCCGGTCTTCGGGGCTCACAAGCTTGAACTCGACGGCCGCGATGTTCGCCTGCGGGTTGGCTTGAGCGTCGGCCGCACCGGCGGGCCCGCTCTGCCTGGCCGGCAGTCCGACCGTGACGTTGACGCCGGTGAGGACGCCCTCGACGCCGCCCGAGCCTTCCGCCGCGAGCCGTTCGAGCGCCTGGTATCCTGCCGATTCCAGCCTTCCGGCCACGTCCGACGTGCGCTGGACGGGCGTGCCTTCGGGCATCTCCAGACTGGCCGTCACCAGGTCCGCCTCCACCGAAGGCATGAAGTCGACCCTGATGATCCCCGCCGGAATCATCGCCACGGAGATGACGATCATGCCGACGCCGCTGGCGATGACGATTCCGGGCTTGCCCGTCGCGAACCGCAGACCGCGGTCGAGCGGACCATCGATGAACCGCTTGAGCCCCGCGTCGACCCGGGACCGGATCCGGGAGACCGGGTTGGGATTCCGGCCGGCCGGGGATCCCCCGCGGTCGGGGAGGTGGGACAGGTGGTTCGGCAGGACCAGCAGGGACTCGATCAGGGAAAAGAGCAGGACCGAGATCACGATGATGGGGATCTCGCCGACGATCCTCCCGATGGAACTGGGGATGAAAAAGAGCGGGCAGAAGGCCACCACGGTGGTCAGGATCGCGAAGATAACCGGCCTGGTCACCCTGCGGGCACCGCGGATCGACGCGACAACGCCGCGGTCGCCTCGCTCTCGGGCCGCGTAGATGTTCTCGCCCACCACGATGGCGTCGTCGACTACGATCCCCACGGCGAGAATGAAGGCGAAGAGCGACATCAGGTTGATGGACACACCCAGCATGGCCATGACGCCGAACGTTCCCACGAATGAGACCGCGATCCCCACCGCCACCCAAAAGGCCAGCCTGATCTCCAGAAAGATCGCCAGCGCGAGGAGGACCAGCGTGAGCCCGAGCAGGCCGTTCTTGACGAGCAGTCCGAGCCGGTCCTGGAGGATGTCGGCGTCGTTGTTCCAGATCTCGAGCGCGACGCCCGCCGGGAGCGTGGGGATCACCTCCTCGTCGAGGTGCCGCTCGACGGCGTCCACGATCTCGAGAGCTTTCTCGTCGGCGGTTCGGAAGACCTCGACGTAGGCGGCTGGCTGTCCTCCGTAGCGGCCGACGAGGTCCACCTCGCGGAAGCCGTCACGCACTTCGGCGATGTCGCCCAGCCGCACCACCGTTCCGTCGGCCCGGCTGACGACGATGATTTCTTCGAAGTCCTGCTGTGTATAGTTCTGACCGGTGGTGCGTATCCGCACTTCCTCGTCGCGGGTGTCGATGCTTCCCGCCGAGAGGTCGAGCGAGCCGCCGCGGACGGCGTTCGAAATGTCGCGCAGCGTGAGACCCAGCGCCCGCAACCGTTGCAGCGGGACCTCGATCGAGATCTCGTACTCGCGCACTCCGGTGGTCTCGACATAGGAGACTTCGGGCAGCGCGGAGAGCGCGTCTTCGGTACGGTAGGCGAGTTCCTTCAGCGTCCGCTCGGACACATCCCCGAAGAGGACGAGGCGGATGACGCTCTGCCGGTTGGTCACCTCGGTGACTTCCGGGCGCTCCGCGCCGGCGGGGAAGGTCTGGATCCTGTCGATCTGCGCCTTGATGTCGTCGAGAAACCGGTTCAGATCCTCGCCCAACTCCAGTTCGGCCACGACGGACCCGCGGCCCTCCGCCGCCGTGGACCGGATCTGCTTGAGCCCTTCGACGCCCTCGATCTGTTCCTCGATCTTGAGGATGATCGATTCCTCGACCTCGTCCGGAGTGGCGCCGGGATAGGGGACCGAGATGTTGACCCGGTCCATCGATATTTCGGGAAAGACCTCCTGCACCAGCGTCGTCAGCGCGAAGAAGCCGGCCAGGAGAATAAAGAACATCAGGAGGTTGGCCGCGACGCCGTTGCGCGCCATGTAGGCGATGGGTCCTCGCGACTCCCGAGGGCCCAGGCCGTCGTCCCGGCTCACCGTCGCCGGCCGATCCGTGTCCATAACGCGCTCGCGCGGTCGGCCGCCCATTCGGCGGCCGCGCTCACCGCGTATTCCCCGTCTGAACCAGCATGCCCTCGGTCGCGATCTGGATCCCCCTCACGATGACCGGCTGGTCCGGCTGCAGCGCGCCGGTCACGTAGACCTGGTCCTCCGACCGTTGCAGCACCTGCACGGGTACGATGGTCACCTGCGTGTTCTGGCGCGTCGCCCAGACCTCGTTGCCGGTTCGCAGCGCGGCGCGTGGCACCACGAAGTACCGGTCCGGGGCCACGCCGTCGATCCGCACCTCCACGAACTGGCCCACCAGAAGCGGAGGCCCCGATCCGGAGAAGGGGTTCGGTACGCGCACGATCACGTCAATCGTGCGTGTCTGCTCGTCCAGCGCGGCCTCGGCGCGGTCCACGTACCCCTCCCAGTCATGGTTCGCCTGACCGTAGCCCGCGGTCACGACGGCCCGCACGCTGCGGTTTCCGTCACCGGCGGCCAATCGCCACAGGTCCGGGACCAGCGCGGCATCCGAGTCGGACAGCGGCACCACCACCTCGACCGCGTCGTCGGCGTACAGTCGGCCTACGCCCTGACCCGCAGCCACGAACTGCCCGACATCGACCGATTCGGTCCTCACCGCCCCGCTGAACGGCGCCAGCACCTCGGTGCGCGACAGGGCAAGTTCGGCGTCGGCCAGCGCGGCGCTGTCCCGCGCGAGCGCGGCGCGTGCGGCGGCGAGCTGCGGCTCGCGCAGCGTGAGCGGGCTGGCTTCGCCGGAGCGTGCGGCTTCGGGCTGGCGCCTCAGGAAGAGCGCATATTCCTCGCGCGCAATCCGGGCGTCCTCCTCGGCCTGAAGGAGCGCAACCTGCCCCGCCGCCACGTTGGCGCGCGCCTGCTGCACGCGGTTGCGGTAGTCGGCGTCCTCGATGCGGAAGAGGACGTCGCCGCTGCCGACTCGTCCGCCGCCCTGAAAGCTCGGCGACACCCATGCAACCTTGCCGTTGATCTGGGCCGCCACATCGATCTCCGCGTGCGGCCTGACCGTGCCGGCGCCGAAGACCGGGATCGCGCCTTGGCCGGAAGTCGCGGGTGCGGTCGTGACGAAGGGGATCTGCGATGGCGGTTCGCGGAGCGGAGGTTCGGGCCTGAGCTGAAACATGATCACCGCGATGACGATCGCACCGAGCAGGATGCCCGAGGCTATCAAGGCGTTCTTGAAACGACCCATCTATCTGCTCCCTTCGGAGTTGCGTGCATTGCCACCGGCGGCGGATCTCGCCAGGGGGACCATTTCCAGTCCTTCCAGGGACTCGGGCGGTGCGGTCCATTCACCTCCGAGTGCGCGGTGCACCGCCAGACGGGCCAAAGCGAGATCTCGGCTTGCCCCGGACAGGGTCGATTCGACATTGAGGAGTGTGCGCAGCGCGTCCAGGTAGTCGGTGTAGCCGCCGACCCCCGATGCGTACCGCTCCGACTGGAGATCGACGGAGCCCTGGGCCTCCTCCCGCTGCGACACAAGCAGGGCGTGGCGGCGGTCTTCGTTGGCCAATGCGGCCAGCGCGGCTTCGACCTCGTAGACGGCCGTGACCACCGTGCGGCCGTACGCCGCCGCGGCCTGGCCGAACTGCGCATGCGCCAGCGCGATGTTCTGCCGGATGCGGCCGCCCTGGAAGATCGGGGCGGTCAGGTTGCCCAGCAGGTTGCGGAACCACTGGTCCACGTTGAAGAGTCCGTCGGCCTGCGCGGATTGTACGCCGATCGTGCCGGACAGTGACAGCGACGGTAGCAGTTCCGCCCTCCGCGCGCCGATCGCAAAGCGCGCTGCGTCCAGCCGCAGCCCCGCGGCAAGCACATCGGGCCGCTGATAAAGCAGGTTCGCGGGGACGCCCGCCGCGACCGGATCTCCCAGGGGCACGGGAGCGAGCGCATCCGGCAGGATCGCGTCGAGCTTCCCGCGGAATCCGCCCAGAAGGACTGCCAGGCGTCCCTCGGCATCGGTCAGGAGGGTCTCCAGCTGGGGCAGAGTGGCCTGTGTGTTGCGGAGGTCCAGTCTGACCTGATAGAGCTCGAACGAGGTGACCAGCCCGCGGTCGTATCGCGTCTCGGCCAGTGCTTCGCGCTCCAGCAGCACATCGATCGTCCGGCGGGCAAGTTCCGTGCGGTGACGCAGGTCCACGATCTCGAAGTAGGTCGAGATCGTTGTCGCGAGCACCCCGATGCGGGCCGCGTGGTAGTCCGACTCCGAGGCCATGTACTGGGCACCCGCCGCACGGGCGTCGTTGCGCGCGCGGCCCCAGAAATCGAGCTCGTACGCGAAGTCGACGCCGAGCGAATATGTCGTGAATGCCAGCCGATCCGGGAACTGAAAGCCCCCGGGCAGCGCCCCGTCCTCGCCACCCGCCAGCTTGCGGAACTGCTCGCCGAATCCGGCGTTGGCCGGGGTGTCCTGATCGGTGGCGGTGGCGCTGGCCTGCAGCGCGGGAAACAGTCCCGCCCTCGCGATCCCCGCCTGTGCCCGGGCCTGCTGTACCCGGGCGACCGCTTCGGCCAGATCGAAGTTTGCCGCGAGGACCGAGTCCACAACCGTGCTCAGCACGGGATCCTGATAGATCTTCCACCACTCCCGCGACTCGTAGTCACCGGGCAGCGCGCTGCCCATGAAGTTGCCGGGCAACTCGGCGACCGGCTCCGGAACCGCCGGGGGCGGCGCAAACGAGCACGCCGACGACAGAAGGAGCGCGCCCGCGGGCACCAGCAACCGTCGCGCGCCGGGCCCGGGGATTCCAGTCCCGCCGCCAGCGCGGGCTGGTGAGGTCAGTTTCCGGTTCATGTGCCCTCTCGACCGTTGGTATCGTTCCAGCGCGCGCCCCGCATCGATCACGAAGCCACTCCGCGGGGCTGGCGTGATCGCCTTCCCACACGAAACTTTCCCGGGCGTCCGGCACCGACGCAAGTACGACGAGCCTGCTTTCCCACGACAGCGAGAATACCAATGACGATAACCCGAAGCGTGGCCATTCGCAGACTCCGCAATCCGGCGGCACTGCTCGCGATTGCTCTTGCCGCAGCGTGCGACCCTCCGCAGGATGCCGGGCCCCCGGAAGGGGACGTCAACCGGGGCGACGCACCGCCCGCCTTTCAGGTCGATGCGTCGTGGCCGCTGGAAATGCCGGACAAGTGGATCATGGGGGCCGTGACGGCGGTGTTCGTCGACGCCCGCGACCACGTCTGGGTGGCGCATCTGCCGGAAACGCTCACGCCGGAGGAGACCTCGGCGGTGCAGGATCCGCCCATCGGCACCTGTTGCGTGCCAGCCCCGACCGTGATCGAGTTCGATCCCGACGGGCGCGTGGTGCAGGGGTGGGGCGATCCGTCGCAGGATATTGCCGAGTACCCCCGCAATCCCCACGGCCTCTTCGTGGACCACAACGACTTCGTCTGGGTCGGCACCTACCGGCACCACCGCGTCATGAAGTTCACGCGCGACGGCGAACTGGTCATGACCCTGGGCGAGTACGACGTCACCGGCGGGAGCGCCGACACCCGGCTGCTGGGAGGGCCGGCGGGCATCTGGGTGGATCCCGGCTCCAACGAGGTGTTCATCGCGGACGGCTACGCCAACCGCCGCGTCGTCGTCTTCGACGGCGAAACGGGCGAATACCTGCGTCACTGGGGTGCGTACGGCGAGCCCCCCGACGACGAATACAGGTACGACTACGCCGGCCGCGATCCGGACGGCCCGCCGCCCCTCCAGTGGTCGACCGTTCACGGGATCATCGGGTCCGCCGACGGCCTGATCTACGTGGCGGACCGGCGGGGCAACCGGATCCAGATCTTCCGGCAGAGCGGAGAGTACGTTGCCGAGAAGACGATCGCGCCGCGAACCCTGGCCTCCGGTTCAGCCTTTGTCCTTGCTTTTTCGCCGGATCCCGGGCAGCGCTGGCTGTATCTTGCCGACGGGACCAACCACAAGGTCTGGACGCTGCGCCGGGAGGACCTCGAAGTGGTGGGCGAATTCGGGCGCGGCGGACGGCAGGCGGGCCAGTTCCTCCGCCCCCACGGGATGGATGTCGATTCGCGGGGCAACCTGTACGTCGGCGAAGCCTCGACGGGCCGCCGCGTGCAGAGGTTCACCGCCGTCCCCGGCGGTCACTGAAGCTCCTGGACCAGACTGGACTAGTCCAGCTCGTAGTCCAGGGCGAGGGTGTGGGTGCCGTCCTCCGCGACGGCGATCTCAATCGTGCCGGTCAGGCCGGCCAGTTCGCCGGTGCCGGACCCCGGGACGACGTGGCCCGCGGTCCTGGGGGGCGAGCCGGCCGCCACCACGCCCCAGTGCTGCAGCACGAACGTACCCTTCCGGCCGGCCAGACGCCCCTCGATCCTTTCCGAGGCCACGTACCCCGCGTTCTCGCTGTTGCTGGCGGGGTCGGCCCGGCACATCAGGAGCCGCGCGCGCCCCACGCCTTCGAGTTCGCCGCTGTAGCTCTTGAGCACCAGCGCTTCACCGAGGCTCGGGCCGTCGCCTTCCTCCCCGTACGGTGTCTCCTCCCAGCCTGTCACCTCGAACGCCGAGACGATGCGGCGGCCCATCAGATCGCCGCCGGTTGCGCCGCGGCTGTTGCCGCATCCGGCGCGGCCGCTCCCGCACCTTCCAGTACCTGCTCGAGTGCCGCCGCAAAGGTGTCGACCGTACGATCCACGTGACCGAGCTTGTCCAGCCCGAAGAGCCCGATGCGGAACGCGCTGAACCCCTCGGGCTCGCCGCACTGCAGGGGGACGCCGGCCGCGATCTGCACGCCCGCCCGCGCGAATGCGGTCCCCAGCCTGATTTCGGGATCGTCGGTGTAGCAGACAACGACCCCCGGCGCCTCGAATCCCGATGCGGCCACGCTCCTGAAGCCGCGTTCGGCGAGAACCGCCCGAACGCGCTCGCCGAGCTGCGCCTGGCGCGCCCTGGCCCGCTCCAGCCCGAATGCCTGCAGTTCCAACGTCGCGTCATGCAGCATGCGGAGCGCGTCGGTGGGCATGGTGGCGTGGTAGGTGTGTCCGCCCTCTTCGTAGCTCTTCATCACGTGGAGCCACCGCAGCAAGTCGCACGAGAAGCTCGTGTTGTCTGCCGGCTCCATCCTGGCCAGTGCGTCGGGACCCAGCATCACGAGCCCCGCACAGGGCGATCCGCTCCAGCCTTTCTGGGGGGCGCTGAGCAGCACGTCGACGCCGTGCTCCCTCATGTCGACCCACATCGCGCCCGACGCGATACTGTCGAGCACGAAGAGTCCCCCGACCTTGTGCGTCGCGTCCGCGACGGCTCGGAGGTACTCGTCCGGCAGGATAATCCCGGCCGAAGTCTCCACATGGGGTGCGAAGACGACCTCCGGGCGCTCCGCCGCGATCGCCGCCGTGACCTCGGCGACCGGCGCCGGCGCGAACGCAGCCTGCGGACCATCCGCAACGGGGCGCGCCGAAAGCACCGTCTCGGCGGACGGGATGCCGCCGGCCTCGAAGATCTGTGTCCAGCGATAGCTGAACCAGCCGTTGCGAATGACCAGGCAGCGCCTCCCGGTTCCGAACTGCCGCGCCACCGCCTCCATGGCGTAGGTCCCGCCGCCGGGAACCACGGCGACGGCCTCCGCACCGTATGTCGTCTTCAGCGTCCTGGAGAGATACTTCATGATGTCGCGGAACCGCTCCGACATGTGATTCAGCGACCGGTCGGTGAAGACGACCGAGTACTCCAGCAGTCCGTCGGGATCGATATGGGGATGCAGCCCGGGCACTTCCGCCTCCTTGGGTCGAGATGAGAAGTGATACGTTAGCCAGAGGGCTCCACGATGAGAAAGGGCATGCGAGGAAAGTGATGATACGGCGAGGCAGACTGTTGGTTGCGGCTGTTGTGGCGCTGCCGTTCCTTCTCGGCGGCTGCGGCGAGTCCGTCGCAGTGCTCGGGTACGACCTGCGGCGCACGCTCCCGCACGATCCGTCCGGGTACACCCAGGGACTGCTGATCCACGACGGCGTGTTCTTCGAGAGCACGGGCCAGTACGGGGAGTCCGACATCCGGCGGGTCGACATCGCGACCGGCGAGGTGCTGGGCAGCCATGCGCTCTCGGACGAGCACTTCGGCGAGGGGATCGCCCTGGTGGACGACAAGCTGATCCAGCTCACCTGGAAGGCTGGCCTGGCCTTCGTCTACGATGCCGCGACGCTGGTGCCGGAGGGCACTTTCGCGTACGAGGGCGAGGGCTGGGGACTCTGCTACGACGGCGCGTCGCTGTTCATGTCGGATGGCTCGGACACCTTGCAGCGGCGCGATCCCGCAACCTTCGAAGTGCTGGACCTGATCGACGTGAAGCGTTCCGGGTTCTCGGTCCGCAACCTCAACGAACTCGAATGCGTCGGCGACCAGATCTACGCGAACATCTACCTGAGGGACGAAATCGTTCGGATCGACAAGGCGACCGGAGAGGTCACGGGGCAGCTCGACGCCTTCGGACTCTCGCTGGTGAGCGGCCGGCCGGCGGATGCGGGCGCGGTCTTCAACGGCATCGCCTACGACGAGGCCACCGGCACGTTCTACGTCACCGGGAAGCTGTGGCCGTCGATGTTCGAAATCGTCATCACGGAGGAGTAGCCCTTCCCCCGCGCCCGCGCTATCCGAACAGCAACCGGTCGAGCCCGCGGACCAGCCCCGTGACCTCACCGACCCGGCGCGCCGCCAGCAGCGTTCCCGCCACGTACGGCTCGGCGCTCTCGCCCGCGTCATGGCGCAGCGTGAGGTGCTCGCCCGGAAGCCCGAAGAGCACCTCGACCGAGATGACGTAGCCGGGGAGCCGCACCGAATGCACCTGCGTGCCCCCGATGCCCGCGCCGCGGGTTCCCGGCACGCCCACGATCTCGTCCACCGGAACCTGGATCCGGTTGCGTGAGACGGTGTCGAGGTATTCCGCCAGCTCCATCGCGGTGCCGCTCGGGGCGTCCGGCTTGCCGGCGTCGGCGTAGTCGACGATCTCGCGATGGGGCAGGTGGCGCGACGCGATCCCGGCGAGGTGCTTGAGACACGCGGCCGTCAGCGAGAAGTTCCCCGCCGCGATCACCCCCGCGCCGTGCACGGCCGCCGCGGCCTCGATCTCCGCGTAGTCGGACGCTCCCAGGCCCGAGGTGCCGATCACCACCCGCGTGCCCGCCTCCAGAGCGGTCAGCGCATGGTCCTTCACCGCCAGCGGGTGCGTGTAGTCGATCCAGACGTCGGGTGCGCGGGACAGCGCGCCAAGGGGGTCGGCCGTGATCTCCACGCCTGCGCGCGCCTCCCAACCGAGCGCGTCGCCGACATCCCTGCCCGCCTCCCGGCGCGCGACCGCCGCCACCAGTTCGAACTCGTGCGAATCGCGCACGGCGGCGGCCACCTCGCGCCCGGTCCACCCCGTGACGCCCGCCACACATACCCGCAGGCTCACCCGAACAGCTCGTGGAAGTCCGCGCTGCCCACAAACTCGGCGAAGCCGGCTTCGTCCTCTGCAGCCTCAGCGATCCTCTCCACCCCGCGACGGATGTCCTCCATGCTGTTGGCGATCGACAGCCGCAGGAAGTCCTGCCCCTCCGCACCGATCCGGCCGAACGACGCCCGGTCCATCGAGGCAACCCCGTAGCGGTACAGGAGGAACATCTGGAGTATGGCCGCCGGCGTCGCCCGCCCCCGCGCCTCGGCCGGCAGCCGCGCCCGCGCGTCGTACACCCCCAGGCGCTCGCACATCCCCGACACGCCCGGGAAGACGTAGAACGCCCCCTTCGGCAGCCGGCACCTCACGCCCGGAACCCCGTTCAGCGCCGGCACGACCCAGTCCCGCCGCCGCTCGAACTCCCGCACCATGCGCTCGACCTGCACCGCGGACTCCGGGTCCTCGTACGCGGCCGCGCCCGCCTCCTGCAGGAACGGGGGCACGCACGACATGATGTTGATGTTGAGCTGCTTGAAGATCGCGGCCTCCTCCTCGGTCGGCAGCACCGCCCACCCCAGGCGCCACCCGGTCATCGCGAACCCCTTCGAGTGGCCGCTCGCCAGGACGGTGCGCTCGGGCATGCCCTCGTGGGACATGATGCTCTCGTGTTCGAGCCCGTCGAAGAGGATGTGCTCGTAGATCTCGTCGGCGTAGATGCGCACGTCGGGCCGGCAGCGCTCCCGGATCAGAGCGGCGATCCCCGCCAGGTCGTCGCGCGACAGCACGCCCCCCGTCGGATTGGAGGGCGAGCACAGGATGATCACCTTCGTCCGCTCGGTGACCAGCGCCGCGAGGTCGTCCGCGGTGAAGGCGAAGTCGCGCTCGTCCGATAGCAGCAGCGGCACCGGCACCGCGCGCGCGAAACGCACCCACGACTCGTAGATCGGGAATCCGGGCGAGGGGTAGATGACCTCGTCCCCTTCGTCCACGTAGGTCTGCAGCGTGTAGCCGATCGGGGGCTTGGCGCCCGGCGTGACGATTACGCGGCCGGGCGTGACCTCCACGCCCCGCGTGCTTGTTACATGGGCCGCGATGGCCTCGCGGAAGGGGAGGATGCCGGCGGGGTCGCAGTACCCGGAATTGCCGGCGTCCAGCGCCTGGCTGGCGACGCGGTTGAGGTGCGGGGCACTGCGGAAATCGGGCGCGCCCAGGTTGAAGCGGATCACGTCCATTCCCCTGTCGACGCATCGCTGGATGTCGTCGCCGACCCTGAAGGCGTTCTCCGTACCCAGGTGGTTGATGCGCTGGGCGATCAGTGACAAGGTGCTCTCCTCTGCCTGTGGACACTCTCCTGTGCCTGCGGACACCAGAGACTGGCAAGGGAAGCTGCCCCACCGGTATGATCAGAGCAACCCGCCCGTTCGGCCCAGCCCCAGGAGGCACCCCGTGAAGCGTCGAACCAGCCGCCGCTCCTTCCTCACCGACGTGGCCGCCGGAGCCGTCGTCCTCCCTGCGGCAATCTCGCGCGCAGCCGATCCTCTCGGGGCTCCGGGCCTGCCGGCCGAGGGTCCCGCCTGGCCTCCCACGGCCCCCGCCTCGCCGGCCGACGAGTCGTACTGGAAGCAGGTCCGCGCGCAGTTCTCCTTCACGGAGGAACGCGTCCCGATGAACGCGGCCAATCTCTGCCCGTCGCCCCGCTCCGTGGCCGCGCGCGTGGAGGACCTGACCCGCGACATCGACCGCGACTGCTCGTCCAACAACCGCGCCAAGTTCCGCACCCTGACCGAGGCGTCCCGGACGGCCGTCGCGGCCCAGCTCGGCGTCAGCCCCGACGAGATCGCGCTCGTCCGCAACACCAGCGAGGCCAACAACACGGTCAACAACGGCGTGCCGCTCAGCGCGGGCGACGAGGTGGTTGTTTGGGATCAGAATCACCCGACCAACAACGTGGCGTGGGACGTGCGGGCGGCAAGGTTCGGGATCAAGGTGAAGAGGGTAGCCGTGCCGCGTCACCCGGCTTCGGCCCAGGAGCTGTTCGACCCGTTCGTCGCGGCCCTGACCGCCCGGACCCGGGTCCTGGCGATTACCCACGTCTCGAACGTCAGCGGTGTGCGGCTGCCCGTCCGCGAACTCGTCGAGGCGGCTCACGCCCGCGGCATCCACGTCCACCTGGACGGCGCACAGAGCTGGGGCGCGCTCGACGTCGA
Source organism: uncultured Gemmatimonadaceae bacterium (assembly GCA_964602175.1). Classification (GTDB taxonomy): domain Bacteria; phylum Gemmatimonadota; class Gemmatimonadetes; order Longimicrobiales; family Gaopeijiaceae; genus Bin94. Next base: position 432 of record CAZRQE010000016.1, on the reverse strand, counting down.
TCTGCGCGAACTCGGCTGCGACTCCTACTCCGCCTCTTCGCACAAGTGGTTCATGGGGCCCAAGGAGGCGGGCGTGCTCTACGTCAGGGAGGACCGGATCGCCGAGATCTGGCCCAACATCGTGGCGCCGGGGTGGGGCAGCGACGCCGATCCGGACGTGAAGGGGGCACGCAAGTTCGAGTCGATGGGCCAGCGGGACGACGCGTGCCTGGCCGCGGTCGGCACGACGGCCGACTTCCATGGCGCGATCGGCGGCCCGGCAACCGAGGCGCGGGTGACCGAGCTGGCCACCGCCCTGAAAACGGGGCTATCCGAGCTCGGCATGACCCTGGTCACGCCGATGGAGCCGGAACTCTCAGGCGGCGTCTGCATCATCGAGGTGCCGGGCGATCGCAGCACGGCCCTGCGCCGCCTGTACGAGGAGCACGGGAT
>CAZRQE010000015.1:0-11017 GCA_964602175.1 uncultured Gemmatimonadaceae bacterium | reverse complement strand
GTACGTGTTGCTACACCATCTCCTTGGACGGCGGCTCAAGCCCGGCCGCCGCCGCCGCGTGCTGCGGTTCTTCGAACGGACCCGTCTCGAAGGGGGTGCCTGGGGTCTGCACGAACACTCTGCTCCCCACCTGTTCGTCACGACACTGGTCTATGTGGCGGCGCGGCTCCTCGGGGTCCAGCGGGATGACCCCTTGGTGGAGTCGGCTCGACGATTCCTGCGGGAGGAGGGCGTGCTTGGTATCCCAAGCTGGGGCAAGTTCTGGCTGGCGCTCCTCAATCTCTACAACTGGCGCGGAGTCAACCCCATCCTGCCGGAACTGTGGATCCTGCCGCGCTGGTTCGCCCTGCATCCCGCCAACTGGTACTGTCACACGCGGCTCATCTACATGGCCATGGCGGCGGTTTACGCGCGGCGGTTTCAGGTGCCCGTCACACCTGTGATCGCTTCGTTGCGGGAGGAGTTGTTTTCCCGGCCGTTCGCGGACATCGACTTCTCCGCATGCCGCGACCGGCTGCGGGACGAAGACCTCTACACCCGGCCCAGCCGGTGGCTTCGGACCGGATATGGGTTTGCGAGGGTGTTCGAGCGGTTCCACGGCAAGCGTCTCCGAAGGCGATGCGTGGAAGCGATCCTCCGGCGGATCAGGTGGGAGCTGCGAACCACCGGCCATGCGAGCATCTCGCCCGTCAGCGGTCTGCTCAACATCCTCGCGCTGTGGCTTCATGATCCGGACGACACCGACTGCCGCAGGGCGCTCAAGCAACTGGACGGCTGGATCTGGGAGGACGAGGAGGATGGGGCGCGGGTCACCGGAGCCAGAAGCACCTCCTGGGACACCGGACTCTCCCTGCAAGCGTTGGCGGCGGTGCCGGATGTTGACGGGGTTCGGGACGCTCTCCGGCACGGAGCAACTTACCTGCTCCGGCAACAGATCGGCGTCAGCTTCGAGGGGTTTCGCGAGGCGTATCGTACTGACCCCAAGGGAGGCTGGTGTTTCCCCGGGGCGTGGCATGGCTGGCCGGTCACCGACTGTACCGCAGAGGCGGTGCTGGGGATCATCGAAGCGCAGCCCGACGCTGCCACCAATACGATGCTCCGCGATGCGGTCGGGTTCATGCTGCGCGGCCAGAACCGCGATGGCGGGTTCGGCAGCTGCGAGCCGCGGCGCTCGCGGATCGGGCTGGAGTGGCTGAATCCAGCCGAGATGTTCGGCGACTCCATGACCGAGCGCTCATATGTCGAGTGCACGGCGTCTTGCCTCGCGGCGCTCGCCGCCTGCCAGCGACACCTTGCGCAGTCCGCCAGCGGAGAGATTGCGAGCGCCGTTGCAAGGGCCGAAGAGTGGCTTCGGCGGAGCCAGGCGAGCGATGGGTCGTGGCGCGGCGTTTGGGGCATCCAGTTCATCTACGGCACGATGTTCGGCGTCCGGGGTCTCGTCGCCGCGGGTGCCCGTCCCGGCGATCCCGCACTGCGGCTCGCGTGCCGCTGGCTGCTGGACCGCCAACGGGCGGACGGGGGATGGGGCGAACACCATAGCGGATGCGCGACCGGCCGATACGTCGCGCACGAGCAAGGCCAAGTCGTCCAGACCGCGTGGGCGCTGATCGCGCTCCTCACCGCCGACGAGTCCAACTGGAGTGCGATCTCGCGGGGCGTCCGATTCCTCATCGACACACAGGAGGCGGATGGGACGTGGCCCAAACAGCAGGCGTCTGGCGTCTTCTTCCGTACGGCGCTACTGGAATACGCCCTTTACCGGGACTACTTCCCCCTGCGGGCACTCGGCCTCTACGAGCAGCGGTGCCGGACCCGCCCCGGACCTGCCTCGCCGACTCGCATGTGAATACTTGAAGCCCTTCGCTTCCCTTACTTACGGCGATCGGGGCTCTTTGCGGCTCGCGGCGGCCCATTGGCCTCGGTCCACGCGGCTGAGAAAGAGTATCGATGGTTGGAAGACCAGCGCGGCCCGCACCGGAACCTCGACCGGTTCCCGGTCTTGGGGTTGCGAGCCTTGCGCGACTCGGGATGAGGAAGGCTTCGTTTGGGGGTCCGCAAGAGGCTGTTCCTCCACGGCTTAATCCGAACAGGTTCACGTCCTAAGAACTCCAGTAGGGTCGAGAGGATTCCCGTTCACGATTGCATATCTGAAGTGATACACATACCGGGTTGATGATTCTATAACTCATTGCATAACAGTGTGTTATCACTATTTTAGGTCCAAATCTTCCGGTTCCGCCGGGATCGACCCCGTCAGCCGGTTTGCCCAGAGATTCAGCCCAACGAGGCTGGACAGGTTGCCGAGTTCTGCCGGAATGGCTCCCGTCAGTTGGTTGATGGAGAGGTTCAACGCCTCCAGGTTGCCCAGGCTGCCCAGCTCTGCCGGGATTGAGCCGGTCAATCGGTTTTCGGGGAGTAGCAACTCCACCAGATTGCTCAGGCTCCCGAGTTCCGGCGGAACCGGCCCGGACAGGTTGTTGTCGGGCAGCCACAAGGATTGCACCCGGCCGGCCGTATCCACGCTGACGCCCTCCCAGTCGTCGATCGATGGTTCGGACATCCAGCCGCCCTGGTAGTGCCAGTCCGGACCCCCGGTAGCGTGATAGAAGGCTTCGAGGATTTCACGGTCTGTGAGCGCAGGGGTCACCGCATTCCGAGCCTGCGCCTCGGCGTGAAAGGTGCTTTCATCAATTGGTGCCAATACCTCCGCGACGTCTGAAGTGCAGGCCCCAAGCGCGAGCCAGACCACCACCGCACCGGGCCAGAATCGTTTCAACATTGGTCAGCCTCCGAAGTTCACTTTGATCCCAACACCGAACTGCCCGTTGGAGGTTGACTCGACCACGAGCGAGGCGTTGCGGTCACGGACCGTGCTCGCGACCGACACGAGCCCCCAGACCTTGCCGACCACGGCCGCAGCAACCCCGGTGACGATGATGATGCCGTCCGTATTGTCGTCGCCGCTGCCCGAGCCGCAGAGAAGGCAATCGAGGGCCCTGGTGACGCCGTACCCAATCAGCCCGTAGCCGGCCACATGGACCACGGCCGGCGCGATGCCGCGCCTGGCGTCGCCCGCGTAGGCATGGCCGAGTACCGGCACGACCAGCTCCATCGCGAACGCGATGATCGGATCCTTGTGGCCGGGGGGAGACTCCGCTTCCTGAGCGAAACCGGTGGTGGGCGCGATGAGCGCCAGCGCAAGAGCGAGTGTGCATCGGTTCATCGCTTGCCTCCCCTTTCTCGGATCGTGCCGGTCCGGCGGTTCTGCTCAATCAGGCGCGCGGTGTGCTGCGTGAGAAGCCGGTGCCCCGGCCGTTCGGTTGGGGCTGGAACTGCAACAACGCGTACTCGCATGATCCGCGGATCAAGATCTCACGATGTTTTCTTTTCAGCGATCAATACGTGATTCAAGAGGTTATAATGGTTATAAAACAGAGATATTCGCCAAAAGTACGGTACGGAGTTGCCATGCGCACGGGTATCCCCTCTTCAGGGGACCCTTATGTGGGATGGAATGCGGGCTGGTCCGGAGCGAGGGATTCCCGTTTGGCGGATTGACGCTCGCAGGGTGTCCAGCGACATGACCCTGTGGTGTCACTGGCTGTCGCGAACGCTCGGATTCAGAGGAGCTCGGAGATTACCATGTCAAGTTGACATTTTGGGCAGCGTCCGCATCACCCCGCGGATCACTTGCCCCGCCCGCTCGGCGTCGTTCATCGACACGTCGCGGTGCACTACCGCCCGCACGTCGTGGCGCCCCGCCACCAGCATCCGGACGCCGCGCTCGATGCACGCGTCCACGAAATCGCTGGCCGTGCACTGCACCGCGAAGCGGATGATGTTCGTCTCCACGTGCTCCCGAGCCAGTTCCACACCGGGGACGCCGACCAGGATATCGGCCAGGAGCGCGGCCTTGGCATGATCCCCCGCCAGGCTCGTGCGGTGGTTCTCCAGCGCGTGCAGCGCGCCCGCCGCGATGATGCCGGCCTGTCGGAACCCCCCGCCGAAGAGTTGCTTGAAGCGCCGCGCCCGCTCGACGAACGCCTCCGATCCGGCCAGGGCCGAACCCACCGGCGCGCCCAGCGCCTTGGAGAAGCAGACCGAGACGCTGTCGAAGTCGCGCGCGTAGCGAGCCGGCGGGACACCGGTCGCCGCCGAAGCGTTCCAGACGCGGGCGCCGTCGAGGTGGCAGCGCAGCCCGGCGGCGCGGGCGACGACGACGACCGCGTCGATTTGCTCCAGGGGCCAGATGCTGCCTCCCCCGCCGTTGTGGGTGTTCTCGACTGAGAGCAGGGTCGGCGGGGGAGCGAGCGTGGAGGGCGAACCCGGGTGAGACGTTCCGAGCGCGTCCCGCACCTGATCGGCCGTGAAGATCCCCCGGTCGCCGGCAATGCGCTGAGCGGTGACCCCCGACAGCGCCGCCGGCCCGCCCCCCTCCGAGCGCACGACGTGGGAGGCAGCGTCCATGAGGACGAGGTCGCCCGGCTCGGTATGGGCGCGGATCGCCACCTGGTTGGTCATCGACCCGGTCGGCATGTAGACGGCGTCCGCCTTGCCGAGCAACTCGGCCGTACGGGCTTCCAGGCGCTTGACGGTCGGGTCGTCGCCGTACACGTCGTCACCGACGACGGCCTGGGCCATGGCTTCGCGCATGGCCGGCGAGGGGCGGGTCACGGTGTCGCTGCGGAGATCGATCATGCGAGCAGACTACTCAAAGTCGACATCCATGACATCCTGGAGCGGGCGGTATCCGACCTCGCGGTAGATCTTGTTCGACGTGGGATTCGTGAGGTCGGTGTAGAGGACGCAGTGGCTGAAGCCCAGGTCGAGCGCATGGCCGCTCAACTGGGCGACCAGCGCGGTTGCGTAGCCCCGGCGGCGATGCTCGTCGGGCGTGTAGACGTAGCCGATTCGAACCCCGTGGCGTGTGCGCGCCGGGAAGCCGGCCATCGAGACGGGCTCGTCATTCACCCAAAGTGCCAGCAAGTGGTTGCCGCGCTCGCCGCCGCACAACCGGTGAGCGTGCTCGAAGGGATCTCCCGGATCACTCAGGCCGCTGTCCCGCACGAACGATTTCAGCCACCGGGCGACGAGCGGGACGTCCGTGGGTCCGGCAGGCCGCATTGTGCCCGGGGCCATGCGCGCAGGGGGTGCCACGCGCTCCAGGATGTGGATCCGCTGCCGGGCCCCGGGCGTGGCGCTCACTCCCCGGAGTTGGCTCCAGGCGTCGCCGAAGGCGCGGGCGACCGGGTTCGGCGCCAGGACCGCCGGTATCTCGTCGTACACGTCGGCCACATCCCGGGCCAGAAGCGGGACCGCGTCCAGGGGCATGCGCGTCAGGCCCAGCTTGTAGGGCGGCGTGCGGAAGGCGCTCCCGACGACTTCGTCGCCCGACTCGATCGTCGCAAAGTAGACAGGGGGCTCCGACGACAACGCTGGGTCCGACGTGCACGCAGGATGCGAGGAGGCAGCCCCCGGGCGGGCCCTCACCAGCGACGCAGCCACTCCCAGGGGCAGGTTGTTCTCGGCTTCGCGCTGCAACAGCCAGGGCTCGGCCCGGTCGAGGAAGGCGCGCGGATCCGCGTGGCGCACCACCCGTAGACTGGGCACGCTCTGCGGGCCGCTTCCGGCCGACCGATCGCGGGGTGGCCTACCCGTCCGAATCTTCGCCCGTCACCAGTTCCCTGATGAAGTCGCCGACGCCCGAAAGGCGGGCCATCAGGGTGATGTGAATGTCGTGCACGCGGTCCTCGCCACCGTTCCTGCCGTAGTAGTCGCCCACCTCGAAGACGGCTGCGCCGCCGCCCACGGGCGCCTCGATCCCGAATCCGCCGTGCAGCGTGCGTGCCCGTGCGGCGCCGACGAGGGAATAGGGCAGGATGGGCGTTTGTTCCGGAGAGCCGATGATCTTGGAGCCGAAGCCCGAGAACATGTAGGCCCGGACGCCGTCGTATGACGGGGTGTAGGCCATGAGGTCCACGACCACGGTCTCGAAGTACTGCGAGTCCTCAGCATCGTCGAAAACGGTCAGGCCGTTGGACAGGATGCTGCTCGCAAGATCGCGCCGCGGTGACCACCGGGTCGAGCGCTCGAACAGCGCCCTGGCTCCGTACCAGGAACCCTTGCGCTTCGCCGCCAGCTCCATGCCGTAGGTGGGCCGACGCGCAGTGCTCTGGTCCCCGCCGTGCTGGGGCAGGAAATACCCGAGCCTGGGGGCGAACGAGATCGCCCAGCCGTCCGGTTGCGAGGCGCGGCTCACCGCGTCCGGCCGCGCTTGTGCCGATCCGGCTTCGGACGAGGCAACCGTGGCAAGGCCGGCGACGGCAGTGGCGATGGTGAGACGGGAGAGCGACTTCATCTGGCGGACTCCTGGTGCGTGCGTCCCTCGTGCGTGCGTCCTCGTGCGTAACAGCTGCAACATAGCCCGGCGACCGCGATGCGGGCCAGCGCGCCGCGGCTTCCGGCCGGCCGGGCGCGACTTCACGGCAGTGCACCGGGCTTCAGGCCAGCCGAAAGAGCCCGTTCAGCCGTGTGCGCAGTTCGAGGCGATAGCCGCGGGCGACGAGCCACGCTTCCAGTTCGGCCGACCGCTGCCCGTCGCGCCCACCGGTCTTGAGTTCGACGATGAGGTGTCGGGGCCACAGTCCGCGTGGCGCATCACGCAAGAAGGGCTGGATGACTTCGGGCTCGTGTCCCTCGACGTCGACCTTGAGGCAGTCGAGGCGGTCGAGTCCCGCGTCCGTGACGATGTCGGCCAGGGAGACGACCTGCACGGGAATCGCGCGCGCGACCCCCGGCGAATCCCCCGCCCCGACCAGCCGTCCCTCGCCCAAGTTCCGCGGATCGACCGCAAGCGCGCCCGTGCCCCGGGCCGCGCCGACCGCCGCCTCCACCACGCGCACCCGGTCCTGCGCGCGGTTGATGCGCACGTTGAACCGGAGCTGCCGCGCCAAATCGGGATTGGGCTCCACTGCCACCACGCGCGCGGAGGAGCCCACCAGGGACAGGACCCAGAACGAGTAGCCGCCGACGTTGGCGCCGACGTCCACGAAGGTGAATCCCGGACCTGCCCACTGCGCGAGAAGCCTGCGTTCGGCCCGGTCCCAGGAATGGGGCAGAAACAGGATCCTGGCCTCCGAGACCGAGCGGTCCGGAAAGAGGCGCAGGCGCTGCCCCCAAACCCGCGTGTCGACGGGGCCGGTCAGGTGCCGGCGCGCGGCGCGGCGGGCGAGAAGCGCGAACCGGCTCCAGGGCCGGCCGCCGGGGAAGGCGCGCGCCACGCGGAGCCAGAAGGCGCCCCGTCCGCCCGGGCGGCATTCGCCCCAGGCGCCGGGGTCGCCGAAGGTGTCCAGGACCCGAGCATCCCCCTCGCCCATACTCGCTTTTCCGCCTCTCTCACCGCCTGTTTGCCGCGGCGTTATCGTAGTGGCTGTCGTTCATCCCCAATCAAGCGGCTCTTCGGTCCGCGCGGAGACTGATTCAACATGAACCCCGCTCCCGGCGGGACGCTCACTTCCGGCCACATCGCGCGGTTCTGGTCCCCCCTGGCCGCGACCTGGGTCATGATGGCGCTCGAAGGCCCGCTCATCGCGGCTACCATCGCGCGCCTGCCCGAAGCCAAGATCAACCTGGCGTCGCACGGCGTGGTCTTTGCCATCGCGATCCTCGTCGAGGCCCCGGTAATCATGCTCATGACCGCGGCCACGGCACTGGTGCGCGACCGGGACAGCTACCGCAAGCTGCGCCATTTCGCGCACGGGCTCAACGCGCTTTCCACGCTGCTGGTCGTCCTGCTGCTGATCCCGGCCGTCTTCGAGCCGCTGATCCTGGGGCTCCTGGATCTTCCCCGCGACGTCGCCGCCATCATCTACGGGGCGCTGTGGATCTACCTGCCCTGGCCCGCCGCGATCGGCTACCGGCGCTTCATCCACGGCGTGATGATCAGCGGGGGCCAGACGCGGCAGGTCGCGGTCGGCACCGTCTTCCGGTTGGTGTCCATGGCGGGAACCGCGTTCGCCCTGCCCGCGTTCACCGACCTGCACGGGGCCTGGGTGGGCGCCGCCAGCCTGACCGTCGGCGTGTGCGTCGAGGCGGTTGCGGCCCGCATCATGGCCACTGGCGCGCTTCGGCGGGTGCTCGCCACCTCGCCCGAGGAGAGCGGGGCCGCGCCGATGAGCTACCGCGCGATCCTGGCGTTCTACTACCCCCTGGCGCTGACCTCGCTGGTGGCGCTGTCCACGCATCCCATGCTCACCTTCTTCGTGGGGCGCGCGCGCGATCCGCTCGAGTCGCTGGCCGTGCTTCCCGTGGTGCACTCGCTCTCGTTCCTCTTCCGCGCCGCGGGACTCAGCTACCAGGAGGCCGCGATCGCACTCACCGGGAACGACTTTGAACACCGCCGGCCCGTGGGACGCTTCGCGATGCGCATGGGTCTGGCGACCACTGCGGCGTACGCGCTGATCGTCCTCACTCCGCTCTTCGGCGTCTGGTTCGAAACCGTGTCGGGGCTGACGCCCGAGTTGTCCGGATACGCCAGAATCCCGGCACTCGTGCTGATCCCGGTACCCGGGCTCGGCTTCTGGCTGGCGCACCAGAGCGCGATTATGGTGTTGATGCGCCGCACCAAGGCGATCACGATGGCCACGACCCTCGGATTGCTGGGCATCCTGATGATCTTCCCCGCGCTGGCCTGGGGGCTGGGATGGGTCGGGGCAACGGCCGCCGTCGTGGCCTTCCTGGGCGGGCGCATCGTGTCGAACCTGTACCTGCACCGGATTGAATCACGATGAGCATGAGCAGCATCAGCCGCCGCCGCTTCGTCACCGCCACCGCCGGCTGCGCCTCGTATCTGGCCGCCGCGGGACCCCTGCTGAGCGCACCCGCGCTGCGCCGGTGGGGCGGCCTGGGAGCGCGCCGGATCGTCGCCCAGACGCCCTTCGCGCGCATCGAGGAGCTGGGTGACGGGATGTTCGCGATCATCTCGACGCCGCTGAGCGGGGACTACACGACGGTCTGCAACGGCGGCATCGTCGGGGGGTCGTCCGGGACGCTGGTGGTGGAGGCGTTCGCCACGCCCGAGGGGGCGGCGTGGGCGGCGGAGCAGGCCCGGGCGCTTACCGGGAGCTGGCCCACGCACGTCGTGGTGACGCACTACCACGGGGACCACTCGGCCGGGCCCGCCGGGTACGCGGAGGAGGGCGGGAGCGCGCCGCAGCTTCGGGCCACCGCCGTGACGCGCGACCTGGTGCAGGGCTCGCCGGGAAACGAGGCCGCGAAGGCTCCGTGGGCAGACGTGGTGGTCGTGCCCGAAGGCGGTCCGCTCGAGATCGACCTCGGCAGCCGCGCCGTGGCGGTGGTGCCACGCGAGGGCCACACCGCGAGCGACCTCTCGGTGGAGGTGGACGGGGGCGAAGGCCCCGTGTGGTGCGGCGACCTGGTGTGGAACGCCATGTTCCCCAACTACATGGACGCGGTGCCGTCGCGGCTGTCGCGCTCGGTGCGGGCGCTGCAGGCGATGGGCGCCGCCACCTTCGTGCCCGGCCACGGCCCGCTGGCGGACGCCGCGGTCATGTCCCGATACGTCGCGCTCATCGACTCGGTCGAAGAGGCGGCGCGGGATGCGTGGCGGCGCGGCGTCAACTCGGACGACGCGGCGGCGGCCTATGAAGTCCCCGCCGAGCTGGGCGAGTGGATGATGTTCAGCCCGAACTACCACCAGCGGGCGATCCAGGCCTGGCTGGACGAGCTGGCGGGCGCGGAATAGGGCGGGAGGGCCGGACACTAAACATTTTGGTTTAGTATTCCGGAGCGGAGACGTTTCAGGTGAAACGCGGAGCAGGACGTTTCAACTGAAACTTAACAAGAACGTTAAGTATTCGTCCCGGCGGCCTCAGACCCGCAGCGCCCGCCTGAACCGCTCGCCCAGCCCCCGCAGCCGCTCCACCGGCTCGTTGCTGAAGACGATCCGCACGAACTGGGCCGCATTCTCCCGGCCCCAGTGAGTCATGGGCGTGGCCGCCACCTTGCCGTGCTCCAGCAGCCGCGCCGACGCCGCCGCCCCGTCATGGCCGAGGGCTCCCGTGTCGACCAGCAGCGACCAGCCCCCGTCCGCGCGCACGACGGGCACCCCGGCCAGCTCCGCCTGCACGGTGTCGCGCCTGCGCTCCCACTCGGCGACCGCGTCCGAAACGCCGGCTCCCGCAGGATCGACGAGCGCCGCCAGCGCGCCGGGCTGCGCGATGCCCACGGGCGTGACGACATTGTAGATGCTCACCAACCCAATGCGGTTCATGACTCGGCGCGGTCCCGTCACCCAGCCGACACGCCATCCGATCATGCGGTATTCCTTGGAGACAGAGCCGACGGTGATCGTGAGGTCCGCGAGTCCGCCCACGCCGGCGGGATGGATGTAAGGACGGCGGTCGAAGAGGATGCGCTCCATCGCGGCGTTGTAGAGGAGCCAGATCCCGCGTTCGGTGCACACGCGGGCGATTTCGTCCCAGTCCTCGCGGGTCAGCACCGCGCCCGACGGGATGGACGGGTTCATGAGGAAGATCACGCGGGTGCGGTCGGTGATGGCGTCGCGGAAGCGGTCGAGGTCCAGCGCCCAGCCCCCGCCGCGGACCGTGAAGGGCGCGAAACGGGCTACGCCGCCCGCCAGGCGGACCCGTTGGAGCATGCCCGCGTAGGTGGGGTCGGTGACCACGACCTCGTCGCCCGGCTCGATGAGTGCCAGCAGCGCGTTGAACAGCCCCTCGGTGCCGCCCGCCGTGATGATGGTCTGCGTGTCGGGGTCGTGGGGGACGCCGCTCAGGCGGCTCACGTGCGCGGCGGCGGCGGCGCGCAGGTTGGCGCTGCCAAGAAAGGGGAGGTAGCTGTTGGCGTCGTCCTGGCCGGCGGCGGCGCGGGTGGCGTCGATCGCGGCCGGGGGCGGAGGGATGTCGGTGTCGAGGTTTTCCAGGCGGAGGACTTCCGGGTCGTCCTCGGCGGCTTGTGCGACCCGGTCGATCGAGAAGCC
>CAZRQE010000014.1:0-18281 GCA_964602175.1 uncultured Gemmatimonadaceae bacterium | reverse complement strand
CTCCTGGGGCGGGGTCTGGGGGACGGGTGATGCGACGGTGGTCCCGAGCGCCGCGGCATCGGCGCCGGTCAGCGAAGCCGGGTCGAGGCCTCCGGCGGCAGCCGCAGCGGCAGCAGTCGCCAGGAAACGGCGTCGCTCCATTGAATTACTCATATGCTCATATACTCATTTCTGCTCGGCCACCGAGCGTTGCGGGGCGGCTCCTCCGCGGCCACGCAGCTTGTAGATGCCCACCGTGAGCAGCGGAACGACCACGATCGCCATGAAGACGACGCTTATGGCATTGTAGCCCGTGCCGATCAGTCCCACGAGGCCGACGCGCGAAAGCAGATACCCGGCGAGCAGCAATCCGGCGCCAGTGAGCAGCCGCAGACCCCCCGGCATCGCACGGCCGCGCCCGCGGTACACGCTGTCCACCCGCTCGTTGAAGGCGTGGATCAGCCCGGCCCCGGTCTCGATCAGCGTGCCGAAGAGCACGACCTGGAAGGTGATCTGGAACGCTCGCGATCCCAGCACTTCGAGGAGGTGGTTCGTCGGCACGGGACGATCCAGCACGACCGGGTACTGCCCCGCGAGGGCGAAGAAGAAGAGCAGCCCCGGGATGATCGCGATCGGTCCCGCCAGCGCCCCGGCCCACAGCGCCTCCTTGCGGCGGCGGATGTGGCGCGTCGCGAAGAGCATGGCCGGCACCAGCGAGATCTGCAGCGCCCCGTACCGCGCGCCGGACGAGAACCAGCCGGGGCCGACTTCCCCCATCCCCAGCCCGGCGGAGATCTGGTCGCCGAAGCGCGCGATGCTCCACGCGAACAGCACGATGTAGGCGCCGTACAGCAGGAACGACCACCCCGCGAAGAAGCGCTCGATCGTGCCCGTGCCCCGGAACACCAGCACCCCGACGGCCAGCAGCAGCCCGACCGCGCCCACCCAGCCCGGGATCCCGAAGGTCTCGGCCAGGAACGTGCCCCCGGCCGACCCGATCACGGCCAGGATCAGCAGGACCGCGGTGAGGTAGCCGATCTCGTAGAGGAACCAGCCGCGGCCGAGCAGGTGCTTGAAGTACGAGCGGTAGTCGTAGCTCCCATAGGCGCGCGCGAACTCGAACCCGACCATGCAGGTCACGCTGACCAGCACCGTGGAGGGCAGCATGCCCAGCAGGCCCCCGGTCGGACCGTACTCCAGGAAGAACTCCACGAGCTCCCGGCCCGTCCCGTACCCGCCCGCGATGATGATCGACTGGAAAACCAGCCCCGGAAGCAGATAGCGGCGGAACCAGGAGGGCATCAGTCGGCCCTAGCCACCCGACACTGCCTGCATGAAAAGCACCGTGTCCCCTTCCGCGACCACCTCGTCCCACCCGTCCATCCAGCGCGTGTTGATTCCGTTGTGGAAGCACAGCACATGGCGCCGCAGCTCCCCGGCTTCGTTGAAGAGGTGGGGCTTGAGCCGCGGCTCGCGGGCGATGAGGTCTGCGAACACCTCGCGCAGGGTCTCGCCCGAGGCCGCCATCTCGCGCACACCCCCGGTGGCGGGGTCGAGCAGCGAGGGGAGCGTGACGGTTACCGCGCCCATCAGCCGACCCACGCGGACACGTGCAGAATGCGCGGCAGGATCGCCGGGATGTTGGTCCAGCTCTCTCCCAGGTCGGCGGTCGCGTGCAGCGTTCCGGACGTGGTGCCGAAGTACACGCCGCCGGGCTCCAGGTTGTCCACCGCCATCGCGCCCCTCAGTACGGTGCCGTACGCGTCGGCCGCGGGCAGGCCCGCCGATGCCGAGTGCCAGCTGTCGCCGGCGTCCGTGCTGCGGTAGACCTGGAGCACTCCGCCGAGGGGCACCCGGTACTGGTCCGCCTCGAGAGGCACCGCGAACAGGTGTTTGCTGGCGCGGTCGATCACGATCGGGAACCCGAACGCCACTTCGAGGCCTTCCTCGTTGCGCTCCCAGCTTTCCGCCCCGTCAGAGCTGCGAAACATCCCCAAATGGTCCTGACGGTAGATCCGGTCGGGGTCGTCGGGATCCTGCGCGAGACCGTGCACACAGGTGCCGATCCCCTTGTGGCGCTTGTCCTCGAGCGCCACCGGCACGCCCTGGTTCTTCGGCGTCCAGGTGGCCCCGCCATCGTCCGTGCGGAAGACCCCGACCGCGGAGATGCCGCACCACATGCGCTCCGGATCGGTCTCGTCGAAGAGCAGCGCGTGGCAGCAGAGGCCCCCGGCGCCCGGCATCCAGGCCTCCCGTGATGCGTGTTCGTTCAGGGCGATCATCGGCTCCCACGACGCGCCGCCATCGGAGCTGGTGAAGAGGCCCGCGTCCTGCACGCCCGCGTAGATCACGCCCCGGTTCTCGCGCAGCGTCCAGATCTCGCGGAGGCGCCGGTCACCGCCGCCCGCGTACGCCGGACCGCTCGGCAACTGCTCCCATTCCTCGCCGTCCGCCGACACATGGACCGCGGGCCCGTAGATGTCGCTCGCAACCGCGGCCATGAAACGGCCATCGGCGAGGCGCAGACCAGCCGTCACCTTCCATCCCTTGAAGAACGGCCCGGTCACCTTCCACGCGCGGCGATCGTCGCTCGTGACCCAGAATCCGCCCTTCCCCGTCCCCACCATCAGCCTTACGCTCATTCGATCTGCCTGCCCTCCGTGCGTGTGCGGTTGCGGTCCCGAAATGACCGCCCGCATTTTCGCCACCCGAGACCCACCGGCGCAAATCTCCCCTGTGCGAGGATATATGAAGGACCCCGGACCGGTCGTGCTATTCGACGGTGACTGCGCCTTCTGCAACGCCACCGTGCGGTGGACGTTGAAGCGCGACCCCCTGGCGCGGCTGCGATTCGCGCCCCTTGCCTCGGACGCCGCCCGCCGCGCCGTCGCGCTGACCGACCCCGGCTGCGACTTCGACTCGCTGCCCGACGCCATCGTGCTCCTCGATCGGGCGGGCGTCCACACGGCCTCGACCGCCGTCCTGCGGCTGGCGCGCCACCTGCGCCTCCCGTGGCCCGTGCTCACCCTCGCCCTGCTCGTGCCCCGCCCCCTGCGCGACGCGGCCTATCGGGTTTTCGCGCGCAACCGCCATCGCTGGTTCGGCCGCGCCGACGCCTGCGAGATCCCGCCGCCCGGCCTCGCGGGACGCATGCTGGACGCAAGCGGGCCGGACGCACCCTGAGGCACGCCCGGCCCGCCTCCGCCGGCAACACCGGGTCGCCGCCGGCCTCCCCCGGCGTCAGCTCTGACTACAGTAGGCGTTCCCCGTCACGTTCGGGTTGGCGCTACACTCCGCCAGGCTCGGCGGGAAGCAACTGTGCCGTCCCTGCATGAACGCGACCGCCCACGGGCTCAGGTTCTCGGCCGCAAACCGCGCGTTGTCCTTCAGCCGCCGGCCCTCAAGCCACAACTCGAAGTTCCGTTCGCGGTCCAGCGCCAGCCACGCCTCCGAGTCCGTCGAAGCCGTGACCGGTGGGACGCCGACCCTTTCCCGCACGTAGTTGATCTTGTCGATCGCACCCTGCCGGTCACCCATGCGCAGCATGGCCTCCGCCTCGATCAACCGCATTTCGTGGCCCTTGGCCAGCGCGTAGTCGTCGCCGCGATCGGTGTATTTCAACTGGCGATAGAAGGGCTTCACGCCACCGCCCGAAGTCTGGTTCATGTCCCTCCAGGGCACGCGCGGATCCGTGTCGGCTCCGATGCTGTCGTTGTACATGCCCCAGACGGTGATCTGCTTGGTGCCCTCGTGGGTGAACTGGTAGACAGAGTTGACCTCCCGTCCCGTGTTGTTGGAACGGCGGGCTCTCCACACGAAGTCGTCCGGTATCTGGGACGCCAGGGACTGCGCCTGGGCGTAGTTCCCGAGCAGCAGATGCGCTTGCGCCATGCCGGCGGCCGACGCCACGGCAATCGAGTCGTGGCCTCCGCTCCCCGCGCGGCCCATCGCGGTCTCGAAGCGTTCGAGGGCGCGCGTGTGGTGCGCGCTCACATCCATGACCTCGCCGGGATCGGGGGTTCCGTCGCCATCGCGATCCTCGCCGCCGAAGACGGCGATGCAGACATTGTCGCCCGCGACCCGGTTCGCCCAGCCGGCCCACATGTAGGCCGCCGTGAGGTACTGGTTCGTGGCGGCATCGGACTGCGTTTCGGTCAGGCGCGCGATCCCCGCCGCGGCCCCCCAGCGCGCCAGCTGCATCGGGTTCCAGCTCGTCTCCGCATTGACGACGGTGAGGCGGCCTTCGCCGGCATCCTGCAGCCACGGCTGCGTTGCGTCCGCGTCGAGGTCGGTGGATGCCGGCCCTCCGAGCCACGCCAGGTTGTCGATCGCCACCTCGACATCGGCGACGACGCCGACCAACACCGTCTTGCCCGCGGCCTCCTCGTTGAGCGCGTCGTCCACGATCGGACCCGGGTTGACCACGTCGAACAGGTCACAGGCCGGGAGCAGGACAACCAGCGCCGCAGCGCCCAGGAGGCGACATGCCTTCTTGTACATGTTCACGTTGTCCTCCTTCCTAGAAGTTGGCCCGGAGGCTGACGGAGAACATCACCGGAGCCGGGAGCTGGTAGTACTCGTAGCGGGCGGGGAACGTCCCCACGCCTCCGTAGTAGCCGACGGTCAGCTCCGGATCGATCCCGGCGCCCTTCGACCACTTATAGGGGTTTTGCAGCGTGGCGGTCAGCGTGCTGCCGGTCGCGCCCGGGATCATCCCGTCGGGGATCAGGAGGGACGCCGAAACCGTGCGGATCTTGAAGAAGTCCGACGGCCTCATCCAGAAGTCGAAGTTCGGAGTGGGGAGCTGGCAACGGGCTCGCCAGATGGCCGGGGCGGACGACCAGGCCGCCGCGTCATCGGCGTTGTTGAGACCCAGATCGTTGCACTCCGGCCACAGGCCGCGCCGCACCTGCTGCCACGGCATGATGTTGAACTGGTACTGTCCGCCGTGGAACTCGCCGAGCGCGTAGATCGTGAGCCGGTTGAAGAGGTTGATCGACGTGTTGGCGCTCAGGATGTGGGTCGGGTAGATGGGCCCGTAGTAGTGGTCCGGTTCCGAAATGGGATCGGCGATTGCATCCGGGTTCGTGACGTAGTTGCCCCACAGCGACACGATCGGATATCCGACGCGCACCCACTGGCCGAGGATCGAGCCCCAGCCGAGGAAGAACTCGGGCGCCTCGCCCAGCGAGATCACCTCGCTGTTCACGGTCGAGACCTGTCCCGTAAGCTCCCAGCGGAAATTGTCGAGCGCCACCGGGACACCCGTCACCGACACCTCGATTCCGGTGTTCTTGAACTCGCCGACGTTGCGCAGCTGTGAATTCAGGAAGCCCTCGGAGGGAGCCGCGGTCACCGGCATCAGGGCGTCGCTGGTCACGCTGTTGTACCAGCTGACGTCCAGCCCGATGCGGTCGGCGAACATCGATCCCTCGAAGCCGAGCTCCAGTTCGGTGGACCGTTCCGGACCAAGTTCGGGATTCCCGAGGTTCGCCGGCGTTACCCCGGCCTGACCCTCGTAGCCCGAGATCGGGTTCCATGTACGCACCGCGTCGAACGCACCGGGCGCCTTGCCCGACTGCCCCCAGGCGGCGCGCAGCTTCATCACCGGCCACCAGTCCATGGACCAGAATGCCGCGTCGGAAAGGACGTACGAGGCGCTGACCTTGGGGTAGACCTGGAGCCCAAGGTCCTGACCGAAGGCGCTGTTGCCGTCCACGCGCACGCCGGCCGTCAGGAACAGATTGTCCTGGATTCCCAGAACCTCCTGCGCGAAGAACCCGGCGTTAACCACCTTGAGCAAATCCTCGCTCGAAGTGGTCGTGGCGCCCGAGGTCAGGGTCTTCTCTCCCGGGCCCCCAAAGTCCTCGGACCGTCCGTAGGTCGTGTGATCCCAGTCACTGAAGAGCTGCCCACCGGCCGAGAAGGTCGACGACAGGCCATCGCTGATGTCGTACTCCCAGGTCGTGCCCAGGTCGAACGTCAGCGTGCGGTGTTCCCATTCGTTGAGGTTCCGGAGGCCGCGGGGCTGCAACACATGATCGAAGGGGAAGTTCTGCTGGTTGAAGGCCGTCGTGTAGTCGAGCCCGAGGGTCAGGCGCGTCGTCAGGCCCATCCCGTCGGCTCTGTGCGTGGTGGTGAGCCCGCCGACGAAAT
The DNA here is from genome assembly GCA_964602175.1 of uncultured Gemmatimonadaceae bacterium. Taxonomy (GTDB): domain Bacteria; phylum Gemmatimonadota; class Gemmatimonadetes; order Longimicrobiales; family Gaopeijiaceae; genus Bin94. Next base: position 12,146 of record CAZRQE010000014.1, on the reverse strand, counting down.
GCTCCACGCGGCCGCTGTTGGTGATATCGAAGAGGATCTGGTCGGGATCGCCCTGGAAGTTGTCACGGTCCACCGCCGCGTTCGTGTAGTCCTGGGAGCCGCGCAGCACGTTCAGCATGAAGCCCGAACCGTTGTCGCCCATCTCCATGTAGTTCGTGGTGCGGTGGACGTACGAGGTGTTCAGGTTGATGTCGACCGACGTGGCGGGCTGCACGGAGAAGTTGCCGCGCACGCTGTAGGACTGGTCGTCATTGTTGTCGATGACGCCGTCGTCGTAGCTCAGGGCCCCGGAAACGTAGTACCGGACGATGTTCGTCCCGCCCGAAACCGACAGCTGCGCCTCGCCCAGGCCGCCGTACTTGTACCATGGCTTCGTGAATCCCCAATCGTCGGTCTTCCCGAGGATGGGACCCATCGAATTCCCCGTCATGAAGCGCGTGCCGCCCGTCATCTCCGCGGTCCAGGTGGCCGCCTGGCCGGCGCGCCCCTGCTTGGTGAAGATCTGGATGACACCGCCCGCCGCCTCGGTGCCGTACAGCGTCGTGGCTGCCGACCCCCGCACTACCTCGATGCGCTCGATGTTGTTGGAATCGATAAGGTCCAGGGGGTTGGGCGAGGTCTGGGCACCGCCGGGACCGGGATTGATGCTCGAGCGGTTGTTGTAGATGCCCTGGTTGTTGTTCATGCGCACGCCGTCGACGTAGATCAGCGGCTGCACATCCTGGCTGATGCTGTTGACCCCGCGCAGGATGATCTTGGAACCTCCCCCGACCTGTCCCTCGTTGCGCCACTGCTGAAGCCCCGTGGTCTGCCCGTTCAGGATCTCGGTCAGGGACTGCGCGGGCGTGTACTGCAGCGTCGCGGCCCGCACGCTGCCCACGCTGTTCCCGAGTTCGCGCCGCGAAGACGCGCCGGGGGTACCGGTAACCACGATCTCGTCGAGCTCCAGAGCCGTCTCGCTCAGGCGGAATTCCAGCACCGCGGCCTGGTCCGCGGACACCTGAACGGTCTGGCTCATCGTGCGGTAGCCGATCCGCTCGACGAAGACCTCGTGGGTCCCTGTTGGAACGTTGAGGATGACGAAGCGACCGTTGTCACCCGTCACGCCCCCGAGCGTGGTGTCGCCAACCCGAATCTGGGCGACGCCGATGGGGGAGTTGTTGGACGCGTTGAGGACGGTTCCCGTGATCCTGCCGGTCTGCGCGGCGACCGCGGACGGCAGGAGCGCGGCAAGCACGGTGAGGAGAAGGAGCGGTGTGGGCGTCCGAAGCAGCGGGACAGCCCGGATTGCGAAGATCGGCGTCCTCATGGGACCTCCTTTGCAGCGATTCACTGCATGACGTGGGACGATTGGATTCACCTTATGGCGACAGGCTGGTGCACGCAAACGGTTTTCAGCCCGGGCCCTGTCAGCAGGCCCCCTCAGCGACCGACCGGTATCCTCACAATCGGCATGCCGGGCCGGAAGGCGTTCCGGTTCGTGGGGTCTTCGGTTCCCCCCTCGGAAGACCCGATATGTCCGGCCAGAGCCACACCCAGCACACCTACGGCGACGATTCCGCCCGCCAGCAGCCCGCTCCGCAGCGGCGCGAAACGTTGCACGTCGATCCCGGTCACGTCCGTGCGCGAAATGCGCAGCGTGTCGGCCACCTTGGAGCTGCGCTGCAACTCCGGGACGATTCCCGGGATGGGAACCACCAGCAACAGCACATCCGGTTCCACCGCCAGGACGCTGCCCTCGACGCTGGCCCTTGCCAAGCCGGTCGCGGAAGCCTGCCGGACCTGACCTTCGGCGGTCAGGTGGGCCCGGACCTGTTCGCCGAGCGCGGGATCGCCCGCCATCGCGTGAAACGTCGTGCATCCCTGCGCAGCCACGAGGGTCGCCACGGTGGCCCCGGCGATGAGCGCGCGGCACCGGATGACGCGAAGTCCGGTTTTCCTCAACATGAAGTTCAACATATCATGATGTTCCGAAGTGGCGATACCGAATCCGCGCGCCCGTTTCTCCCTGCCAGGAGTGAACCAACCGATGTCCAGCCGCCCCACCCGCCCGACGCCCGCCGCCCTCTCAACGGGCGCCGCAGCCCTTCTCGCCGCAGCGCTTGCGTTCCTGGCGCCCGCCCCCGCACCCGTCCACGCCCAGGACACGCCCGACTTCCGCGCCGAGTTCAAGGGCCAGTTCGAGGCCTCGGCGCGCAAGTTCGTGGCCCTGTCCGAGGCGATGCCCGCCGAATCGTACTCCTGGTCGCCCATGGAAGGGGTCATGACGGTGGCCCGGGTCTACAGGCACGTCGCCCGCTACAACTACATGTACCCGCACCTCAACCTCGGCATCGACCCGCCGAAGGGCGTGGACTACCAGTCACTCGAAGAGGGCGGAGCCGACAAGGAAGAGGTGGCGAGGATCCTCGCCGAATCGATGGACCATGTGCGCGCGGTCGTCGACGGCATGTCCGACGCCGACCTGGCCGCGCCGGTGGAGCTCTACGGCCGGCAGGTGGCCAGCTGGGCGGTCCTGCTCCAGCTCGTCACCCACATGAACGAGCACCTCGGCCAGTCGATCGCGTACGCCCGCATGAACAGGGTCGTGCCTCCTTGGTCGAGGTAGGAATCGCGCTGGCCGCACTCGTCGCGGCACCCGTCAGCGCCGCCCCCCAGGACACCACGTCGTCCCGTGACATGTACAACAACATGTCCATGAACATGTCCATGTCGACGGACACGGTCCGAGGCTCCGGCGACATGATCATGATGATGCTGCGCAACCCCATGCTCCCGGGCCTGCGGGGCGTCAGCCCATCCGTCGACCCCTTCCTCCCCGGCGAGGGCGTCGACACCGCGTCGCTTGCATGGGCCACTCCCCGCGAGATCCTCCACGTCGCCGACGGCGACACCATCGCGCTCGAGGCCCGCATCGTGAAGCGCAAAATCGGCGGCCGCACCTTCGTCATGTACGGCTTCAACGGCCAGTATCCGGGCCCGCTCCTCCGCGTCGCCCAGAACACGAAGATTGTGATTCGTTTCACAAACTCGATCGACCTGCCGTCCACGATCCACTGGCACGGCCTCCGCCTTGAGAACCGCTTCGACGGCGTCCCCGACGTCACCCAGCCACCGGTCCCGCCCGGCGGCGAGTTCATCTACGAGATCGTCTTTCCCGACGCGGGCCTCTACTGGTACCACCCGCACGTGCGCGAGGACATCCAGCAGGACGGCGGCCTCTACGGCAACATGTTCGTCGACCCGGTGCGCCCCGACTATTTCGGCCCCGCCACGCGCGAAGAGTTCATCATGGTGGACGACCTCCTGGTGGACGGCGACGAGCTCCTGCCCTACGGACGCGAGGCCTCCAACTTCACGATCATGGGGCGCTTCGGGAACGTCATGCTGGTCAACGGCGAGGAGCGCTACGCCGCGACCGTCCGCCCCGGCGAAGTCGTGCGCTTCTTCGTGACGAACGTGTCGAACACGCGCAGCTACAACCTCAGCTTCGCCGGGCTCGACATGAAGCTCGTGGGCACCGACCTGTCGCGCTTCCAGCGGGAGATGATGGTCGAATCGCTGGTCATCTCGCCGGCCGAACGCTACATCGTCGAGGTGCGCTTCCCCGCCTCGGGCACCTACGCGCTACTCAACCAGGTCCAGGTCGTCGACCACATGCGCGGCACTTTCTACGCGGCCGTCGACACCCTGGGCGCCGTCGTTGTCGAAGGACCTGCGGTCGAAGAGGCCGACGCCCTCCTCTCCTCCCACTCCATCATGCGAACCGATGCGGTTCTCGAAGCCGAGCTTGCGGAATTCCGCCCTCACTTCGACCGGCCGGTCGACCACGCGCTCCTCCTGACCGTCGACATCGAGGGGCTGCCCATCCTGGTTCAGCAGTTCATTTCCATCGACACGATCTACCGGCCACCCGTCGAGTGGACGGACGCCATGCCCAACATGAACTGGCTGTCGACGTCGAACGAGGTGCGGTGGATCCTGCGCGACGAGGCGGCGGGCACGGAGAACGCGGAGATCGATTGGCGCTTCCGGCTCGGCGACGTGGTGAAGATTCGGCTGCGCAACGACGCGGACGCGTTTCACCCGATGCACCACCCCATCCACCTGCACGGCCAGCGCTTTCTGGTGCTGTCGCGCGACGGAGTTCCGAACCGCAATCTCGCGTGGAAGGACACAGTGCTGGTGCCGGTGGGGTCGACGGTCGACCTGTTGATGGAGGCGTCGAACCCGGGCGAGTGGATGATCCACTGCCACATCGCCGAGCACCTGGATGCGGGGATGATGGGGTCGTTTACGGTGGTGCCCTGACCTCCTGTCGCCTATTTGATCCTGACCGCCGTCCCGTAGGCCAGCAATTCCGCGGCCCCGGCCATGACCTGGGACGTGGTGAAGCGCAGGTTGACCACCGCGTCCGCGCCGAGCGCCCGCGCCTCCTGCTTCATCCGGTAAACACTCTCGTTCCTCGTCTCGGTCAGCATCTCGGTGTACTCCTTGACCTCTCCACCGACGATGTTGCGCAACCCGGCCATGATGTCCCTGCCAATGTGCTTGGCGCGGATGGTGCTCCCACGCACGACGCCGAGCGCTTCCACGACCTGGTGGCCCGGGACGGTTTCGGTGTTGACGACGATCATTTCTGCTCCTTGGTGCTGTTGGTGATTGGATCCGAGGCGGCGAGCCTTCGGTCCGCCTCACGATCCCCGATTCTCTCCGCGATCAGCGACCCCATGAGAACGACCATGCCCAGTCCGGCCACCGCGATGCCGATCAGGATGGCCGGGGGCAGCGCAAGCAGCGCCGGCCAGATGAAACGCAGCGGCCGAATCGCCCAGACAAGCAGGACCAGAGCTCCGGAGCCGATGAGCAGGAAACCGGTGATGCGCAGCAGGCGGGTCATTCTTCATATCCTCCTTCCCTGCGGGCGTCTTCGATCTGTTCCCGGACGACGGAAACCAGGACGAGGAGGGCGCCGGCAAGAACCAGGGTGACTCCGACTTCGAGGACCGGGTCGGCGATGCGCAGAACAAGGCGGAGAGCGAGGAAGGCGGAATAGGCACCCACGATGAGGATGCCGGTTCGCCACAGGATGAGGCCGACGGCGTGAGTGGGTTTCATGGGGGCTGCTACCTGCGGACCAGCCGCGTCTCCGGGTATTGGGCGTACCAGCCGAACCAGAACGCGCGATGAGCGGGGAGCCGCTGCAGGCGTGCGCCCTCGGGACCGGTGAGTGCGTCCTCTTCTACGGTCCACTCGGCGCCATCCTTCTCCAGGACCGCGCGGCCGCCATCCCAGCCGGTGAAGCTGCGGCCGGCGCTCTCGTAGACGCGGCTCGCACCGCTCGCATCGGTCAGGACCACGAACCCGGTTTCGCCGAGCCTGTCGTGGTACACGCGGTTCCTGGACAGATGGCGCACCCAGATCGCGAGCTGCTCGCCGGGGTCGTCTGAGAAGCGCAGCGCCAGCACCTCGGCCTTGTTGGGCAGCCGGTTGTCCAGTCTGGGCACGCCGAACATCAGGCGGTCGGTGGCGAAGTAGTCCCGGTAGGCGACGCCTTCGCCGTAGTCGCGCTCATGCCCCGTGTCGAGGGAAAGCACGAGGGTCTCGGGGTGGCGGCGGCGCCATTCGCCCCATGTCGTGGTCACGACGTAGCGCGGTTCGAGCGCGATTCCCTTGCCGACGAGCGGGCCGACTGCGGGCTCGCCCGCGAAGGTCGACCACAGCGACATCGTGGCCCGATCGTACATGAGCTTGTTGGAGCGGTAGAGGAAGCCGCTGGTGCCCAGCTCGTGGTGCACGCCCTGATGGGCCGACCTGTAGAGAATCATCGTCCCGCAGAGGGTGCAGTAGACCCCGGTGTAGTGCTCACCGGCGATCGAGTCCTTGAACATCTCGTGCCAGGCGAGGATCCGCTTCGGGTAGGCGCGCGCGTCGCCATCGAGGGCGATGCCGAAGACGATGTTGTCATCGTCCAGGTAGTCGGCCTCCGCAGCCGCGATCATCTGCGGATGGTCCAGGGGCGGGATGCCGTCTCGGCCGACACCACCCCAGCGGATCTCGTCGAGCCGGATGTTCGCGGGCGGGTCGTCGTCGAAGTACTCCTCGAAGCTGGGGTCGAGCGTCACGTACAGCTCCGCCTTGAACGCGGCGTATTCGGGATGCGTGCCCGGGTCGGTCCGCCAGATCCACTCCCACCAGCCCTCGAGGTCGCGTCCCAACCGCTGGCCGGTCCCGCGCTCGAGCACCGAGACGATGCGCCGCCGGCTCACCTCGTCCGGCACATAGCGCATCAGCTCGACCAGGATCGAGGCGTGCGCGTCGTCCCAGTAATCCATGATCAGCTGGTCAGCGGCTTCCATCTCGAGGCTGGTCCCGGAGACCAGGGCCCAGAAGGCCTCGATCGGAGTCTGGGCGACCAGGCGAGATGGGGACGTCAGTAACGCCGCGCCCGTCAGCAGCAGGATGAATGCGCGCATGGTCCAATTGTAGGGAACCGCCGGCCCTGCCGCTGGTAGATTGATTGGTTCAACCACAAATGAGGGCTGGAGAATGAAAGCGATCAACAGAGTCGCCATCCTCGGCGGCGGCAATCTCGGGAGCGCAATAGCAAGGGGGTTCACGGCCTCCGGGTTCGTCGCGCCCGGCAACGTGGCGGTCACGAGAAGGCGGGCGGAGTTGCTCGCCGACCTCGCCGCAGCGGGCTTCCGCACCCTTTCCGACAACCGGGCGGCCATCGATGGCGCGGACGTGGTCATCCTCTGCGTGCAGCCCCAGCAGATGGAAGAGCTCCTGGAGGGTGTCGGCCCCGCGCTGGACGCCCGCAGGCAGGTCGTGATCTCGACCGCCACCGGGATGTCGATCGCCGACATCCGCCGCTGGGTCGGGTCCGAGGTCCCCGTGCTGCGGGCCATGCCCAACCTCGGGATCGCGATCGGTGAGTCGATGACCTGTCTGGCCGCCGATGAGGCCTCGATCGACGCCGTGCCCGTGGCCCAGGCGGTCTTCGACGTCATGGGCTCGACGCTCGTCATTCGGGAAGACCAGATGACGTCGGCCACGGCGCTCTGCGCGTGCGGCATCGCCTTCTTTCTGCGGGCGATCCGCGCCGCCTCCCAGGGCGGGATCGAGATCGGCTTTCACGCCGACGAGGCGCTGCAGCTCGCGTCGCAGACCGCGAAAGGCGCCGCCGCGCTGCTGCTATCGAACCGGAATCACCCGGAGATGGAGATCGACAAGGTCACTACGCCGCAGGGGTGCACCATCTCCGGGCTGAACGAAATGGAAAACCGCGGCTTCAGCTCGGCGATGGTCCGGGGCATCATCCGGTCCGCCGACAAGGCGGGCGGGCTCTACCAGGCCGGGGAGTGACGGTCGATCCAGCTTCGCGGAGTGAGCGCCCCGGCTCGTTCGATCAGCTCTCGATCCCAAGCCACGAGCTGGCCCTCCGCTGCCTGCGCCACGGCGGCGTATAGAGCGTCTCCCGCGCGAAGTTGGTTTCGAGTCCCCAAATCGATGGCTCTCCGAAGCACCGCCCGGTTCACCGAGTACGTTGACATCCGGGGCGATTCCAGCATCTGATCGGTAAGGTTGCGACCGTGCTCGGCGCTACGCAGCCGACGCGCCAGCGCGCACGCGATCTCCAGTTTCGCGAACTGCGGCAGAATAATCGGGAGTTCCCGGGCCGCTATCCGGGAGAGAAAAGTCCGGCTGGGTTCCGACAGGTCATCCCTCGGATCCGCGGCCGAGACCCACACACTCGCGTCGATGACAAGAGGCGTCACTCGCGCTCCAACCGGTTCCGGTCCGCAGCCAGCTCCTCCCGCGCCGAGGGGCCCGGCGGCGCGCAACTCATCGCTTCGTCGGCCGCTTCCAGCCAGGAGCGAAGCCATGCTGAAGAGGTCTCGCGTGGTTCCCCGCTCTCCCCCTCGTGCAGCCAGCGCCGATAGAGCTGCGTCGTCACTTCGCGCACGGTGACCCCCCGCAGGGCAGCCTCCGCCTTGACCTGCCTGTACAGATCGTCCGGAATGTCGATGGTCGCTTTCATGCGACCATGGTAACTGTATTCCCGTATCGCTGTCAATCCTGTGACCGGTCGCGCGACCGCGTTGACCGCCTTAGTCTTGATTGCGGGACCCGGTCATGATCCCCGCGTCCCCGAGACCACCCGTGCAGAACCCTGAAGGAGCCGGAACAAATGATCTTGCGCCGCCAGTTGAGCCGAGCCGCCCTCGCCGCGACGCTCGCCGCCCTCGCCGCCACGCTCGTCGTCCTCGCCAGCCCGACCGCGACCGCCGCCGCCCAGGAGGGCCCCGACCGCGAGAACACGTCGAACCTGCAGCGCCTGAAGCACGTGCCGCTCGAGGTGGGGCCGCAGTTCAGCCGCTCGGACGTCGAGATCGAGCAGGAACTGAGCCGCCCGTTCGTCTACGCGAGCCGGATCATGAACCCGACCTTCGGCTTCGACGTCATCTCGATCGACGACCCGAACAACGCCGAAGTTATCTACGAATGGCGGATCGAGGACGCCGAACTGCACGTCGGACTCGGCGGCATGGATCCCAAGTACTTCAAGCACGACGGGCGCTACTATCTGGTGCAGTCGATGCAGTTCGCGCCCGGGGGGCCGAACGTCGACCTGGGCGCGGTCGTCTTCGACGTGACGTCGCTGCCGGACACGTCGGGCGTACGCGAGGTCGGCCGGATGCGCGCCCCCGACACCCCGGGCGGCTTCCACAACATCTTCATGTACAAGCACTCCTCGGGCGCGCCGCTCCTCTTCGCCACCACGAGCGGCCGGCACGCCAACGTCTACGACATGTCGCTCTTCATCCAGGGCGACAGCGCGCAGGGGCTGGTCGGCCAGATGCCGTGGCCTTCCACCGCGACCCCGTCCCCCTACGGCATGCTGCAGGGCTACCACGACTTCTACGTCGCCTTCGACTACGCGACGGGCAAGGACATGGCCTACGGGGCCGGGCTCGACGGCTACTACGTCTACGACGTGACCGATCCCGCCAACCCCGTGCTCGAGACCTCGATCGTGGGCGTGCTCGGCGTGCAACTCGCTCACACCATGAGCGCGACGCCGGATCACAAATACGCCGTCGGCCAGACCGAGTACCTCTATTCGCCAGTGCGCCTCTACGACCTGCAACCGGGGCTGTCGGGCGAAGTCGAGACGATCAACGAGGAGATGGCGGTGTGGACGCCCAACTGGAAGGGCTTCACGCACAACCACGAGATGCGCTGGCCGTACGTCTTCGTGTCGTCGTTCGAGGACGGGCTGTACGTGTTCAACATGCGCGACCCGAAGAACCCGTCGACGGTGGGCTTCTTCGACACCTACCACGGCCCCGAGCGCCGCGGACTCGACCCCCGCACGATGGGCGAGGGTAACACCGGCTTCAACGGCGCCTGGGGGATCGACGTTCGCAACGCCGACGGCCTCATCGTCGTGAGCGACTTCACCACGGGCGTGCACTTCATGAAGCTCGACGGCTTCGACGGCTGGAACGGCGCCGACTGGGGCATGCCCAACGTGTCCAGCGTACAGGACTGGGACAATGCGCCCCGGCGGGTGATTCCGTAGGACTCATGGGGGACGAGTGTTGAGACAGCGGTTGCGGCTTCCGTGCAGGCTCCTGGCGGTGCTGCTGGGCATGGCGGTGGGTGATACCACCGTCGCCGGCCCGGCCACCGCCCAGCCCGTGGTCCCCCCCTGCGAGCCCGTCCTGGACCACGCCACCGCGGAAGTCTCGGACCTCGCGCGCTTCAACCTGGGTCCGGCGCCCGGCCGCGAGGGCTGCGGCTTGGCGGAACTGGTGGGCGCGTGGTCGCCCTTCGGCCTCGCCGTGATGCGCTCCGGCCACCTCGACCAGGAGCTGCGCCTGGTGGTGGACCTTCCGCCGGCCGATGACGCGGTACGCTACGTCGCCTGGGTGGCCACGCCGGATCTCGCCCGGATCGAGGCGCTCGGGACCGTGACCTCAGGTGTGCCGTTCGCGGTGCCGGTCCACTGGAACAAGATCATGATCGTGGTAACCCGGGAGGTGGGCCCCCCGACGGCGGATCAGGCGCGCTGGAGCGGTCCCGTCATGCTTATCGGACGGTCACGCAGCGCGCTGCTCGAGAACCTGATGGGGCACTCGATCTTCCGGCGGGCGGAGATGTAGGGGGGCGCCCCTACGCCTCCCCCCGAAACGCCGCCAGCAACTCCGCTTCCCGCTCCGGCGCCAGCCCCGAGCGCAATTCCTGCCGCTCGGAGTCCTGCGCGTTGAACCACTCCAGCGTCTCGACAGCGGTCTGTTCCAGGGGCCGCATCTCGAAGCCGGCCGCGTGCGCCCGGTCGCCGTTGACCTGCATCATGCCGAGGTAGTCGCCCGCGGGTTCGGTCCAGTAGGTAAGGGCGGGCAGGCCGTGCTCGCGCAGGAATGCCGCGTCCACCCATGTGAGGGTCGCGTCGGAGCCCACCGCCGCCCGGGTGCGTTCCAGCAGGCCGCCCATGGTGAGGGGCTCGCGCGGGCCGACCACGTTCATGGTGCCGGTGAGGTCGTCCTCGACGGCCTTGATCATGAAGGCGCCCAGGTCGCGCACGTCCACGTGCTGCATCGGGTCGGACGGGTCGCCGGGCGCAAGCACCTCGCCGCCGCGCGATAGCCGCACCGGCCAGTAGGTGTAGCGGTCGGTGGTGTCTCCTGGCCCGATGATGTAGGTGGGGCGCACGATGAGGTGGCTGTCCGGGAAGGCACCGCGGGCCTCGTCCTCGGCCAGCGCCTTCAGCGCGCCGAACGTGCGTCCGTCGACAACCTCGGTCTCCGGATCCTCGATGGTGTCCACGGGCGCATCCTCATGGATGTCCGTGGTCAGGTACGGGACGTAGACGCCGGTCGAGGAGACGTAGACGTACTTCCCCACCGAGCCGCTGAGCGCTTCGGTCGACAAGCGGACCCATCGCGGAATGTTGGCCGGGTTGTCGATCACGACGTCCCATTCGCGGCCCGCCAGCGAGGCGAAGTCGCCTTCGCGGTCGCCGATCAGCGTCTCCATGTCGGGGAAGAGGTCCGGGTTGGTGATGCCGCGGTTGAACAGGGTGACCTCGTGTCCCCGCGCCACGGCGGCACGCACCTGGTGGGGCCCGATGAAATTGGTGCCGCCGAGGATGAGGATTCGGAGCGGCGTCGGGGACTCGCCGCCACTCTGATCGGCGCCGTCCTCTGCGACGCACGCGCCGAGCGCCAGGCCGCCGACCGCGACCGTGGCCGCGCCCACGAACTGCCGTCGCGTGAGATCCGTTGCATGTTGTGGAAGGTCCCTTGCGCTCATCGTACCGTCGTCCATGCCCTCGCTCCCCGTTGAGCGCCGCCGCGGTGAAACCCGGCCCCCCGGCCCAGCCCCCGGCACGCGCGAATCGCGCTACCTTTAGCGCCACAATGGACACGGGCGACGGAAAACACAACCGGGCGGGGATGGGGAAGGCGGAAGCGGAAGGCGCCCCCGAGAGCTGGTGGCAGGTATTCGTCCATGCCGTAAAGGGCACCGGCGGCGACCCCACGGACGGGCCGATCCGGCGCGCGGTCATCCTCCTGGCCATCCCGATGGTGCTCGAGATGGTCATGGAGTCGCTCTTCGCGGTGGTCGACATCTACTTCGTGTCCAGGCTCGGGGACGCGGCGATGGCTGGCGTCGCGCTGACCGAATCGGTCCTGGCGCTGATCTACACCATCGCGATGGGGTTGAGCATCGGCGTGACCGCCCTGGTGGCGCGCCGGATCGGCGAAGGCAACCGCGACGGGGCTGGGCGGGGGGCGGCGCAGGCCATCCTGCTCGGGCTGCTGCTCGCCGTGGCCTTCGGTGTTGCCGGCGTGGTCTACGCGCCCGACATCCTGCGCATCATGGGGGCCGACGATACGGTGGTGGCCACGGGCCTCCCCTATACCCGCATCATGCTCGGTGGCAACGTCGTCATCATCCTTCTGTTCCTGCAGAACGCCGCGTTCCGCGGGGCGGGCGACGCCGCGATCGCGATGCGCGTGCTCTGGATCGCCAACGGCCTGAACATCGTCCTCGACCCCCTCCTCATCTTCGGTCTCGGCCCCTTCCCCGAGCTGGGCGTACAGGGGGCGGCCATCGCGACCACCATAGGGCGC
>CAZRQE010000013.1:0-18918 GCA_964602175.1 uncultured Gemmatimonadaceae bacterium | reverse complement strand
GCCTCCAGCACGCGCCGCACGCCGAGGCCGTAACCGTCTGCCTTGACCATGGCCACCAGCTTGACATGCGCACCCGCGACCGCGCATGGGTCGAAGTCGACCTCGCCGCCATCCGACGCAATCTGAATCGCGTCCGCGAGGTCGCGGGTGCGCATGTCAAGCTGGTGGCCATGGTCAAGGCAGACGGTTACGGCCTCGGCGTGCGGCGCGTGCTGGAGGCGATTCGCCCCGCCGGCCCGTTCGGCTACGGCGTCGCGACGCTGGACGAGGGGCTCGAACTGCGGCAGCTCGGCGTGTCCGAGCCGATCATGGTGTACAGCCCGCTGCCGCCCGACTCCCTGGCCCGCTGCGTGGCCGCCGGCCTGATCCCCGCAGTCTCCGACCTCGACACCCTGGCCGCGCTCGGCCGGCTCGCCGCGCCTGCGTCGGGGCCCCGCGCCGGGATCCCGTTCCAGATCGAGATCGACACGGGCATGGGGCGGGCCGGCTTCCCCCTCGACCAGGCCGACACATGGTGGTCCGAGGTCACACGGCTCACGCGGGCCGGCCCTCGCCTCTTCGGCGTCTTCACGCACCTCCACTCCGCCGATCACTCCGATCTCGGCAGCGCGCGCGCCCAGGTCGACCGGTTCGACCGTTTCGTGAGCGCCGCCGCGGGCATCGGGCCGGACGTCCTGGTCCACTGCGCCAACAGCGCGGGCTCGCTTCGCCTGGTTTCCCGGACCGCCAACGCGGTGCGTCCCGGCATCTATCTCTACGGGGGCGATATCGGCGACCCGGCCAACCCGCCGCGGCCCGTTGCCGCCGTACGTGCGCGGGTGGTGCTCGTACGCGAAGTTTCCCCCGGCACGACGCTGGGCTACGGCGCGACGTACACGTCCCGCGACAGCGAGCGCTGGGCCGCAGTCGGGATCGGCTATGGTGACGGGCTGCCCCGCGTTCTGGGCAACCGCGGGCGGGCCATCGCCGGGGGGCGCAGGGTCCCGATCGTGGGGCGGATCTCCATGGACACAACGGTGGTACGAGTCTCGGGGGATGTTTCGGTCGGCGATATCGTTACGTTTGTCGGGCGCGATGGCGAAGCCGAACTGTCCCTGGAGGAGGTCGCCGAGTCGGCGCGGACCATCGGGTACGAGATCCTGACGGGACTCTCTGCCCGGTTGCCCAGAATACGAACATGAGCAGTCACGTCCCGCTGCGGCGGTTGAAGGAGTTGGCCAGAGCGATGTGGAAGCGCTCGTATGCCCCGTATTCGCGGTACAGGGTCGGTGCGGCGCTCGAAACCGAATCGGGCGCGGTATTCACCGGATGCAACGTTGAGAACGCCTCGTACGGTCTAACGATCTGTGCGGAAAGGGGGGCGCTGGCGGCGGCGGTGGCCGAGGGTCACCGGAGCTTCCGGCGACTTGTGGTGGCGACGGAGGGCGACCAGGCCGTGGCGCCGTGCGGGGCCTGCCGGCAGGTGCTCGCCGAGTTTGGAACCGGGTTGGAGGTACATGGCATTGGACGGAAGGAGAACCGGCGTTGGACGCTGCAGGAACTGATTCCCGAAGTCTTCGTGCTCACCGATGACTGAGGGTTCCGCCAGGGCCTGGCTGGGCGGCCCCGCGCTTGTCGCGGCGCTGGTCCTCGCCGGCTGCCAGGAGTCGCTGCCGACCGCCGCGACCGACGACCTCGTCCGCGGGGGCGTGGCGGTGGAGGTGATTCTGCCTTTCGAGGACTTCGGGACGCGCACGCGCGTCTACGGCGGGTACGGCAGGGCCTCCGAACTCGGTGGCGGGTTCGTCGCCCACGCATTCGGCTCCGGAACGGGGGGCGTCGACGAGGAAGGGCTGGAGGCGGTCACGCTGCTCCGCTTCGGACGCTACCCTTCCGTCGTGTCGCTGATCGACACGACCGGCACGACGCGGCCGGACTCGTCGCTGACCTTCCTCTCGGGCCGCATCGCGGCGCGCTTCGACACCCTGTCGAGCGTGCTTCCGGGTCCGGTGGAGGTCACCGCGCGGGCGATCACCGAGCCGTGGGACGGTGTCAGCGCCAACTGGGAATACGCCATCGACACGCTTCGCCACCATGTGCTCTGGTCGCAGCCGGGCGGAGGCGTCCTGGAGGAGATCGGCAGCGCCGTCTGGGATCCGGCCACGGACGGGGATTCGCTGCACATCATCATCGACTCCGCGCGCGTGGCATCGTGGGCGGACACGCTGAACCTCGCGCGCGGCGTGCACCTCAGCACGGACCATCCGGGCGTCCGCCTCCAGATGCGCTCGGCGCTTCTGTGGCTCGAGACCCTCCCCAGCATCAACCCCGACACGCTGGTCGACGTTCTCGCCGACACCGAGGCCACGAGCTTCATCTACGACCCCATTCCGCGCATCCCCGACGGCTCGCTCAGGGTCGGCGGCGCTCCCGCATGGCGGACCGTCATCGACCTCGACATCCCCACCACGCTGAACGGACCGCCCGATCTGTGCGAAGCCCTGGGCTGCCCGCTGGAGATCACCGAGACCCACGTATCCTACGCCGCCCTGCAACTCACCACCCACGCCGAATCACCCGCCTTCGCCCCCTCGGACACGCTGACCATCGACCTGCGCATGGTGATGGTCCCCGACATCCTCCCGAAATCGCCCCTCGGGCCCGGCACCACCGGAATCACCGGCGTCGCGCTGGCGCCCCAGCTGTTCAGGCCGCCCGCGGGAGAGATCGTCGAAGTCCCGATGACGACGGTCGTGCGTGACCTCCTGCGCGGCGAGACGAGCGACGGGGACCCCGTGAGCAACACGGTGGCGCTGCTGTCGACCTTCGAGCCGCTTTCGATCGAATACGTGTCCTTCGAGGATGCGGCAGGTCCCGGAGCACCGCGCCTGAGGCTGATTCTGAACTTCTCCCAGGGCAGCGGAGGCTGATCATGGGCCGCCGAATCCCGACCCTGGCAACGCTCTTCGGGCTGCTTCCCGCGGCGCTCATTCCCGGCGGAGCCGGCGCGCAGTCCTTCCTGGGCTACCGCGCACTCGGCCTCCCCGTCGGCGCTGCCGAAGCGCGGGCCGTCGCGCTCGGCAACCTCGGAATCGGGCTGCCGGGGGTGCAGGTCAACGCAAACGACCCCGCGTCCGGCGCCCGGGTCCTGTTCCCCACGGTCAGCGTTTCGATGCAGCCGACCTGGGGCGACTTCGACCTGGACGGCCAGACCGGTACCGCCCGCACGACCCGTTTCCCGATCATCGGGATCGGGTACCCGGTACCGAGCGCCGAGGGTACGGTCACCGTGTCGCTGAGCGGACACATGGAGCAGCGCTGGGCGGGAGAGCAGGACCGCGTCGTCAGCCTCGGCGGCATCGACGTGCCCGTCAACGACCGCTTCGAGACCAACGGCGGCACGTCGGTGGCGCGTCTGGGCTGGGCGCAGCGGTTCGGGGACCGGTTCGCGGTGGGCGCCTCGGCGGGGACCTATATCGGCCGGATGGACCAGGAGTTCCAGCGCACGCTCGATTCGCTGGTGGTCGGCAGCGACGTGCGCTCGTACCAGGAGAACAGTTCCTGGCAATACGGGGGGTACACCTTTGCGGCCGGTTTCATGGCCGACCCGCACGACCTCATCCACCTGGCGGGCGCCGTCGAATGGTCGGGCGACCTTACGCAGGAGCCCCGGCTGGAGACCGGTGACCAGGGCCTGTCCTATTCCATTCCCCTGCGACTGTCCGGCGGAGCCACGAGCAGGCTCTCGCAGCGGCTGCACATCAACGCCTCGTTCGTCTACCAGGACTGGTCCGCTGCCCGGGGCTTCGAGCCGGGTGTCGTCAGCGACGAGAAGCTCAGCTACGGGGCCGGCCTCGAAATGCAGCTGATTCAGCGCGAAACGCGCAGCTTTCCCCTGCGCCTGGGATACCGGCGTTCGGCGCTGCCCTTCGGCTATCGCGATCAGGGCGCCATCGAAACGTCGTGGTCGGTCGGACTCGGCGTGAATCTCGTGGAGGTCGAAGGGGTGCGGTTCGGGTGGATGGACTTCGCCGCCGAGCGCGGCACGCGCATGAGCGCCCCGCTGAGCGAGAACTTCTGGCGGGCGACGATCTCCATCGGCATTTCAAGCTCCTGACATGCGCGTCCACTACAAGACGTTCGGCTGCAAGGCCAACCAGTACGACACCGAACGCATGCGCCAGCTGATCGAGGCCGGCGGCGACGCGCGGTCCTCCCCGCTCGAGTCCGCCGATCTGTGCGTGATCAACACCTGCACCGTGACCAACCAGGCCGACGCCGGAGCGAGGCGGTACATCCGCAGGGCCGCGCGCCGCAACCCTAAGGCGCGGGTGGTGGTCGCCGGGTGCTCCGCAGCCCTGCGCGGCGAGGAGTACAGGGGGATGGAAGAGGTCGACGGCGTGGTGGAGGGCCACGATCCCCGCGACGTGCTGGAAGCGGCCTCGCGGGCGTGGGGGGAAGCCGGCCGTCTCACGCAGCTCGGTTCCCGTGCGCGTCTCGACCGCACGCACGTGGAGGGCGTCGCGGCGACCGTTCTGCGCCGGCGCGCCGGGGCCACGCGCGGGTGGCTCAAGGTCCAGGACGGCTGCGACCGCAAGTGTGCCTTCTGCGCGACGCGGCTCGCCCGGGGCCGCAGCCGCAGCCGCGATCCCGGCCGCATCGTCGCCGAGGCGCGAACCCTCGCGCGCAGCCACCCCGAGCTGGTCATCACGGGCGTGCATATCGGGCACTACGGCCGGGATCTGGAGCCGCCGAGCACGCTGACCGCGCTGGTGCGGCGGCTGCTCGACGAGGTGCCCGGTCCGCGCTTCCGGCTCGGCAGCATCGAGGCCACCGAAATCGACGACGGCATGATCGACCTGCTGGCCACGTCAGGCGGCCGCCTCGCGCCGCACCTGCACATGCCGCTCCAGAGCGGGGCGGACCCCGTGCTGCGCAGGATGCGGCGCTGGCACACCCGCGAGCACTACCGCCGCCGCGCCCACCAGATTGCCGCAGCGGTGTCGCCCGTGGGCCTCGGCGCCGACATCATCACCGGCTTCCCCGGCGAGACCGCCGACGACCACGCGCGCACCCGCGATCTCGTCGACGAACTGCCGTTCACCTACCTGCACGTCTTCCCGTTCTCGCCGCGCGACGGCACCGTGGCCGCGAACCTCCCCGACCCCGTCCCCGAGCGCGTCTCGAGGGAGCGCGGACGCGAGTTGCGGGAGCTGGCGGCGCACAAGGGCGAGCGTTACGCCCGCGCCCGCGGCGGGTCCGAGGTCGAGGTCGTGATGGAGGGGACCGGGGGGACGGCGCTGACCGGCGACTACCTCAGGGTGGCGGTCGCCGGACCCCGCCGTCCCGATCCCGCCGTGCTGCACAGCGGCCGGCTCTCCGCCGACGGGTCGCACGTCGCGGTTGACGGCCCCCCCGTCGCGGTTGACGAAGCGTCTCACCCGATGCTGAATTAGAGTCCCATGAAGAACGGACGCCGGCGGGCCTACGTCGAGACCTATGGGTGCCAGATGAACATCTCAGACGGAGAGCTCATGGAAGGCGTCCTCGAGGAAGACGGCTACGAGATCGCGCAGTCGCCGGATGAAGCCGACGTCATCCTCGTCAACACCTGCGCCATTCGCGAGCACGCCGAGCGCAGGGTTCTGGGGCGCGTGGCGCAGCTCAACGGCCTCAAACGCGAGCGCCCCGAGGTCGTGATCGGCGTGACCGGATGCATGGCCCAGCGCATGGGCGACCGGCTCCTGTCGCGCGCCCCCTACGTCGACCTGGTCATGGGGCCCGACGGGTATCGGCGGCTGCCTTCGGCGCTGAGGGCGGTCAAACCCGCCGCGGGACGCCCGCGCAAGAGGCTGTCGGTGCTGGACCTCGATCCCGGCGAGAACTACCGGGGACTCGAGCAGCGGCGCCGTTCGCAGGTAACCGCGTGGGTCCCCATACAGCGCGGCTGCGACCACCGCTGCACCTTCTGCATCGTCCCGTACGTGCGGGGTCCCGAAAAGAACCGGGACCCGCGGGACGTGGTCGCCGAGATACGCGAGATCGCCGACGAGGGCATCAGCGAGGTCACGCTCCTCGGGCAGACGGTCAACTCGTACGAGCACGGCGACTGGGCGTTCCCGGACCTGCTGCGCGCGGTGGCGCGGATCCCCGGGATCCGCCGCGTCCGCTTCACCTCGCCGCACCCCAACGACGTGACCCCGGAGCTCGTCGAGGTCATGGCGGAAGAACCCGCGGTATGCGAGCAGCTGCACCTGCCCGTCCAGTCGGGCAGCAACCGCGTGCTCAAGCGCATGGTCCGGCGCTACACGGCCGAATCGTTCATGGAGAAGGTCGAGATGGTGCGTGCCGGCGTGCCGGATATCGCGCTCTCGACCGATGTCATCGTCGGCTTCCCCGGCGAGAGCGAAGAGGACTTCGAGCAGACCCTCGCGCTGCTCGGGGAGGTCAGGTTCGACGACGCCTTCACCTACCGCTACAGCCCCCGTGCCGGCACGCCCGCCACGCGACTGCCCTCGGACCAGTTCATCTCCGACGACGTGGGGCAGCGGCGCCTGGAGATGCTCATCGCCGAGACGCGGGCCGTGCAGGCCGAGATCAACAGGGGGGAAGTGGGCCGGCTGGAAGAGCTGCTGATCGAGCGCAAGGGCAAGACGCCGGGCACCGTCATGGGACGCACGCGCCGCAACAAGGCGGCCGTGATGCCCGGCGGCGAGGCCGACATCGGGCGCTACCGGACAGCGCACCTGGTCCGGACGACCGGCGCGACGTTCGTCGCCGAACCCGTTGCCGCGGTGGTCGCCGGCTAAGCTGCGATGCGGCGCTTCTACGGCCTGGCGGGGCTCGCGGTGGTGATCCTGGCGGGGGTCGCGTTCGCGCGCGGGAACGCCGGCCGTGAAGTCGCGATCAATCTCGGCATCGTCACGCTCGACAGCGTCCCCGTGACCTTCGTGGCCTTCGGGGGCATGGTGGTCGGGATGGCCGTGGTGCTGGTCGCGGGCATCAACGCGGACCTCAAGGTGCGCAAGCTCCTCCGTGAGCGGCATATGAAGGAGAGCCTGGCCGAGCCCGGCCGATCCAGTGAGCGGGGGAGATCCACGGAGCGCGCGACATCGGTCGTGCGGGAGGGAGGAACGCTTCTGGAGTGAGGGGTGCGCCCCCGATCCTGTGGACGGCCGTGGGCTTCGCCTGCGGGGCGGCGGCCAGCGCGGCCCTGGGGTTCGACCGAACCCTCTTCTCACTCCTGCTCGTTACCTGTCCCATCGCGCTATGGCGCGGTCCCGGAACCCGGTTGTTGCCGCTCACCATCTGCTTCATCGCAGGACTTGCCTGGGGTGCGGCGGACCGCCGCGCCACCGGGCATTGCCACGCGGGCATCGCCGACGGCGACGAGACCCGGGTCGGTGGCTACTTCACCCAGGCCAGCGCCGACGGGGCATCCACCCTGCGCCTGACCTCGGGGAGCCGGGAAGGGTGCGAGTTCCGGGTATACACCCGGGCGGGGGCGCCTCCGGAAGCCAGTTCGGTGACGGTCGAGGGGCGGTGGTTCAGGTCCGAACGCCCGGACGGCTCGGTCTCGGTGTACCTGAGCGCCTCGTCGATCGATGAACAGGAAGGGATACAGGTGCCGGCGACCCTCCGTTTCCGCGCCGCCATTCGGCAGCGGGCCTCCGAAGCGCTCGAGCGCCGCCTCGGGGGACAGGCGGGCGTGGCGTCGGCGCTGGTGCTGGCGGAGCGCGACGGGATTCCGCGTGAACTCTGGGACGCTTTTGCGCGCTCGGGCGCCGCTCACCTGCTGTCGATTTCGGGATTCCACGTCGGCGTGGTCGCGGCGCTGCTCGGCGGCCTCATCGCGCTGGCCGGCCGCCCTCCCCGTACCCGCGCGGCGGGCGTTGCCGTGGGCGTCTGGGCGTACGTGCTGCTCATCGGCGCGCCCACCTCGGCCGTACGCGCCGCGTGGATGACCACGGCGTTCGTCCTGGGCCGGGTGCGCCAGGCTCCCGCCCGGAGTCTCGGCGCGCTGGGTCTCTCGATGCTGATGATCGCGCTGCTGCGGCCCTCGGTCGTCGCGGGCGCCGGATTCCAGCTCACGGTGACGGGCACGGCGGGGATTCTCGTCATGACGCGGTGGATCATGCGCCACTGGCCCGCGCACCGGGGACGGTCCTGGATCGCGCCGCCGCTGGCCGCCGGGATCGGCGCGTCCGTGTTCACGGCCCCCGTGCTCGCCTACCACTTCGGACAGATCCCTTTGCTCTCGCTCCCCTCGTCGATCGTGCTGACACCGCTCGTCGCCACCGCCGTGCCCGGCGTGATCGCCGCCATCGTCATGGACATTCTGCACATTCCGGGAGCCGCCGTGGCGGGCGCCGGGGCGGAAGGGCTCCTGCAGGCCGTCACTGCGACCGCGGCCGCGCTTGGCGAGCTTCGCTGGACCGTTCTGATAGTGACCCCGCGCGAAGCCGCCCTCCTCACGGCGGGGGCGCTGTTGCCGATGCTGGTCATCAACGCCCCGTGGCGCACGCGGCCCGCCGTAAGGGCCGCCATTTCGGGGCTCTCGGCGTGCGCGCTGCTCTGGACGGGCCAGGCGGTGCTCGCCTTCGCGGGCCGCGGCGCGCTCCACATCGTCGCGATCGACGTCGGGCAGGGCGACGCCATCGGGGTGCGCACCCCAGGCGGGCACTGGTTCCTTGTCGACGCGGGCCCCCGCGGCTTCGGCGGATCCGATGCCGGACTGACCCGCGTCGTGCCGTATCTCAATGCCCGCGGTGCGCGCCGTCTGGAAGCCGTGATCCTCACCCACCCCGACGAGGACCACGCGGGAGGCCTCGCCGCCGTGCTGCAGAACGTCTCGACACGCGCCGTCCTGGGCCCGGGGCTCAGCATCGGCCAGAGCGGCCATATGGCGGGGCTGATCGAGGCCCGCGACGCCAACGTCCCCTGGCGGCGCGCCCTGGCCGGCGATTCATGGCACGTCGACGGTGTGGATTTCCGCGTCCTGAGTCCCACTCTGCCCGCAGCGGGCGACGCCGCGCACGGGCCTCGCGCCCCGCCCGCCGCCGCATCCCCCGATCCGAACAAGTGGTCCGTCGTGCTGCGAGTGGACTACGGCCGCTTCTCGGCGCTCCTCATGGGCGACGCCGACGCCGAAATCGAATCCGGCCTGCTGGAAGAGGGCGATGTCACCCTCCTCAAGGTCGGTCATCACGGCAGCCGCACGTCGACCTCCGCGGAATTCGTGGAGGCCGTCTCGCCCGAGTACGCGCTCATCCCGGTGGGCGCGCGCAACCGCTACGGCCATCCGGACCCGGTGGTCCTGGAGCGGCTCGAACGCGCCGGGGCGCGCATCCTCCGAACCGACCGCGACGGCACCGTCGGCATCGTCGCGCGCCGCGACGGCACGGTAACGGTCGGGCCTTGAGTCCGGCGGGCGTCCGGCGCCTTGTCCCGACCCCTCGACTTGGCCATCTTCCCGACCGTCGACACCAGCGCCCGGGCGCGGGCGAGCCCCCACACCCCACCCCTCCAACAGGATCGGCCGTGCGAAGCAAGGTCGTCACCATAGATCGCCACATCATCGACCAGGAGCGCAACTATCCGGACGCTTCCGGTCGCTTTTCCGCCCTCCTGTACGACCTCGCCCTCGCCGCCAAGATCATCTCGCGCGAAGTGAACATGGCGGGCCTGATCGACATTCTCGGTCAGACCGGCGACACGAACGTGCAGGGCGAGCGCGTCCAGAAGCTCGACGTGTTCGCCCAGGAGGTGATCGTCAAGGCGATGGACCACGCGGGTCACCTGTGCTGCATGGTCTCCGAGGAGCACGGCGACATCATCCCCATCCCCGACAGGTTCGACATCGGGAACTACGTGCTGCTGTTCGATCCGCTCGACGGCTCGTCGAACATCAACGTGAACGTGTCGATCGGCACGATCTTCTCGATCCATCACCGGGTGACGCCGAAGGGCGGTGCGGGGACTCTCGAGGACTGTCTGCAGCCGGGTTACCGGCAACTGGCGGCCGGCTACGTCGTGTACGGGTCGTCCACGATGCTGGTGTACACGACCGGCGCCGCCAGAGGCGTTCACGGATTCACGCTCGACCCCTCGATCGGGGAATTCCTCCTCAGCCACCGCGACATCCGCATCCCCGACCCGCCCGCCAGGGTCTATTCGGTCAACGAGGCCTACTACGCGCGCTGGTCGCGCGGACAGCAGCGCCTCGTCGACCGCTTCCGGGGGGTCAACGGCGAGGGGAACGGCGGATTCAAGTCCCGCTATATCGGTTCGCTGGTATCGGACTTCCATCGGACGCTGCTGCAGGGGGGCATCTTCATGTATCCCCCCGATTCGAAGTCGCCCGGCGGCAAGCTGCGCGTTCTCTACGAGGCGGCCCCGCTGGCGCTCATTTGCGAGGCGGCCGGAGGACGTGCTTCGGACGGCAGCCGGAACATCCTGGACATCGTCCCGGAAGGCCTCCACGACCGGACCCCGCTGTTTCTGGGGTCGGCCAGCCTCGTCGATCTGGCGGAAGAATACCTGAAGGCCTAGTTAGCTAGATATCTAGCTAAGTCCGGTTCCTACCGGCCCGTTCCCGGCGGCCGGAGTTCGTTCCAGCGCTCGATGAACGCCACGGCGGCATCCTCGAAGGCCTGGGTCGCCCGGCGTCCGCGCTCCGCCGTCGCTTCGCGTGGATCGCGTTCGCCCCACACCCCCGTGCTGCTCATCTGGTGGGAAGCGGTCCCCTTGCCGGTCGATTCATCCTTCAACCCTTCGGCCAGGAACAACGCCAGGGCGGTCGGATCCCCGGCAAGCACGTCGGGAACCATCGCCTCGAGGTGGGGTGGCAGCGTGAGGCGCGCCGGTATCGCCGCGTCCAGGTCCACAAGGTCGGGAATCAGATACATCGAATTGGACGTTTCGCCGGTGCCACCGTGCCGGTCGAGCACCGCGGGTCCGTCCGGGGGCGGCCCGGACGCCGCACGCTCCATGAACGGCGCGGCGGCGGCGCCCAGATCGACCGCGATGCCGGCGGTCTCCTGGTTGATGCGGTCGACGATGAACGTTGTGATCGCGCGGTTGCCGCCGTGCGCGTTCAGGATCAGGAAGCGCTTGAAACCATGCCGGATGAGGCTCTTGACGGACTCCACGTAGACCTCCTGCACGAGCGTGGAGGGCAGGGTGACCGTGCCCGCGAAGCCCATGTGGTATGGGGATTGCCCCGGCAGGAGAATCGGGACCACCAGCACGTCCGTGCGGAGCGCCAGCCGCTTGGCGCGCTCGACGCCGTTCAGGTGGTCGGTGCCGATCGGGAGGTGGTTGCCGTGCTGTTCCAGCGCGCCCACGGGGATGATGACCATGTCGCTCCGGGTCAGAAAGTCTTCCACCTCCGGCCGCGTCATGTGCGGAAGGTAGTTGTGGACCTTGAGGACGGGGGGCGGTTCGGGGCTCTGGGCGGCGGCGGGCGCCAGCGGCGCGAGGCCGGTCAGGATGCCGATTGCGACGGTTGCGGCGGCGGCGATGATCGGAGCGTGGATGCGCATTGGCTGGGTTTCCCGGTGAGGGTGCGGGCTGGTGCGCCTGTGGTGGGCGCAGAGCTTGACCAAGGTGCCACCGGGGCTGCCGCATCGCGAGTGGAACGGGTCGCCCGCCCGCCGCCGGACCACCCGGCCGCCCCAAGTGAATCGCCCCCGCCCGGCAAGCCGGACGGGGGCGACCCGTACCGTCACGACTCTCAAGAAAGAGCCGGTTCAGGTGAACGTGCTAGCTGGAAGGACGCCGGAAGTTGACGAGCATGCTCGCCGCGACCCCGTCCTCCGACGTGACCTCGATCTTGACGGAGGTCTGCCCCACCGGCGTGGAAACCGCACAGGTGTGGACGGTGGCGTCAGCCGCGCCCGCTTCGCAGGCCACCGCGTTGCCGCCGACCGTCACGGCCAGACTCTGTCCCGCCGCGAGGTCGACCACGATGGGTGTGCTGGCCGAGGCAGCGGCAACATCTTCGTCGTGATACCCGTTGGCTGCCCAGGTGACGGTGGACCCGTCCGCCGTCACACTCGACGGCGCGTTGCCCTGCGGCGCCGCACGCGTCACACCCAGGGTGTAGACGTGGTCGTTGAATCCGTTCGCCGCCGTAACCGTGACGCTGATGGTCGTGGTTATCGTTCCACCGGCATTGGCCGAACCCGTCTTGTTGAACGGCAGGTTGCCGACCGAGAATCCGTCCGTTGCGATGGTCGCGCGTATGGTAGCGCCTGTCGATGCCTCTCCATCGATCTCAACGCCACCGGATGCGAACTCGATCGCGCCTGTGGCCAGAGTGACCGTGTTCGTCCCTGAAACGTCCTGGGTTATGCTGCTCACGTCCTCTGCGCCCAGGTCCACGGTGTCGCCGTCCGCCTGGAACTCCTCGACGGTCAACTCCGTCAGTTCGTCCGCAGTGCTGGCGCGTGCGTTGTAGACGTAGAAGTCGTTGCCGGTGTCGTACTGGTTCCGCCCCATCACCATTGCGGTGTGCGATCCAATGGTGTCCACGGCCGGGTCTCCCGCCGGCACGTCGTCGTCGGGCATGCCGTTGACCAACTGCGCCGCCACCAGTCCGCCGCCGGTGAACCAGACCTGGTGGTAGCCTTCCAGGAGGCCGCTGAACTCGTAGTCGCCACTCCTGCCCGCACTCTCGGTCCTCATGATCTCGCCCCACGTGCAACTCTCGGGAGTGTCGTCGTTGGCGTCGTTCGGAGTGCCGCCGTCGCTGGCCGCCATGTACTCGATACAGTGCGCGGCCTCCACGATGATGCCCGCATTGGCGCCACTGAGGTTGGTTACCGAACCCGACACGGTGCCGTTCCTGTAGACCAGCGCGAAGTTCTGGAGCGTCGCGCGCACCGTCCCGGTTGCGTTGCTGGCCGTGGTCGCAGTGCCCGAGGCCATGTTGGTCATGTGATTCCAGCTCGGCAACAGGCCCGTGAACGGCTCCTCGATGGCCGGATACTCGGCAGGGTTGACGACTCCGGTCTTCGCCACCTCGAGGCTGCGGAGCCCTGCATAGTCGTCGCCGGCCACCACCGCGACGCGGTACTTCGCGCCCTCGGCCAGGTCGTTGAACTCGTACATCCCGTTGCCGTCGGTTTCGGCCGTCGCCGCGACCACGGTGTACGCGGTGTCCCTGGCGCTGGCCGCCTTCAGCAGGTTGACCATGACGCCGGCCATGGCTTCGTTGCCGCGCGCGCGCCCGTCGCCGTTGTCGTTCGCCACGAAGCCCTTGATCGCGAGACGCAGCTTGGTCGCGGTGAAGTCGGCGGTGTGCGCCGACGCGGTCCCGACGTACTCGGTGTCGTCGTCCTCGTCGTCCTCGGTCTCGTTGTGGTAGATCTCGAGTTCGTGGCCACCCTTGGGCGAGAACGAGTTGTCGGCCGTGTTGGGCGTGGTCAGCGTGTACTCGCCGTCCTGAATGTCGCTGATGGCGAACATTCTGTAGCTGTCCTTCTTCGCATCCGCGCCCGTCTCCGTGCTCCGGTCCCTCGCGTTCGTCTCGGCCGCGAGGGTTACGGCCGCACCACCGGGCCCGGCAACGCTGCCGCTGACCGAGCCGGTGGTCCACTGATACGCCCAGGTCGCGCACTTCTTCATGTCCGTGGACACCGAGCAGAGCTTCACCTCCGGCCCGGCGCCACTCGCGTCGCCGAAGGACCCCATCGACATGCCGAGGTCGAGATCGTCGCCGAAGGCCTCCACGTCGCCGACATCGGTCGCACCGACCAGCATGCGGTCCGCACCGAGATGCAGCCGCGCCGTGAACTCCACACCAGCCGGCAGATTGCCGAAGGAAGCCATGCCGTTCTTGCCGAGTTCCATGATGGCGTCGACGGGATCGGTCTTCGCGTCGCGGTCGTGGTCCCACATGTCGTACCGGCGGAGCCGGTTGCGGCTGTCGCGGGTCAGGAGTTCGACGGACATCTCCGCTGCCACGGCCGCGTCCGGATAGTCATCGCCGCCCAGCGGGGCACGGTAGTCCGTGAAGCCGGGCTCGTCGTCCACCTCGCGGTACACGCCGACCGTCAGGGCCTGTGTGGTCCAGGTGACGTAGATCGGGCCGAGGTCGTTCATTTCGGCGGTGTTCGCGTCGGGGTGGACCAATCCGGTGTGCGTGAACGTGAGTGCGTCGCTCGTTTCGTACATCTCGCTCGACTGGCCATCGGCCACCGAGACGCTGAACGTCGCCGGCAGCATCGCGGGATCGACCGTGTAGGAGAATGAGCCCCTGCCCATCTCTCCGTCCTCGCCTTCGGTCGGCTCGGGTCCCATTTCGAGCGCCATCGCGTCGTCGCCTTCACCCATCGTCACTTCGGTCGCCCAACCGCCAAGACCCATGTCTCCGCCGAGGGCGTCCGCGTCGCTCTTCACCCAGAACTGGAAGTTGGCCATCACGTTGACCAGCCTCGCTGCCGCCGGAGCCGACGAGACCCGCTCCGTCGCGGCATACGACACCTCGGTGAAGTCGTTTTCCGACACAACCAGCGCGTCGTGGCCGGACGCCTTGACCTTCACGAACACGATGTTGTCGTTGCCGGTCGGCCCGGTGTTGTCCGCCCGGGCGAAGTCGAACGTCGCCATCCCCAAGTCGTCGGTCGTAGCCTCACCCAGCATGCCCGTCATATCCGCATTGGCATAGAGCGCCAGCTCGACGCCCGCGACCGGCGCCCCCACCTCATCCGCGTTGCCCATCCTCGCGCCGGCCACGAGCGTCTGTGTCGTGATCCGGAAGGGGAAGTTGACCTGCGCGTTGCCGCCCGCTTCCACGTTCACGATCGAGCCGGTCAGATCGCCCGCGAACGCGAAGCCGGCCGTCTCGATCGCCGCCGCCACTTCATCGGTCATGTTGACCAGCACGCGGTAGGCGCCGGCCGTCAATCCCTCGAAGGCGAAGCTGCCGTCGTCCATCGTCACGCCGACGGCCACGTCGTTGATCCCCGGCCCCTGGAGGGCGACCGGGATGCCCGCATGCGCGAGCGCCGGCTCGTTGGCCGTGTACATCTTGTCCTGCGGCGCTTCGTCGAGGTACATCATGCCCGTCACCGATGCGGTCCGGGTGTGCGTCCCGTCGAAGTTCACGATCGCCGACTGGTCGTCCATCAGCTCGACGTTGGTCGAGGTCGTCTCGAAGTTGTACGCGACGTCGTTCGGGTTGGCGATGCTCACCACGTAGGTGCCCGCGGCCAGCCCCGCGAAGGCGTACTGTCCGCCGTTCGAAGTCTCGGTAGACGCTTCGGCCGCACCCGCGAGCGTCACGGTGACGCCGTCGAGTCCCATGCCCGCGACGCTCACGCGCCCCGCGATCCCGGCCGTCCGCAGCAGCGTGCCCTCGAACGGCACGTTGGCGGTCTCGCCGGTTGCAATCGTGGCGGTCTTCGAGGTCACCTCGAACTCGTAGTCGTCGGCGTCGTAGCCGGAAATCGCGACCTGGTAGGTGCCCGAGCGCAGCTGCGAGAAGGAGTAGAGGCCGCCCGCGTCGGTCACTTCGGTCGCCTCTTCGCCATGGCCCGACAGCGTGACGGTCACGCCTGCAAGGCCCTCTCCGTCGACGCTGATCTGGCCCACGATCCCCGCCGTGCGGAGATACGTGCCGTCGAAGCTGACGACCTTGGACTCGCCGACGCCGACCGTTGCGGCGCCCGAGGTGCTCGAGAAGCCGATCTCGCCCGAGTCGAAGCCGGAAATCTCGACGGAATAGGTTCCGGCCCGCAGTCCCGTGAAGGAATACTGGCCGCTTTCGTCGGTCGCCGTTTCCGCGTCGGACATGCCCGAAAGCCGAACGATGATACCCTGCTGACCGGCGCCTTCTACCGTTACCGTCCCCGTAAATATTTCGCGTTTGTGCCGGGGACGATGGATTCACGGTGTGGGAGGAAAGGCATGAAGCGACGCGATCGTGACGTACCGGCCGAGACGGCGAGGATAGCCGACCACTACGTCGAGGCAATTCTCGCGGCAGTCGAGAGAAGTCGGCGTCCGGCCACCCGCCGGGCGTACGCCAGCGCCTGGAGGAAGTTCAGGAAGTGGACCAGGAGCGAAGGGCTCGGGTCGCTGCCGGCTGATCCGATGACGGTGGCGGCATACCTGGTCTATCGGATGAAGCAGGGCCTCTCGATGTCGTCACTGGAGATGGACCGCAAGGCGATCGGCTACTACCACCGGATCGCCGGCCGACTGAACCCGGCATCTTCGGAGGGGGTTCGCAACACGATGGCCGGACTGCGGAACCAGGCGACGGACAAGGGCCGCAACAATCCGCGCCAGGCGCGCGGCCTGACGGCCAGGTTGCTCATGCGGATCGAGGACACGGCGTGCCTGCCGCGTACGGGACCGTCGGGCCGCACCGAGTCGGCTGGTTTCGCCCGCCGCAGGGGCAACGTCGACATCGCGCTGGTGTCGGTGATGCGCGACGGGCTGCTTCGCCGCGGGGAAGCCGCCGAGCTACGCTGGCGGGACGTCAAGTTCGTCCACGACGGAAGCGCGCGCGTCACGATCCGGCGTTCCAAGACATCGTCGGTCTCAGCCGTGCAGTTCATCGGGCTGAAGGCCGCCATCGCGCTCCGCCACATCCGGCCGGCCAACCCGGATCCGGACGCGCGGGTCTTCGGAATCGCCACCGGGCGCACGATCTCCAACCGGATCGCGGCGATGACGCGGGCGGCGGGCCTGGGCGAGGGCTTCACCGGTCATTCACCGCGCGTGGGGATGGCGCAGGACCTCACCGCGAAGGGGATGGGCCTGACCGCGATCATGGTGGCTGGGCGCTGGAAGTCGGAGCGGATGCCGGCGTACTACAGCCGCGGGGAGGCGGCGGGCCGCGGAGCCGTGGCGAGGTACTACGGGGACTTCGAGTAGATTCCCCCAATGATCTCCGCCGCCAACCTCTCCAGATCCTTCGGCGAACGGGTCCTCTTCGAGGGCGCCTCGTTCCGCCTCAACCCCGGCGAGCGCTACGGACTGGTCGGTGCCAACGGGTCGGGGAAGACGACCCTGCTGAACATCATGGCCGGGGACATGGAGGCGAGCGGGGGGTCGGTCGACATGCCCCGGCGGATCCGGCTCGGGGTGTTGCGGCAGGACCGTTTCCTTTACGAGGACGAACAGATCCTCCAGGTCGCCCTCATGGGCAACGAGGAGCTGTGGCGTGCAATGGCCGACCGGGACGAGGTCCTGGCGCGCGCCGGCGAGCACTTCGACGCCGAGCGCTTCTCGCGCGTCGAGGAGGTCTTCGAGCGGCACGACGGCTACACGGCCGAGCCCCGCGCGGCGGCGATCCTCGAGGGGCTCGGACTGCCCGCCAGGGTCCACCACGATCCGCTGTCCACCCTCTCCGGGGGTTTTCGGCTGCGGGTGCTGCTGGCCCAGGTCCTGGCGAGCGCCCCCGACGCGCTCCTCCTCGACGAGCCCACCAATCACCTCGACATCGTCTCGATCCGCTGGCTGGAGAAGTTCCTGCGGGGGTTCCGCGGCCCCGTCGTCGTGATCAGCCACGACCACCGCTTCCTCGACAACGTGGCCACGCACATCCTCGACATCGACTACGAGACGGTGATCGGGTACCCGGGCAACTACACCCGCTTCCTGGGGGCCAAGGCGGCCGAGCGCGAGCGGCGCGAGAAGGAGATCGCGGTGCGGGAGCGCGAGATCGCACACCACCGGAAGTTCGTGGACCGCTTCCGCGCCAAGGCGTCGAAGGCGCGCCAGGCACAGAGCAAGCTGCGGCTGATCGAGAAGAAGGCCGACCAGCTGGTGGAGCTGCCGAAGAGCTCGCGGCGCTACCCGACCTTCCGCTTCGAGCAGCGGCGGCCCAGCGGCCGCGAGGTCCTGCGCGTCAAGGGCGTCGGCAAGTCGTTCGGAGACAACCGGGTGCTGCGGGACGTCAACCTGCGGGTGGGCCGGGGCGACCGGCTCGCGATCGTGGGGCCCAACGGGATCGGCAAGTCCACGCTGCTGAAGATCGTCGTCGGACGGCTGGAGGCCGACGAGGGTGCGGTCGAGTGGGGATACGAGACCTGGCCCGGGTACTTCGCGCAGGACCCGAAGGACCACCTGGCGGCCGGAGCCGGAAACGGGGCCGGGTCCAGCGCCCCCGAGCGCCGCACCGCCGAGGCCTGGATCAGCGACTACTGCGAGGGCAAGGGCACGGGATTCGCGCGCGGCAAGATGGGGATGGTGCTCTTCACCGGCGACGACGCCGACAAGCGCCTCGGCGCGCTCTCGGGCGGCGAGTCGGCGCGGCTGGTGCTGTGCAGCCTGATGATCCGCGCGCCCAACGTCCTCGTGCTCGACGAGCCGACCAACCACCTGGACCTGGAGTCGATCGAGGCGCTGGTCGACGGGCTGAAGCACTTCGCGGGCACGCTGGTGTTCGTGTCCCACGACCGCTGGTTCGTCGGCCGCCTGGCCAACCGGATCGTGGAGATCACCGAAGACGGCATGCGCGACTATCGCGGCACCTACGAGGAGTACGTGCACCACTGCGGCGACGACCACCTCGACACCGACACGGTGCTGGAGCAGGCCCGGGCGGAGAGCCGCCGGTCACGCGCCATGGCCGCCGCGGAGGCCGACGACGCCCCCCGGGGCACGAGCCACGACACGTGGGGAAAGAACCGCCGCGCCCGCGCCCGCCGCGACCGCAGGCTGCGCGAGTTGGAGGCCGCCGGCGCCAGGCTCGCGGAGCAAGTCGACGCAGCCGAAGCGCGCGTGTCCGAAATTGACGCAGTGTTCGCGTCCCCCACTTTCTACGAACAATCGGCACCCGAAGAGGTCCAGGCGCTGCAGGCCGAGCGCCAGGAACTGACCGGCCGAATCACGCGCCTGATGCGCGAGTGGGAAGCGGTGGAGGCGGAGGCCGAAGCCGCGGGCTAGGGACCAACCGCAAACACGACCTTCTTGCCCTACCCC
>CAZRQE010000012.1:0-8959 GCA_964602175.1 uncultured Gemmatimonadaceae bacterium | reverse complement strand
AGGCCGGGGGATTCCACCCGAACGGAGGAAACACGGCGCTGTGGGGCGGCGAGGGCCGCCGCGACGACTTCGCGGGGGGCGCTGCCGGGTTCCACATCCTGCGGTCGCGTTTCGATGCCCTGCTGCGCGGGGCGTCGGCCGAGGCTGGGGCCGAGATCGTGAGGGGCGTGGCCAGGTTGCCGGAGCGAGGCGCTGACGGGGAGGGGTGGCGGGTCGAGGTCGCGCTGGACGGGGGGAAGCGCGTCGAGATCCGACCGGGCTGGGTACTCGACTGCACCGGCAGGGCGGGGCTGCTGGCGCGCCGCTTCCGGGTCCTGGAGTCGGAAGCGCCGACCCTGGCGGTGGTGCGGCGGTACCGCAACGACAGCGGGTGGGGCAACGTCGAAGCCACCCACGCCCTCGTGGAGAGCTTCGGGCGTGGCTGGGCGTGGTCGGTGCCCACCTCGGAGACGGAGCGTCATGTCGCGGTCATGCTCGACCCTCAACTCCATGCCGTGATGGAGGGGGCCGCCGATCTTTCGGCTGCCTTCGAGGCCGAGATCGCCAACACCGCCCTCATGCACTCCGTCACAACACCCGCAGTGCCCGTCTGCGACGCCTGGGCGGTGACCGCGTCGATGTACACGTCGTCCCGGTTCGCGTCGGGGCGCGCGCTGCTCGTGGGAGACGCTGCCTCGTTCGCCGACCCGATGTCGTCGTACGGGGTGAAGAAGGCGCTGGCCTCGGCGTGGCTGGCTGCGGTCACGGTCAACACCGCGATCCGCACGCCGGAACTGGCGGAGACCGCAGCCGACTTCCAAGGCCGTCGGGAGCAGGCGATGTACGAGGCGCTGCGGGAAGGGCTTGCGACGCAGGTGGCGGGCACCCAGGCTGCGCCCGAAGACGCCTTCTGGGACCGCCGCTCGCGCTGGCTGGCCGACCGGCCCGAGGCCGCCACCGACGTGAACTCGCCCGACGGCCCGTCCGCCGAAGCCCTGCGGGACGACCCTGACGTCCGCGCCGCCTTTCACGCATTGCGGCTGGGGTCGGGACGGCTCCGGGTGGGACGGCGCGACACCGTCGACAGGCCGCTGGTGATCGGGAACCGGATCCGCCTGGCGCCCGCGCTGGTCACCGCGCGCTTCCCCGCCGGCGTGCGCTACTTCCGCGATGTGGACCTGCTCCGCGTCGTCCATCTGGCTGCGGGCGCGGCGAATCCCGGCGCCCTCTACGAGACGTACTCCGAGTGGGCGGCGCGCGAGGATCTGCCGCCGGTCGACCTGGCCAACTTCATCGGCGTGGTGGCCCTGCTGGTCGCCGACGGGGTGCTGGTGCCGGGGCGTGGGTCGTAGGGGCTTGCAAAACACATGTATCACCAGCATAATGCATGTATGCAAAAATCCATCACAGTCCGGGATGTTCCCGAGGAAGTGTGCCGTGAACTCGCTTCGAGGGCTGCGGCCAACGGGCATTCCCTTCAGTCCTACCTGAAGACGGAGTTGATCCAGCTCGCCAGCCGGCCGAATCTCGCCGACGTGCTCGCGCGCATCGAGAAACGCAAGGCGCTGACCGGAACGAGACTGTCGGCGGCGGCCATTCTCCGCCATCGCGACGCGGATCGCCGATGACGGACCGTCAATGACGCTGGTCGTTGACGCGACCGTCGTCGCTTCCGCGTTGATCGACGCCGGGCCGGAGGGGACATGGGCCAGTGAGCAGATGGCGCAGGGGCCGCTCGCGGCACCGCACCACATGCCCGCGGAAGTGGCCAACGTCCTGCGGCGCGCGGCGCTGCGCGGCGAGATTTCCGACAGCATCGCGTCCTTGGCGCTTCAGGATCTCCTGGATGTGCGATTCGAGCTCTTCCCGTTCGCGCCTTTCGCCCGGCGGGCATGGGCGCTTCGCGACAACGTCACACCGTACGACGCCTGGTACGTGGCCCTGGCGGAATCGCTCGACGCTCCGCTCGCGACCCTGGACTTGCGGCTGAGCCGTGCGGTCGGATGCCGGTGTGCTTTCCGCTGTCCCGGCCGCGATTAGGGGACGCGGCGGCGGAAGCTACTTTGCGCCGTGTCCGCCTGTTTCCTATCGTTGAGGTCGCCCACGGGCATGAGGGTCCGTGCATCACCCTGGAGCGGGAGGGACAGTGAAGCGATGAGCCCCGGGAGAGGGAGGACAGAGAGCGGCCGGAACCCCGCCTGGGGACGCATGAGACCCCTCTCGCTGCCAGTGGCACTGGCGCCGCTGACCTTGTTCCTTTCCCTGGCTTCTCCTCCGGCCGCCTCCGCCCAGCAGTCAGCCGCCGACACCGCCAACACCGGAATCCCCGTCACCGACCAGCTCGTCATCGAGAGCTGCGACCGCTGCCACGCCGTCGACGACGACGGCATGATGACGCGGGTCTCCTACATGCGGAAGACGCCCGAGGGCTGGCAGCAGTCGATTCGCCGCATGGTGACCCTCAACGACGTGGAGCTGGATCCGGAGGTTGCGCGCGATGTCGTCCGCTACCTCTCCGACAACCATGGGCTCGCACCCGAGGAGCTCCGGCCGGGCCGCTTCGAGGTGGAGCGCCGGCTGATCGACTGGTCGTACGAGGAGTCGCATGAGGGGGATGAGGACGTCGATCGGGTGTGCAGCAGCTGTCACTCGATGGGACGGGTCGTGATCCAGCGCAGGACGAAGGAGGAGTGGGATCTCCTCATGGCCATGCACCGGGGCTATTACCCGCTTTCCGACACGCAGGGGTTCCGCCGCTTCGGCCCGCCCGCGCCGGGCGCATCCGATACCCGCCACCCCATGGACAAGGCGGTCGCCGAGCTGTCGGGGAAGTTCCCCATGACGACCGCGCAGTGGACTTCGTGGTCGGCGACGATGCGGCCGCCGCGCATTGCGGGCACCTGGGCGCTGAAGGGGCACGATCCCGGACGCGGCCCGATCTACGGCACGGTCGAGATCACGGAAGCGGCCGACGGTGCCGACTTCACGACCCGGGCCCGCTACGCGTACGCGCGCTCGGACGAGCAGGTGGAGCGCGAGGGCCGCGCGATCGTCTACACGGGCTACCAGTGGCGCGGCCGTTCCTTCGAGGGCGGCGACGAGGCGACCTCGCTGCGCGAAGTCATGATGGTCGAGCGCGGCTGGGGCGAGATCAACGGCCGCTGGTTCGCCGGCGACTACGACGAGTTCGGCCCCGACGTGACGCTGCTGCGCGCGGACGGGCCGGTCGTGCTGGGCCTGCACCCCGTCGCCCTGCGCTCGGGCAGCAGCGCGACGGTGACGGTGCATGGCGTGAACCTGCCCACCGGCCTGGGCGCCGCGGACCTGGACCTTGGGCCCGGCGTCGAGGTCGTGAGCGTCACGCGCAGCGACTCCGAGGTCCTGGCCGCCGAAGTCACCGCGAGCGACGATGCCGCGGTCGGCGCCCGCGACGTGTTCCTGGCGGGCCGTCCCGTACCCGGCCACCTGACCGTCTACGAAACCGTCGACCGGATCCTGGTCACGCCCGAGGCGGGCATGGCGCGGCTCGGCGGCGGCGCCTTCCCGAAGGGTTTCGCGCAGTTCGAGGCCACCGCCTTCAGCGACGGCCCCGACGGCAAGCCCGAGACCGACGACGACCTGAATCTCGGCTTCGTCGACGTCGAATGGTCGATGGAAGAATACTCCGCGATCTTCGACGACGACGACATCGAGTACGTGGGCACGCTCAGTGCGGACGGCCTCTTCCAGCCGGCTCTGGACGGCCCGAATCCGGACCGCGACGGTCTGCGCAACAACGTCGGGGACGTCTGGACGGTGGCGACCTGGCGCGGCCCCGACGGCAAGGAGGTGCGGGGACGCGCCCACCTGATCGTCACCGTGCCGCTCTACATGCGCTGGGAGCCGTGGCGGGTGCAGGAGATGCCGCTCCCGCGGCGGCGGACCTCGGACATGGGGAACAAGCGATGAGCGCGGGGGGCCCGACCGCGAACCCGGGGACCGCCGGCAACGGCGCCAGCGCCGCCGACCCCGTCTTCCTCGCCCAGCGCGAGTTCCACCCCTTCGAGGCGGCGGGCGAGACCTTCCTCTACCTGGTGCCGTCGGCCGCCGTCTTCTACCTCGATGAACCGTCCGTCGCGGTCCTGCAGGCCCTCGACACGGGCGCAGCCAGCGAAGACGACCTCGTCACCGCGCTAGCCCCACGCTTCGGCGAGCCCGCCGTGCGGCGGAGCCTGGCCGAGCTGGTGCGGGTGCAGGCGATCGGCCTCACCACGGCCCCGAAGCAGACCTTCCCGCGGGTGCTGCCCCAGGCGGACTTCCCGCTCACGACGATGGTCCTCAACGTCACCAACAAGTGCAACCTGGCGTGCACGTACTGCTACGAGTACGGCGAGGACAAGATCGTCGACACCACGTGCGATCCCGCGCCCAACTACATGAGCGAGGAGACCGCGCGGAAGAGCGTCGACTTCATGTTCGAACAGTCGGGCGATCTGCCGGTCGCGCACCTCACCTTCTTCGGCGGCGAGACGCTGCTCAACTTCAAGGTCCTGGAGAGAACCGTGGCGTATGCGCGCGAGCGCGCCGTGGAACTGGGCAAGGACGTCGACTTCTCGCTGACCACCAACGGCACGCTGCTGCGCGACAAGGTGATCGACTGGCTGGCCGAGAACCGGATCGGCGTCACGGTCAGCATCGACGGGCCGAAGGAGATGCAGGACAAGTTCCGCGTCTTCAAGAACGGGATGGGCAGCTACGACTACGCCCTGCCGAAGATCAAACGGCTGCTGGAGCGCCACCGCACGCGTCCCATCGGCGCCCGCGTGACCCTCACCCGCCAGACGCTCGACGTGCCGCGCATCTTCCACCATCTGCGCGACGAGGTGGGGTTCTGGGAGGTCGGGTTCGCTCCCGTGACGACCGCCGACGGGCGCGGCTACGCGATCGAGGACGCCGGCTTCGACCGCATGTTGGGCCAGTTCGAGGAGCTCGCGCAGGAGTTCCTCGAGTTCGCGGTCGACGACCGGCACCACGGATTCTCGAACGTCAAGGACACGATCGAGGAGATCCACAAGGGCGTCAGCAAGGCCTTCCCGTGCGGCGCCGGGCTGGGGCTGATGGGCGTGGCCACCGACGGCGACGTGGCGCTCTGCCACCGGTTCGCGGGATCGGACGACCACAGCATCGGGTCGGTGCACACCGGACTCGACCGCAAGCGCCAGTTCGAGTTCCTCGGACACCATCACGTGGCCAACAAGACCGACTGCAGCACCTGCTGGGCGCGGCCGCTGTGCGCCGGCGGCTGCTATCACGAGGCGCACGTGCGCTACGGCGACACGGGCGTGGCGAACCTGCACTACTGCGACTGGATCCGGAGCTGGACCAACACCTGCCTGGAGGTCTACGGCGAGATCGCGGTCAAGAACCCGGGCTACCTGGAGCAGTTCGAATCATGATGAAGGAGGCGGACAAGTGGACCACCTGAAAGCCATCAACCAGAAGGCGCGGCGGATCCAGGAGCATGTGGGGGTGCCGAACGGCGGGTCGGCGGCCGCTGCGGGCGGTGTGCCGGTGCCCTCGGCCGTGCCCGCGGATCCCGGCGACCTCGATGTCGTCGGCCTGGAAAGCCGCGACGGGCCGAACATCCCGCTGGGGTGCTCGCTCGTGTTCGCTCCCGGTTGGGAGGTGGACTCCACCGGGGGGACCGCCGGACTCTGTCAGCCCGTCGAACGCGACCTCTTCGACTGCCACCTGGCCTGCTTCTGGCCCGCCCACGTCCCGGACCAGCTCAATCACGCGCCGGACTGGACCGGCAAGTGCGCGGCGGCGCAGAAGGACTGGCGCAAGATCGACCTGATCTTCCCGTGATGCGCCCGGGTCTGCTGCTGCTGACCGCCGGGCTGGTTGGTCTCTCGGGTGCCCTCGGCCCCGACCCCGTCCACGCCCAGGGCGGCGGCAACGGGGTCATCTACATGGCGGCGTACGACCATTCGATCAAGGTCATCGACGAGAACTCGCTCGAGATCGTGGACGAGTTCGAGACTTCGATCGGGATCCCGATCGGGCTGACGCTGTCGGCCAACCACGAGCGCATCTACGTGCGCGACGCCGAATTCGAGGAGATCGAGATCTTCGACGTGGCCACCCGCCGGTCCCTCGACAGCTTCACCCTCAGCCGCGGGAACCGGAAAGTCCGGATCTGGGGGATGGAGGTCGACCCCGCCGAGGAGTTCGTCGTCCTCAACACCATGCGCTACACGAAGCGCATCGACCGCTGGGAGATCGACGAGGCGGTGCTGCTCAAGTACGACCTGGAGGAGAAGGCGGTCACCGACACGATTCCCTGGCCGGAGGGCGAGGGCGGCCGCAGGGCGCGCCTCATGTTCTCGCCCGAGGGGGAGTACCTGTACTTCTTCAGCCGGGGCAGCATCATCGTCCTCGAGACCGAGGGCTTCACGGAAGTGGACCGCTGGGACCTGTCGCGTCCGCTCGAAGAGGGACTGGGCCGCTTCAGCTTCGGATTCCCCACCAGTTTGCACGACGAAAGAGGATTCCACACCGGCCTCTTCAACTTCACCGACCCCGTGCAGAACCGCCGCATGATGGGGATCGCGCGGGTCAACCTGGCGGAGCGTGACGTCGACTTCTTCACCCTGGGGCCGAGCTCGCCGGTGAGCTTCCGCCTCGCGCCCGGCGGCAACAAGGGCTACGGCCTGGTGCAGCAGATCGGCAACTACGAGTTCTGGACCTTCGACCTGGAGGGTCGGCGCGTCGAGAACCGCCAGCGCTTCGCCGGGCGTCCACGCATGGGCCTGGAGATCAGCTCCAACGGCGAACTGCTGTACATCTACAACGCCGGCGCCACGATCGACGTCTACGACGCCGACAGCTACGAGTTCATCCGGACCGTGACCTTCGACGCGGATATGACAAGCTTTGTCATGATTCCGGAGGGGACGGGGCGGGCGGGGTAGGCTGTGTGGGTCCGCAACGTCGAGGCATAGACGACGTTTGACCGCCCGTGCGGACTTCGGGTATTCTGAAGCATGGACCATTTGGAACGCATCACGCTGGAACCGGAAAAGAGAGCCGGGAAGCCGTGCATACGGGGACTCCGGATCACGGTGTACGACGTGCTTGAGTACCTGGCTTCCGGGATGACGGAAGCGGAGATCCTGGCGGATTTCCCTGACCTGGAGCCCGAAGACATCCGGGCGTCGCTGCCATTCGCCAAGCAGAGCCTGGGAGTTGGGGTGCGGCCCTCGAACGGGTTGGGCCGACTAGCGGGTCAATGGAGCGATGAGCTGGCCCGGGAGTTCGAAGACGTGCTTGCTCCGTTTGGGGATGTCGATCCCGAGATTTGACCCCGTTCATACTCCAGCGCCGATGACCCGGCCGGGGCCGCGCTAAAATGCCGATCCTGGACGCCGAGCTCCGACGCGGCCTAGCCTACGTCCTCCCCTACCGAGGCCGCCTCGCCGTCATTCTCGGTCTCAACCTCGCCGGAACCGCGCTCGCCCTCTACGTACCCTACCTGACCCGCACCCTGGTCGACGATGCGCTCCTGGGCGGCGATCTCGACGCACTCGTGCGGGTGGTCGGCCTCTTCCTTGCCGTCACCGCCGCCAGCTTCGGCCTGAACGTGGCCAGCGGGCTGCGGTACACGAAGGTGTCGGCGGAGATCCTCTTCGACATGCGGCTTGCGGTCTACCGTCACCTGCAGCGCCTGTCGCCCCGCTTCTTCGCGCGCACCCCGCTCGGCGAGATCATGTCGCGGATCAACAACGACGTGGGCGAGATCCAGCGCGTGCTCGCGGACACGGCGCTGGCGTGGGTGGGCAACGTGGCGTTTCTGGTGGGGACGGTCGGCATGCTGCTGTGGCTGGACTGGCGACTGTTCCTGGCGGCTGCGGTGCTCCTGCCGCCCGCGATCTGGGCCCTGGTGCGCTACCGGCGCCGCCTCGAGGTGCGTGTCCGCGTCATGCGCGAGCGGAGCGCCGACATCGGAACCTTTCTGATCGAGACGCTGAGGGGCGTTCGCCTGGTCGCCGCCTCGAACGCCGCCGAACGCGAGGCGGCCCGCTTCCGCGAGCGCAACGACTCGTTCGTGGACTCGCTGATGAAGATGCAGCGGCTGCGCTACCTGGCGGGCGGACTGCCGGGGCTGCTGCTGTCGGCCAGCACGGCGGTGGTCTTCCTGTACGGCGGGTCGCGCGTGATCGGCGGCGTGATCACGCTGGGCACCTTCACCGCGTTCATGGCCTACCAGATGCGCCTGATCGGCCCGGTGCAGGGCCTCATGGGGCTGTACACGGGGATCGCGACCGCGCGGGTCTCGCTGCGCCGCGTCCACGAGCTGCTCGACGAGCCGATCGAGGTGGCCGACGCCGAATCGCCGGCCGCGCTGGGTCCCGTGCGCGGCGAGCTGGTCTTCGAGGACGTGTCTTGCGGGCATGGCCGCGGCGGTGCCGTGCTGGACGGGTTCGGGATGACCGTCGCGCCGGGCGAGGTGGTGGCCCTGGTGGGTCGTTCAGGGGGTGGCAAGTCGACGGTGGCCGACCTGATTGTCCGCCATCTCGACCCCGATTCCGGGCGTGTCCTGCTGGACGGGAGGGATGTTCGGGACATCGGTCTGGCGGAGTTGCGTGCGAATGTCGCGCTGGTCGACCAGGCCGCGTTCGTCTTCAACACCTCGATCCTGGAAAACGTGCGGTACGCGCGGCCAGACGCGGACGAGGCCGCGGTGATGCGGGCCGCGGAGCGCGCAGGGCTGGGCGACTTCGTGGCTCGGCTCCCCGACGGGCTCGGCACGGTGGTGGGCGAGGAAGGCCGGCAGCTCTCGGCGGGGGAACGGCAGCGCGTGGCCATCGCGCGGGCGCTGCTGGCGGATCCGGCCGTCCTGGTGCTGGACGAGGCGACGAGCGCGCTGGACATGGAAGCCCAGGCGCACGTGGTGGGCGCGTACCGCGAAGTCATGAGGGGCAGGACGACCGTGCTGATC
>CAZRQE010000011.1:0-16044 GCA_964602175.1 uncultured Gemmatimonadaceae bacterium | reverse complement strand
CGCCGCACGAGCCTCCTCCACATGCGCCAGCGCCGGCCCGTGACAGGACTCGCAGTTGATCGCGAGCGACGTCGCCTGTGTCTCGTAGCGCCCGAGATCAGCCCGGTACCGGACCTCGACCTGGCTGCCATGACAGTTCTGGCAGTTCGCGAATCGGCGGCTGGTCCCCAGGATTCGCACGGGCGGCCAATCGCCGCACTCCGTGAGACGCATGGCCTCGGTTATGGGAAGCCATCCGGCATCGGCCCGCAGGCGCGCCCGATCCGCGCCCGGGACCCAGAATCCACCCACGAACGCGGTGTTGCAGAACCACGCGTCGCCGTCCTCCGAGTAGTCGAAGGGAAGAAACCGCTCGGTGCCGTCGGGAAACAGGGACGCGAAGCCCTGCGTGCCGCCGCCAACCATGTGCCCGCGCCCGACCACCCCCGTCACCTCGAGCTCCATCGGTGGCCGCCCGCTGCGTTCGACAACGAAGACGTACCGACCGTCGTCCCGCACCACCGGGGACACGACCGCATCGGCAAAGCGAATCGCCGGTCCGTCGAAGGGGGCGATGACCGTGCCCGGGCCGGGCGGTCCCCCCGCCGTTCCGTGCGTGGACCGCGCCCATGCGTCGTACTGCTCCTGGTGACACGTACGGCAGGCTTCGGAACCCGCAATCCCCGGAGGGGTCTGAGGCATGGCGCCGGTCGCGAGGATCAATCCCGCCGCGCCAAGCCTGGCCGTGTTCATGGCTCCGGACCTCTCCAGTTGACGTTGCCGGATCTGATCGGCGAGAATCCCCTCCGCCAATCGTTATACGTGACAAGGGCACCCGTTTCAAACACGACACCACCCATGACACCCGATTCGAACCCCGAAAACCCTGGCGATCTGGCCTTCGTGATGGGCGGCGGGGGCGCCAGGGCCGCCTACCAGGCCGGTGTCGTCAAGTACCTCTCCCGGCGCTTTCCGGAACTCAGGGTGCCGATCCTGACCGGGGTCAGCGCCGGGGCGATCAACGCGGCCCATCTGGCGGCTCATCACGGCACGTTTGCCCAGTGCGCCGAGGAACTCACGCATCTCTGGTCGAACCTGGGTGTGGACAGGGTCTTCAGAACGGATCTCAGGTCCCTGCGCAGCCACGTAATGCGCTGGGGCCGCCAGCTTCTGTCCGGTGGCGTCGGAGGGGAACCCAGGGTGCGCGGCCTCCTGGACACGCAGCCGCTGCGCGAGTACCTGACCGACACGATGCATGCGATCGACGGGGAACTGACAGGCATCCGCTACAACCTGAAGACGGGCAGACTGAAGGCGGCGGCTCTCAGCACCACCAACTACTCCACCGGCCAGTCCATTCTGTGGGTCCAGGGTG
Source organism: uncultured Gemmatimonadaceae bacterium (assembly GCA_964602175.1). GTDB lineage: Bacteria > Gemmatimonadota > Gemmatimonadetes > Longimicrobiales > Gaopeijiaceae > Bin94. Next base: position 14,690 of record CAZRQE010000011.1, on the reverse strand, counting down.
AAGGGGTCCGCGAATGGGAGCGCCCCAACCGCCGTTCCCGGATCACCACGCTGACCGTGGATCACGTGATGGCGTCGTCGGCACTCCCAATCGTGTTCCCTGCGGTCCGGATCGGCCAGCACTGGTACGGTGACGGCGGAATCCGGCTGGCTGCGCCGCTGTCTCCGGCGCTTCATCTGGGTGCGAAACGCATCCTGGCCATCAGCACCCGGCGCGCGCGCACGTTCGACGAAGCGGACGAACCGACCGTCAGCGGCTACCCCCCGCCGGTCCAGGTCGCGGGAACGCTCATGAACTCCGTGTTCCTGGACCTCCTCGACGAGGACGGCCTGCGCCTGGATCGCTTCAACCAGCTGCTGAGCCGGCTGGAACCGGAGTCCCGAATGGGCATGCGGATCGTGCGGCGAGTGACGATTCGGCCCTCGGTGGACCTGGGGAAGCTGGCCAACAAGTACGAGCCGCAGCTGCCCCGAGCTTTCCGATTCCTGACCCGGGGACTTGGTACCCGGAACACGAAAGCCCCAGACTTCCTCAGTCTGATCATGTTCCAGCCGGACTACCTGGCCGAGCTGATCCGGGTCGGAGAGGCCGACGCCGCGGCGCGCGAGGCCGAGTTGGCGGCCCTGCTGGAACCCGAACGCGAGGTGGATCATGACGACCGGTAAGGAAGGCGCCCGGGAGCTCAGCAACGCACAGGAATCCCGCGACGTCGCCGAGAGCGCCCGTGAATCCGGGTGGCAGAAGCGAAGCTTCATGCGGGAGCTGTTCGGAGGCCGGCTCTCGCTGCACCTCGTCCATCCGCACCCCGTCCAGGACCCCGAGGAGGCCGAGCGGGCAGCCCCGTTTCTGGAGCGGATTCAGCAGTTCACGGAGGAACACGTGGACGGCGACGCCTTCGACCGCGAGGGCTGGGTCCCGGACTCGGTGCTCGAGGGCCTCGCCGACCTGGGCGCGTTCGGGATCAAGGTCCCCCGCGAATACGGCGGGCTCGGACTGTCCCAGACCTCGTACAACCGGGCGCTGGCCATCGTGTCCAGCCGTTGCGCCTCCACGGCCGCGTTCCTTTCGGCGCACCAGTCCATCGGCGTCCCCACGCCGCTCGTTCTGTTCGGCACCGAGCAGCAGAAGCGGAAATACCTGCCCCGGGCGGCGGGCGGCGAGCTGTCGGCCTTCGCGCTGACCGAAACCATGGTCGGCTCGGACCCGGCCAACATGTCCACCTTCGCGGAACCCTCCGAAGACGGCTCCCACTACATCCTCAACGGCGAGAAGCTGTGGACGACAAACGGCCCGCGCGCCGATCTGCTCGTCGTCATGGCACGCACGCCGCCGCGGCCGGGGGTCAAGGGGAAACGCCCGATCAGCGCGTTCATCGTCGAGACGGCGTGGCCGGGGGTGGAAGTCGGCCCGATCTGCCGTTTCATGGGGCTGAAGGGGATTTCCAACGGAGTGCTCCGTTTTCGCAACGTCAAGGTTCCCAGCGAAAACCTGCTTTGGGGCGAGGGGCTGGGGCTGAAGCTCGCGCTGATCACGCTGAATACCGGCAGGCTGGCGTTGCCTGCGTTCTGCACGGCCGCGGGCAAGAGCGTCCTGGCCGCGTGCCGGAAGTGGGCGGTGGAGCGCGTGCAGTGGGGCGCTCCCATCGGAAAGCACGACGCCGTGGCCCAGAAGCTGGGAAGGATCGCCGCGGAGACGTACGCCATGGAGGCGGTCGTGGAGCTCGCGGCGGCCATGTCCGGCCTCGGGACCCTCGACATGCGGCTGGAAGCGGCGATGGCCAAGCTGTGGCACAGCGAGAAGGCGTGGGACCTGATCGACGACGCTCTGCAGATTCGCGGCGGCCGCGGGTACGAGTCCGCCGATTCGCTGCGGCAGCGCGGGGAGGACCCGATTCCGGTCGAGCGCGCCATGCGTGATGCCCGGATCAACCTCATCTTCGAGGGGTCGAGCGAGATCATGCGTCTCTTCATCGCCCGCGAAGCCGTGGATTACCATCTGTCCGTCGCGGGAGCCGTAATCGACCCGCGGGTACCGGCCGGCAAACGCGCCGCGGCGTTCCTGAAGGCCGCGGCACACTACGCCGTTTGGTACCCGGGGCGCTGGCTGGGATGGGGGCGTTGGCCGCGCTACAGTGCCTTCGGAAGCCTGGCCGGGCACATGCGCTACGTCGACCGCAAATCCCGGAAGCTCGCGCGCACCCTCTTCCACGCGATCATACGGCATGGACCCGGACTGGAGCGGCGCCAGACCGTCCTCGGCCGCCTCGTCGACAACGGCGGCGACCTGCTGGCCATGATCGCCTGCTGCGTACGCGCCATGAAGCTCGTGCAGGAGAACCCGGCCGACCGGACGCCGTTCGAGTTGGCCGACGCCGCGTGCAGGCTCGCCCGCCGACGGATCGACACCCGGTTCAGAGCCGTCTTCCGGAACGACGACACCAGCATCTACAAGGTGGCACGCGGAGCGATGGCGGACCGCTACGAGTGGCTGGAGGCGGGAGTCATCCTGACACCGCCCGCCGACCGCGACGGACCGGCACCGGACGCGGTGGGCGTCTCCGGCGAGGCTGGCCGTCCCCAGCCGACGAGCGCCGTACCGGCCTGATGGCCCGACCTTTCCTGCTGCTGGTTCTCCTCTGGACCCTGGCCCTGGTCCTGCTCGGGAGCATCGTGCACGCGACGGAATCGAGTCTCGCGTGCCCCGACTGGCCCACCTGCTTCGGCACGATGATGCCGGAAATGACCGGCGGCGTATTCTGGGAGCACCTGCACCGTCTCTGGGCCGGCGCCCTGCTGCTGCTGTTCCCTGCAGCCGTGGTGCTCACGCGGCGCGCCCATCCCGAGCGGAAGGCGCTCTTTCGCGTGGGCCTCGCCGGCACCGCGCTGCTCTTCTTTCAGGCCTTGCTGGGTGGCCTCACGGTCATCTACAGGCTGCCCGACGCGATTTCCACGTCCCATCTCGCGATGGCGCTCGTCTTCCTGGCAATCGTGACGGTCATGCTGGTGCGAACCGCGCCCGGGGCCACGGAGCGCGGCGCGGTCCCGGGTTCCGACCGACGCATGGTGTGGACGCGCGGGTGCTGGATCACGGGCCTCGTGTTCCTGCAGTCGGTGGTGGGGGCGGTGGTTCGCCACACCGACGCGGGCATGGCGTGCCCCGACGTGCCGCTGTGCCTGGGGAGGGTGATTCCGCCGCTGGAGTACCCGGCCGTGCAGCTGCACTTCGCGCACCGGGTCCTGGGGGTGGGGCTGGCGGTCGCGGTGGTGATGTTCGCGCGAACGATCCTGACGCGCAGCCGGGATGCCTTCTCGAGACGACTGGCGGCGGCGGCCGCGATCGGGGTCGTGGGACAGGTGCTGCTGGGCTTTGCGTCGGTGGCGTTCCGGCTCGGCGTACCGTGGGTTTCCGCGCACAGCGTGCTCGCCGCTACCCTTCTGACGCTGGGCGTGGCGATGGCGGCGCACAGTTGGGAACGGGCGCCGGAATGAACATCCAGGCCATCGGGGACGGCCTGGCCCACTTCAACGCCGGTCTCAACCTGACGAGCGCAACGCTGCTCGTCGCCGGCCTGATCTACATTCGCCGCAAGGAAATCCGCTTGCACCGCCGATGCATGCTGGGAGCGGTCGCTGCGTCGGCCCTTTTCCTCGTCTCCTACGTCCTGCGCGCCGCGCTTACCGGAACCCACAGCTTCCCCGGCCCGGATTCGGTGCGCCGCTTCTACCTGGTCATCCTCTTCAGCCACATGATTCTGGCGGTGGTCGTCCTGCCACTGGTCATCCGCCTTCTGTACCTCGCCGGACGCCGCCGATTCAAGGCGCACCGGCGCCTGGCCCGTTGGACCTATCCGGCGTGGCTCTACACCTCGATCACCGGCCTGTTCGTGTACTTCATGCTCTACCACGCGTACGCGTAGCCACTACTCCTTCAGCGCCCATCGGCAGCACCGGTCGCCCCAGGTCTCGCAACTGCTCTTGGTGACCTCCAGGTCGTCTCCCACGCCCCGCGCGAGCGCACGCTGACAGAATCCGGTCAGAATCTGGCACGCAGTGCCGCTGGAATCGAGCTGCACAAGCGGCGAGGCCGATACTTCCAGCGTGAACGGGCCGGACACGAAGCCACCGAGACGGCGGCCAAAGAGCTTCGGGAACGCGCGTGCCACCGAGCGCTTGACACGGAACAGCCGCAAGCGGCGCGGAAGGAGCCGGGCGCGCGCAGTGCCCGCCGAATCCGCAAGATGACTTCCCATCTCGAGGAATACCTCGTTCGCATCGGCTCGCTTGTTGACCAGACGCAGGAATTCGGCGAGTTCGTGGAGGGTCAGTTTCCTGCCCTCCCGGACGTATTCCTCGTGAAGCCGGATCTGCCGTTCGATGACCGTGCTCAGGCCAAGCCGGCGCGGCATGGTGCGAGAGAATACCTCGTCGTCGATCCACTCGGAGGGACGGTCCACCGAACGGATCGCTTCGAGCAGTGCGAGCGCCACTTTCGCGGCGATCGACGGCTTTTCGACTTTTGTCAAACGGTCCGTCCTGTTGCGTGCCAGACGAGTGGCCGCCGTTGCGGCCATCGTCCGAATTTCGTCACAGAGCGAAGTACTGGCAAACCGCCGGGTTTGCCGAGCACGAGCCCGTTCCTCTAGCTTCCGCGCCCGGACGGATTCAACGACAGGACACCTGGACGACTCTTGAAGCGATACGCCGCCTTCGACCCGCCGGAATACCGGAACTGGGCCCCGGATGCCGCATTGACGCGTGAATACCGCAGCCGCATTGAGGAGGACCCCGAGAGAGCGGCGGCCGTCGGAGCCCTGGGGACCTCCGCGCTTCTGGATCTGTATCGCGATCTGCTCGTCACGCGACTGCAGGACATCGGCCTCAAGCGCTGGGTGCGCCAGGGCGTGATCAGCAAGGCATGGCTGGGCGTGGGCGAGGAAGCGGTCACGGTCGGGTGCGTCGCAGCGCTGGACCACGGTCGCGACGTGGTCATCCCGATGATTCGCAACGCGGGTGCCGGGCACATGATGGGCCTGCCGCTCCACCATGGCTTCACCAGCTACCTGGCTACCGCGGACAGCCCGAGCGGCGGGAGGGACTTTCACTACGGCGATATCGACAGGGGCGTGATCCAGCCCGTCAGCCACATGGGCACCAGCGTTCCCGTCGCGACCGGCGCCGCGCTCGCCTTCAGGAGTAGGGGCGAGCCGCGCGTCGCGCTCACGTGGACGGGAGACGGGGCGACGCGTACCGCTGCCTGCCACGAGGGACTGGTCGTGGCCGCCCGCCTTCAAGTCCCCGCCATCGTGGTCATCCAGAACAACCAGGTGGCTCTGGGAACCCGCCTGGACCAGCACGGCGCCGGGCGCATGGAGGACGTTCCGCGTGCACACGGAATCCGCGCGCTCCACTGTGACGGGAACAACGTGCTGGACGTGTACGCGGCCACCGCGATTGCACGTGAATCGTGCCTCAAGGGCGAGGGACCCGTGGTGCTCATCGCCGAGACCTTCCGCATGGGCGGCCACGCGACGCACGACGAGCGCGAAGCACGCGAGACCTTCTCGGCCGAGCTGTTCGAGCACTGGGGCCGGCGCGACCCCGTCGGACTGTACGAGGCGTACCTGCTCGAAAAGGGGGTGTCGACCGAGACCCTCGGCGAGGTGGAGGCCGGCGCCACCGCGGCGGTCGAAGCGGCTGCGGAGCGGGCGCTGAAGTCGCGCGCGCAGTTGCCGGAACCGCGGCACGCGCTCTTCGAGGGTGTGTCGCAGGGCGGCGTATTGCACGGGCTCGCCGACAGGCTGGACTGAATGGCCGCCGCGCCCCGGACAGCGTGCTACATTTGAACCATGTTCGAGAATCTTCGCCGGGCCTTCAGGGAGGCCGTCGACAACTTCAACCGCGAGTTGGAACGGGACGCCGTGCCCGAGGCGGTCGACGGGCTCATTCGGGGAATGCAGAAGGAGGCCGTCGCAACCAGGGCGGGGCTCGAAGGGCTCAAGGAACAGCTGGCGAGAGCGCGCAAGCGGGCCGAGGCGGAGGGCCGGGAGGCCGAGGTTTGCAGGCGGCGTGAAGAACTCGCCCGCAAGATCGGTGACACCGCCACGGCCGAGGTAGCGGCGGAGTTTGCCGACAAGCACGCCGCCCGGCAACGCGTGTTGAGCGACAAGGCGAAAGCCATCGAGGCCGAGATCCGCCTTGGCGAAACCGAGTACGCAGATATGCTGGCCCAGATCAAGAAGGCGCGGGCCGATCGAAGCACCCTGGCGGCTCAGGCGGGCAGAACGAAGGCACGCGACTCGGTCCTCGGCGCGGACGATCTGTTCGGGGAACTGGACCGCATGGCGGAGAAGATCGGTGACACCGAGGCCGGCGCCGAGGCCGGCAGCTCGCTCTTCGACGACGCGGGCGAGTTTGACGAGGAACTCGAGCGGTCGCGCAGGGAGGAAGCGATCGACTCGCGTCTGGACGAGTTGAAGCGCCGCATGGGAAGAAAGTAGATTGGGGCTATGGAAAACTGGATCGGTGTAGGTATCTGGATCGTGATGGGCGCGGTCGTCGGGCTCGCCATGAAGCTGGTGGTAAGGCGTCCCGATACGACCCCCGGGCATACGCGCCTCCTTTGCCTCCTCGGCGCCTTCGCCGCGGTCATCGGCGGCATGCTGGGCGTGGGCATCTTCGAATTCGACCACCCCGTCGCGCTCAGCATCGGCGGAATGGGCGGCGCGGTCGGCTTCGCCGCGCTGATGACCTGGGTCTACCGATGGGGGATCAAGGGCCTCACCTGAAGGAGCGGAGGCATCCCTTGTCCGTCGCCATGACCGACCCCATCGACTTCGCCACGCGGGAGCGCGTGAGGTTCTACCGGGAACTCGACGAGTTCCTGCGCATTCCGTCCGTTTCCGCGAAATCGGAGCACGACGCCGACACGGCCCACGCAGCCGACTGGGTGCGGGAGCGGCTGGCAAGCGCCGGACTGGTCGCCGAGGTGATCGCGACCCCGGGTCACCCCGTGGTTGTCGGAGAGTGGCGGGGCGCCGGCCCACAGGCCCCGACCGTCCTCATCTACGGCCACTACGATGTGCAGCCCGTGGAGCCGCTGGAGTTGTGGGACACGCCGCCCTTCGAACCGGACATCCGTGACGGGCGCATCTACGCGCGTGGTTCAGCCGACGACAAGGGGCAGCTTTTCCTGCACATCAAGGCGCTGGAAGCACACCTCGCCACCCGCGGCCGGTTGCCGGTAAACGTCGTCGTGTTGGCCGAGGGGGAAGAAGAGGTCGGTTCGCCCAACCTCGTTCCGTTCGTCAGGGAACACCGCGATCGCCTCGCGGCCGACACCGTCGTCATCTCGGACTCGGCCATGTTCGCCCCCGGGATGCCGTCTCTCCTCTTCTCCCTCCGGGGACTGGCCTACTTCGAACTCCACGCCGCGGGACCCGCCTCGGACCTGCACTCGGGCGCCTACGGCGGAGCAGTGCTCAACCCGGCCAATGCGCTGGCCCGGATCATCGGCGAGCTGCACGACGAAACCGGACGAATCACCATTCCCGGCTTCTATGACGACGTGCGCACCCCGCCGCAGGACACCCTGGATGGGATCCGCGGCCTCCCGTTCGACGCCGACGGCTACGCCCGAGAGGTCGGTACGGTACCCGCCGGCGGGGAGCACGCCTACTCACCGCTCGAACGCCTCTGGATCCGGCCGTCGTGCGACGTCAACGGCATGTGGTCGGGGTACACGGGCGAGGGCGCGAAGACCGTTCTGCCGGCGCGGGCATCCGCCAAGGTCAGCTTCCGGCTGGTCCCCGATCAGTCTCCCGACCGGGTCAAGGTGCTGCTGGAGGAACATATGGCGCGCGTGGCGCCCCCCGGGGTCCGCATCACGGTCGACGAACTGCACGGCGGGCGGCCGTGGCTGGCCCAGCCGGAGGGGCCGCTGTTCACCGCGGCGGCCAATGCGCTGGAACGCTCCTTCGGCACCCGTCCCGTGCTCACGGGCGAAGGCGGCAGCATCCCCATCGTCGTGGAACTCGAGGAAATCCTCGGTGCCAATTCCCTGCTCCTCGGGTTCGCGCTCCCGGGTGCGAACATGCATGCCCCGAACGAGTGGTTCGCGACGGACTGCTTCGAAAAGGGGATCGACACGCTGATCCACCTCTACGACGAGCTGGCGCAGCCCCGGCAGACCGGGCAAGTCGGGGCCTGACGCGGCATCGGCCGTAGGTGGGCCGGATCAGGACCCCGAGGCCATCGCGGCCGCACGCAACAGCGCCCGCGCCTTGTTGAGCGTCTCTTCGAACTCCGACGCCGGATCGGAGTCGGCTACGATCCCCGCCCCGGCCTGTACGGACGCTTCGCCGTTCCGCACGAGCATGGTACGGATCGCGATGGCCGTATCCATTTGCATGCCCCCCCACCCGATGTGCCCGACGGCACCGGCGTAGAGGCTCCGTGCCGTGGGCTCCAGCTCGTCGATGATCTCCATGGCCCGGATCTTCGGTGCGCCGGACACCGTGCCCGCCGGGAAGCACGCGCTCAGGACGTCCAGGGCGGTCAGGCCGGGGCGTGCGCGCCCCTCGACCTGGCTGCAAAGGTGCATCACATGGGAGTACCGCTCCACCTGCATGAGTTCAGGCACGGTCACGGTGCCGTACTCCGACACGCGCCCCACGTCGTTCCTCCCCAGATCCACCAGCATCCTGTGCTCGGCCAATTCCTTCTCGTCCGCGGCCAATTCCCGCGCCAGGACCCGATCTTCGGCGGGAGTCCGTCCTCGTCTGCGCGTCCCGGCGATGGGCCGCACGGTCACCAACCCGTCCTCCAGGCGCACCAGGACCTCGGGCGACGAACCCACGATGCTGAAGCCGTCGAGGTCGAGGAAGTACAGGTAGGGTGAGGGATTGACCGTGCGCAGCGCACGGTAGAGTTCGAAGGGCGAGCGTTCGAACCGCGCCGAGAGCCGCTGGCTGAGTACGACCTGGAATGCATCGCCCGCGACGATGTAGTCCTTGATCCGGCGAACCCCGTCCATGAACGCGGATCGCTCGAAGTTGCTTGTGAAGGTGATCCGGTCATCGCTCCCCGCCAGCGCCAGGTCGAGAGGCGCGGGGCCGTCACGCGTGCGCAGTCGCCGGAACGTATCCTCCAGGCGCGCGACCGCTGCCCGGTACATCCGCTCGAGCGCGTCAGGGTCCTCTTCGCCCCGCGTCTCGACGGTGGTGATCACCTTGGCACGGCCGTACAGGTTGTCCACCGCGACGACCACGTCCGAGAACATCACCACGGCCGTCGGCAGGCCCTGGTCGTCGGGCGGGGCCGGACCCAGGCGCTCGATGCGCCGCACCAGATCGTAGCCGAAGTAGCCGACCGCTCCCCCCCAGAAGCGCGGCAATCGTGGATCCGGGCAGGTCCGGGCCGCGGCGAGGCGCGCATGAAGGTCTTCGAGAGGATCGTCGGTGCGGTGCCGAACCCAGCCCGAATCGGCATTCCAGACCGAAACCCGGTCCCCCTCCAACATCCATGCCTGCCGCGGGCGGCTGCCCAGAAAGCTGTAGCGCGCCCACTGCTCGCCCCCCACGACCGATTCCAGGAGGAAGCCGAACCCCCCATCCCGCAGCTTGTGATAGGCGGTAACGGCCGTGTCGGAGTCGAAAAGGAACTCGGACCAGACGGGAATGCGGACGCCGGGCGCGGCCAGAGCGCGGAAGGATTCGAAGGAGGGTTCGACGTTCAATGATCGCAGGACCGCGATGGGATGATTCAGACCGCAGACGTTTGACTATCTTCAAGGAATGTAAGCGAAGGAGACACCTCGATGCGTCTGACGGATACAAACTCCGGAGTGACCACCCAAAGCCGCCCACCGTATCTCTGGGCCGCGGCGGCGGCCACGAGCGTGGGACTGCTGTACGCGCTGACCCTGGCTCCCACCACCGCGTTCTGGGACACCAGCGAATACATCGCGACCGCTCACATTCTCGGAATTCCCCATCCACCCGGGAACCCGCTGTTCGTGGTCCTGGCGCGGACCTGGGAGATCATTCTCAGCCCTCTGGGGCTTTCCGCCGCCGTGAGCATCAACCTCTTCTCCGCGCTGATGGGCGCGCTTTCCCACGGACTGTGGTTCCTGGTCGTGCACCACATCCTCCGCCATTTCTCGGACAGCCACCGCTTCCGGCTCGTAGGGGCCGCGGCGGCGGTTCTGGTGAGTGCGACGGCTTTCACCGTCTGGAACCAGTCCAACGTCAACGAGAAGGTTTACACCGTCTCGCTGTTCACGATCGCGCTCCTGTCCTGGCTTGCGTTCCGCTGGAGAGAACGCATCGGCCAGCCCGGAAACGACAACATTCTTCTGCTGATCGTCTTCCTGCTTGCGCTCTCGGTGGGCAATCACCTGATGGCGTTCCTGGCGGCCCCGGCGCTGGTCGTCTTCGTTCTCGCGGTCCGCCCCCGCGTATTCGCCAGCACATGGCTGTATCCGGTCGGGATCGCGGCCGTCGTGGCAGGCCTCAGCATTCACCTGTTCCTTCCCGTGCGTTCGGGACTCGGCCCCGTGATCAACGAAGCGGAGCCCACCTGCGAGGGCGTCGGCGAGGCGCTGGGAAGCATCGTCACCTACGGGATCGCCGGGTGCGAGGACCTGTCCGAGGCGCTGCAGCGGGAGCAGTACGACAAGCCCCCCCTGCTTCCGCGCCAGGCGCATCTCACGTCGCAGATACAGAACTGGCTTCAGTACTTCGACTGGCAGTGGGCCCGTGGTCTGTCCCCGAACGACGTGCTCTTCGGCAACAGCAGGCTCGCGCTGACGGCGCTGTTTATCGGACTGGGGGTGTTCGGTCTGGCCGAGCACTACCGGCGCGACCGGGCCAGCTGGCTGTACCTGATCTCGCTCTTCGGAGTACTCTCGGCCGGACTCGTATTCTATCTGAACTTCAAGTACGGGTATTCGATGCCGAATCTGGACGGTGACGACCTCCAGCGGGCGATGGACCGGATGGGCGCCCTCACGCCGGATCAGGTGAAGGAGGTGCGTGAGCGGGATTACTTCTTTGTCGTCGGTTTCTCCGTGTGGGGTCTTGTCGCGGGCATCGGCATCGCGGCCCTGTGGGACCGGTTGACGCGCAGGTCAGGGCGACCAGCAGGGTACACGGCGCCGGTGCTCGCGCTGGCGGCGATCCCCCTTGTGCTGAACTTCGGCTGGGCAAGCCGTGACGGGGACTACGCCGCGCGGGACTGGGCCTACAACCTCCTCATGAGCGTCGAGCCCTACGCGCTCCTCTTCACGAACGGCGACAACGACACCTTTCCGCTCTGGTATCTGCAAGAGGTGGAGGGCATCAGGCGCGACGTCACCGTGGCGGTCACCTCCTACCTGAACACCGACTGGTACGTCAAGCAGTTGCGCGGCCTGACCCGCCCCTGCACGGCGGAACAGGATCCCGACGCTGACCCCACCCGCATCGTGTGCCAGCGCCCGTATACGGCGGCGAACACCGGCGCCATGTACACCCACGATCCGGCCGAGGCCGAAGCCGCCGGCAAGGTGCCCCTTCTCGTGGACGCGCCGATACGGGCTCCGACGCGCGCGATCTTTCGTGAAGATCTGGACGACGCCACCATCGACCAGGTGGTGCGCAGCTACGTTCCGATCGAAGAGCCCCGCGACGTGAACCTGGGTGCGGTTACCGCAAGGATGGCGGCGGGGCAGTACCTCTACCCCTGGCACCAGTTCGCGCTTGCGGCGATCGCGAACTCCCTCGGGGACCGGCCCGTCTACTTTGCCTCGAGCGGCAGCGCCGCCCAGACGTTCGGTCTGCGCCCGCAGGTCATCCGGCAGGGTCTCGCCTTCCGCCTGTGGCCCGGGGACCCTCTGGAACTGTCATCGCGGGGGGTCACGGCCAGCCTGGGCACCTCGCCCTATGCGGGCGTGATCGGGCCGTGGGTGGACATTCCGCGCACGCGGTTGCTGGCAGACAGCGTGTTCGTTCATCGATCCGGGATTCCCGACGAGTGGGACTACTGGCCGGACCGTTCGACGCGGGGAATCCCCAACTACTACGCCTGGGTCTACCGCGCGCTCCGCCAGGACGCCGTCGCCCGCGACGACGTGGGTGACATGGCGGCACTACAGGACCGCGTGGAGGCGTGGACGCGCCTGGGCGCCGTTCCGGTTCCCGGCGACGCTGCGAACTAGTCGACCTGCAGCCAGATCGTGCCCAGACCCGATCGGTCGCGGCGCAGGCGGCGGCCCTCGGGCACGTCCTCGACCCTGTAGAGCAGGTCGAAGCACTCCGGGAACGCCGAAGCAACCCCGTGCGTGGTCTTGACCAGGAGCAAGGGGATGCGCCGCGACAGGCGTACCAGCTCCACCAGCGCTCGATGGACATCCTCCCGCCCGAGACGGTCGAGGCCGGCGGGGAGGACGACCGATTGCAGCGGAACGCCGGCGTCCACCGCCAGCTCCGCCAATACGATCCGGACCGCCAACTCCAACACCGCGAATTCCTTCCCGCCGCGGCGTCCCCCATCGGCCCAGCCGGCGAAAAGCGCCGGGAAGACCCCGGCCAGGCGCCCTCCGGTCAATGACAGTACCCTGGCGTGGATGAGCGCGCGGACACGTTCACGCGTGGCGCGCACGAGTTCGGCACGCACCTCTTCCATCTCGGCGCTCCCGCGCCGCCTCCCCAGCCGGGCTTCCAGGGCCGCCAACTCGTCCGCACGACCAATCGCGGCCTCGAGCTCCAGCCCCCGGATCTTACGGCGCTCCAGTTCCTCGGACAGCTCGTTTACGGTGCTGTCCAGCTCCATCGCCCGGGTTTCGATCGCCCTGAGATCGTCGGGCTTGCGTTCGAGCTGATCCCTTCGCCTCCGCCACCAGCGCCCGTCCTGCACCACGGCTTCCCATTCCTCGCGGCGGGCACTGCGCACGGCCGGGGCGCGGTCCTGCAGCGCCTGGCCACAGCTGCGGCACTCGGCCTCGTCTCCTTCCTCGTCGAGGCGCTTGAGGCGGTCCCGCAGCTCGCGTTCGCGATCCCGGTACAGCAACAGCCGCGTCTCGGCGTCCTGGCGCTCGCGCACCCAGGCCATCATTCCCGCTTCCAGGTCCCCGCGAACCTCCGCCGCCTCCCCACGCGCTTCCCGCAACTGCGCTTCCAGCGCTTCCACACCTTCACCGGCCCGGCCCAGTCGCTCCACGTCCTCCTTCGCCTCGCCGATCATGCGACGCACGAACCCCTCCAGCGAGCCGCCCCGCACGGAGCCACCGTCTCCCTCCGGAGCCAGCAGGCGCCCCAACTCACGCACCTTGCGGGTCGTCTCGGGGCCCTGGCAAAGCGTGGCCGCGGCCGACAGCCACGTCGTCACGGGTCCACCACCGAGCCACACGGCCGCGTACTCGTCCCGGGAGAGCACATGCGCGGTCAGTATCGGCGCCAGCGCCTCCTCGAAGGCCCGGCCGCCCACCCCCATCGTGCCATCGCCGGTGCGCACCAGGACCCTGGGTCCGCCAGGCCGACCCGGTCTCGTGAAGCCCTCGCGCAGCGAAGACATGAACTCTCCCCAGAGCGGACCGCCGTCGGCGACGAAGGCGACCAGACCGCGCCCGTCCTGAAGGTCGAGCACCGGTCCGCGAAGGCCCGCCTGGAGCACGTCGATCTTCATGTCTGCGCCCCCTCTGCCACCGGGACCGCACCCGGCGCGGAAGCCACGAGTTCGGGCACCCCGGCACCAGACGCGCCATGACCACGACGTGTCCCTCTACCACCAATCCCGTGCGAGGTTCCCTGCCCGGGCAGCGCGTCGATCCTCAGCTCGGCCACGCGGCGCCGTACCCGCGCCAGCACCTCGCGATCGAGCACGGCGAGGTCGTCGGCCGAAAGGCCCCGCACGGGAATCCGCAAGAGCTTCCCGTCGATGCCCCCGGGGACCCCGCCCAGCGCCTCGCTCAGGCGCCGCGTCACCGTCGCGGTCCCGCCACCGGTGGCTTCCACGGGCGCCAGGCTCACGGCGGCCCGCGCCTCCACGGGCCAGAAGGTCACCTCGGGGCCCGACCCGCGGCCACCACCGGACTGCGCCTTGTCCACCCCGAGCCGGACGGTGACGAACCCCTTGGCCGTCGCGGCCTCGGCCCAGGGATCGGCACCCACCCGTTCGAGAGAGCCGGCGTAGCAGGCGCGCTCGGTGACAGGGGTGTAGGAGTGGTTGGATCCCAGTGCGACGTAGTCCCATCCGTCGACCGGTATCCGCACGGCGTGGGACCGTCCCGACGCCAGCGCGGCGTGCATGACGAGCACGTTCCAGGTGGCATCCGGGTCCGGTGACAAATCGACGGCGCGCGACCCCATCACCGCCCGGTGGGGCACCAGGGTGACACTGATCGAGCCGTCGCGCAGGCTGAGCCGACGGACGGTATTGGACGCCACCTCGACCGACTCCAGCGCGCCGACCACCGTCAGCGGCCCGTCCCGGTCGGCGTCCAACGGCGTGTCCCGCGCCCCGGCCGCCACCGCCACCACCACCCCGGGGAGCCTCTCGCGCAGCGTACGGACCGCGCGTCCGAAGGCCGCGATGGGCGTGGCGGTCACGTCGGGGTGGTCGAAGACGTCGCCCGACACGACCACCAGCTCCACCCCGATCTCGGCGATTCGTCCGAGGGCCGTCTCGAAGATCCGCAGAACGTCCCTGGCCCTTCCC
>CAZRQE010000010.1:0-15045 GCA_964602175.1 uncultured Gemmatimonadaceae bacterium | reverse complement strand
CCCGGACGACTTCAACCTGGCCCTCCTGCAGGTTCGAGCGCTGCTCAATCTGGGGGGCTACCGCGAGGCCATCGACGTTCTTGCCGGGACCCACGTCCTTCCCTCCGAAAACGCACGCGAGAGCCACCATCTCTACGAGCTCGCGCATGTGGGCGCGGCGCTCGATGAGATCGACGGGAGCAATCACGCGGCGGCGCGCAACTACCTCGAGGCCGCGCTGCTGTGGCCCGAGTCGCTCGGGCAGGGGCGGCCCTACGAGCCGGACGAGCGGCTGGTCAGGTATCTGCTCGGTGTGGTGGCGCAGGGCGTGGGCGATCGGGAGGCTGCGCGGGAGGCCTTCGAGGCGGTGGCGGCGGGCCTGGACGGGGCGGGCCCGGGCGCGGCGGCCAGTCGTGCTTCCGATCCCGGCGACCTGCTTGGCATTGCGGCGCTGCACGCCCTCGGGCGCGATCCGGGGACGACCGTCGAGGCGGCCCTGGCGCGCGTCGAGGCAGCGATGGCGGGCGGCGAGCCCGGGAGCGCCGATGGCCTCTCGGCCCTGGAATGGAGCCTCGTGCAACGTGCGCTTGCGGCGGGCGAGCCGCCGGAAAGGGGACCATAGCCGATGAGAACTCCGGCCACTTCGATGGTCGCCGTTGGCGCGCTGATCGTTGCGGGCGCTATCTATTCACACGCCCCACAACCATTGTCGCGTGCCCTGGATATACATTCGTATCCCTTGGAGGAAGTTTCCTATCCCACCGCGGTGCGAGGGGCAGAGCGTCCGGACGCCTCCTCGCTCGAGACCGTGGTCGAACGGTACTGCACCCGGTGCCACAACGAGCGCCGGCTGCTGGGCAACCTGACGCTCGAGGGCTTCGACGTCACCCGCGCCGACGAGAACGCCGAAACCGCGGAGCGCATGATCCGCAAGCTGCGGGCCGGCATGATGCCGCCGCCGGGTGTACGCCGACCGACCGCCGACACGGTGGCCGCGCTGGCTCGGTTGATGGAGGATGTGATCGATGAGGCGGCCGCGGAGCGTCCCCGGCCCGGCACGCGGCCCTTCCAGCGCCTCAACCGTGCCGAGTACGCACGTGTCGTGTACGACCTGTTCGGTCTCACCATCGACCCGGCCGAGTGGCTGCCGCAGGACCGGATCACTGCCGGCTTCGACAACAACGCCGACGCGCAGACGCTGTCGGCCACCCTGATGGACGCGTACCTGAACGCGGCCAGCGAGATCGCGCGCCGCGCCGTAGGCGACCGCGACGCGGTGGCGTCCTCGGTCACGTACACCAATCCGCCGACCGTCTCCCAGCACGAGTGGGAACGCGTCGAGGGGGCGCCGTTCGGCACCCGGGGCGGGATCAGCGTCCTCCACTCCTTCCCGGCCGACGGTGAATACACCTTCGCGATGTCCTTCATGTCCGGATGGGGCGAGCGCTTCCACGACATCGACATCGCGATCGACGGCGAGCGGGTCGCGCTGCTCCGCTACGGCGGGGACATCGACTTCCAGGGACGCAAGAGCTTCCCCTTCCGCACCGACCCCGTGCTGGTGCGCGCGGGGGAGCATCGGGTCACGGCGGCGTTCGTGCGCCAGATGGATGGACCGTACGAAGACCTCATCCGTCCCAACGACTGGTCGCTCACGGGAACGGAGACCAGCTACGGGACGACCTCGGTCCCCCACCTCATGAGCCTGACCCTCGAAGGCCCGCACAACCCCACGGGCGTGTCGGACTTCGAGGCGCGGCGCCGCGTCTTCACCTGCCGGCCCACCGGTCCCTCCGAGGAGCGGCCCTGCGCCCGCGAAATCGTGTCCCGGCTGGCGGTCGACGCCTACGGCCGCGACCTCGACCGCGACGAAGTGGACGACCTTCTCGACTTTTACCGGATCGGTTCCCAGGAGGGCGGCTTCGAGGCCGGGATACGGACGTCCTTGGAAGCCATACTTTCCTCCCCCCACTTCCTCTTCCGCATGGAGCGCGAACCCGGCGGGGTCCGTCCGGGCGAGACGTATCCGCTGGCCGACGAGGATCTGGCGGCCCGGCTCTCCTTCTTCCTGTGGGGAACCACTCCGGACCGTGAGCTCATGGACGTGGCCGGTGAGGGCAGGCTTTCCGACCCGTCCGTCCTCCGAGCGCAGGCCCGACGCATGCTCGCCGACCCGCGCTCCGAGGCGCTGGCGACGCGCTTTGCCGCGATGTGGCTGCGTCTGCAGGACCTGGAGAACGTCGAGCCCGACGCCTTCCGCTTCCCCAACTACAGCCGGCAGCTGGCCGACGCCATGCGGCGGGAGACCGAACTCTTCTTCCTCGATCTGATCCGCGGAGACCGGAGCCTCATCGAGCTGTACGGCGCGGACTACACCTTCGCGAACGAGCGGCTCGCGCGGCACTACGGCATCGACGGCGTGCGCGGCGAGGCATTCCGGCGCGTCGCCTACCCGGACGACCGGCGGCGCGGCGTTTTGGGGCACGGCAGCATGCTCGTGCAGACGTCCTTCGGGAACCGCACGTCCCCGGTCCTGCGTGGCAAGTGGGTCATGGAGGTGCTCATGGGCGCGCCTCCGCCGCCTCCTCCTCCGGACATCCCCGAACTGGAGGAGACCGAGGGTACCCGGGACGGCCGGATCCGCACGACGCGCGAGCGCCTCGAGGAGCATCGCGCCAACCCGGCGTGCTCGTCGTGCCACAACTTCATCGACCCGATCGGCCTGGCGCTCGACAACTTCGACGTGACGGGCCGCTGGCGCGTGCGGGAGCAGGGGACCGTGCTGGACACCCGCGGCACATTTTACGACGGTACGACCATCGCCAGCGCGCGCGACCTGTCCGAGGTCCTGCTCAAGCGCCCGATTCCCCTGGTCCGCAACTTCACCCGGAATCTCATGGCATACGCGCTCGGGCGCTCGATCGACTACCGCGACCAGCCGGCCGTGCGCGCGATCGCCACGGCCGCGGCGGAAGATGACTACCGCATGTCTTCGTTCATCCTGGGGGTGGTGGGCAGCGACGCTTTCCGCATGAGGCAGGCGCGTGCGGAAACGGCAGACTCGTTCCCGCCGGCGGGCGGCGAAGCCGGCGAGAGCGGAAACGAAGGGGCGCCGCATGCCCCGGACGCCGACATGCCCTAGATTGCGAAGAAGTGCGCCAGCTGAGATACGGAGCCGATATGCACTTTCTCACCTCCAGGTCGCTGCCGCGCCGGACCTTCCTCAGAGGCGCGGGCGCGACGGTTGCTCTTCCCCTGCTGGACGCGATGTTCCCGGCGGGGCGGTTGCGCCCGGCGTCCCTCGCCGACCGGCCCACGCGGCTGATCTGTATCGAGGAGGTCCACGGCGTGGCCGGCTGCAACGAGTGGGGTGCCGAGCAGGACCTCTTTGCACCCGCCACCGCGGGCCGCGATTTCGAGCTGGTCGACGCCAACGTCCTCAAGGCGCTCGAGCCCTGGCGGGACCAACTGACCATCGTGAGCAACACCGACGTGCGCATGGCGGAGGCGTTCGAGGCGCAGGAGGTGGGAGGCGATCACTTCCGGTCGAGCGCGGTGTTCCTCACGCAGGCGCACCCGAAGCAGACGCAGGGCTCGGACCTCTACTGCGGCACGTCGCTGGACCAGCTGCACGCTCAGCGGTTCGGACAGGCAACCGCGCTTCCCTCGCTTCAGCTCTGCATCGAGCGGACCGACAAGGGGGGCGGGTGCGACTACAACTACTCCTGTGCGTACACGGACTCGATCAGCTGGGCGACGCCTTCCACGCCGCTCCCGATGATCCGCAGCCCCCGCACGGCGTTCGACATGCTCTTCGGGGCGGGAGGCACCGCCGAGGAGCGCGCGCGGCGGCGGCACACGCACAGGAGCATTCTGGACTGGGTGGTGGGCGAGGTGGCCGACATCAGGCGCGAACTGGGCGCCGTGGACCGTCGCCGCGTCGACCGCTACCTGGAGAGCGTGCGGGAGATCGAACGGCGAATCCAGCAGGTCGAGGCGCGCAACACCAGCGGCGAGCCCCGGGAGCTTCCGGGTGCGCCTCCGGGAGTGCCGGATTCCTTCAGCGAGCACATGCGGCTCATGTTCGACCTCCAGGTGCTGGCCTTCCAGACCGACACGACGCGGGTCGTGGCCTTCAAGACCGGGCGCGACGCGTCCAATCGCGTCTTCCCCGAGAGCGGGTCGGACAGGCCCTTCCATCCCGCTTCGCATCACGGAGGCAGGGAGAAGAACATCCTCGAGTTCAACCGGATCTGTCAGTACCGCACGGGGCAGCTGGCGTACTTCCTCGAGCGGCTGCAGGAGACCATGGACGGGGACTCCAGCCTGCTGGATCAGTCCATGATCATCTGGGGCTCTCCGATGGGCGATGCCAACCTGCACAACCACCGCCGCTGTCCGCTGGTGCTGATGGGCGGCGCCAACGGCCTGCTGGCAGGCGGCGTGCACCTGAAGGCGGCCGCGGGAACGCCGATGGCCAACGTCTTCACGACGCTGCTGCACCGGCTGGGCCATGACCAGCTGGAACGGTTCGGCGACGCGACCGGCGAGTTCTCGCTGGCGGCGCCCGCGGAGGCCGCGACGGGGTCATGAGGCGGGCCGGAGGGGCGGTCGGCGGAATGAGCGGGGCCGGTTGCCGGTGGCGGCGGCTCCTGGTGGTCCTGGTGGGTGCGGTTCTGGCGCATGGGGGATTTGCGGCGGTCGAGTCGGCGGCGGCGGCGGTGGTGGCGGCGGTGGTGGCGAGCGAATCGGCGGCGGTGGGCGTGACCACCTCACCGGTGGCGGGTTTGGCAGTGCGCGCCGCCCCTGACTCACCGGTGGCCGATGCCGCGCAGCGAGGGGACCTGGCCGCCGTGCGGCTTCTGCTGCGCGACGGGGCCGACGTGAATGCCGCCCAGGGAGACGGGATGACCGCGCTGCACTGGGCGGCCGAGCGCGGGAACCGCCAATTGGCCGAGGTGCTCCTGTACGCGGGTGCGAGAGTCGACGCCGGGACCCGGATCGGGCACTACACGCCGCTTCATCTGGCGGCACGCGCCGCGCATGGGCAGGTCGTGACGCTCCTTTTGGACGAGGGTGCCGATCCGGAGGCGCGCACGACCAATTCGGGCGCGTCGGCGCTGCACCTGGCCGCTGGCGCTGGGGACCCGTCGGTGATCGAAGCCCTGGTTGAGGCGGGCGCCGACGTGAACGCGCGCGAGGCCGCGTGGGGCCAGACGCCGCTGACTTTTGCCGCGGCCAACAACCGCACCGATGCCATTCGCGTGCTGCTGGCCGCTGGCGCGGACCCCTCGCTGGCGGCGTATTCGGTCGACGTCGAGGAGCGCGCCAACGCGGATCAGGCCGCCGAGAGGCGGCTCGGCGAGTTCCTGGCGGCGTTCAAGGAGAAGGAGGGGGGAGGCACCGACTGGCAGCCGACGCCGCGCCAGGTGCAGGCGGCGATCGAAGCGTCGCGGGAGATTCAGCGCAAATGGCCGGACGTTCCCGATCCGGCGGACGATAACGAGCAGGCTGAGGAGGGCGAGAGCGCCGGTGAGGGTGACGAGGACGAGGAAGGTGAAGACGCCGAGAAGGGCGAGGGGGGCGCGGCGAACGATCCCGCTGCCGAGGCGGTCGACACGCCGGCGACCGAGACCGTAGCCGCCGAGTCGGACACGGCCGCCGCCGAGTCCCCCGCCGACGAGGAGCCGCGCCCCATGTCCTATGCGCAGCTCGTCGGTTCGTGGGGCGGGCTCACGCCGCTTCTTCACGCGGTCCGGCAGGGCCACAGGGCGGCCGCCGAAGCCCTGCTTGCGGGTGGAGCCGACATCGACCAGCCGTCCGAAGGCGACGGGACGACTCCCCTGCTGATGGCGGCGGTGAACGGGCAGTTCGACCTCGCCCTGTGGCTGATTGAACGCGGCGCCGACCCGAATGCGGCCGGCGCGGCCGGCGCCACTCCGCTCTTCGCCGTCCTCGAGCGCCAGTGGGCGCCGCGGGCTTCATATGCACACCCCACCGAGCATGAACAGCAGGCGGCGACCCACCTGGACGTGTTGGAAGCCCTGCTCGAGGCCGGAGCAGAACCGAACGCGCGGCTCAACAGTCACCTCTGGTACATGGAGTACACGTTCGGCGTTCTCCGTGGCAGCGGGATCAACCTGCAGGGAGCGACGCCGTTCTGGCGCGCCGCCTACGCGCTCGACGTGGATGCGATGCGGCTGCTCAAGGAGCACGGGGCGGACCCGAACATCGCCACCATGAAGCCTCCGCAGCGCCGCCGCCGTCCGCCCGCCTCCGAACAGGAGGAGGAGAAGGCGGAGGGGGAAGAGGAGAAGGTTGCAGAAGGAGAGGCGCAGGCGGAAGCGGAGCCCGTCGCCGAGGAAGGCGAAGCACCTCGCCCAGGCGCGAACGATGCGGAGGAGGACTTCTCAGGCGTGCCGCCGGTCCCGGTCTGAGGACCGCACATGTACCCGATCCATGCGGCCTCGGGCGTCGGGTACGGTCAGTCCTTCGCGGGCAACGCGCACCGCCACGTTCCGGACAACTGGCTGGCGGCCGTGAGATTCCTGGTCGAGGAGTGTGGCGCCGAGGTCAACGTGCGTGACGCGAACGCCTATACCGCGCTGCACCATGCCGCTTCCCGGGGCGACAACGAACTGGTTCTGTACCTGGTCGAACACGGCGCGGATGTCACTGTGGTGAGCCGCAGGGGTCAGACCACGGCGGACATGGCCAACGGCCCGATCCAGCGCCTTCAGCCCTTCCCGGCGACGGTCGCGCTCCTGGAGGAACTCGGGTCGAAGAACAACCACAAGTGCCTGTCCTGCTGAGGCCGCTTCAGGTCCCGCCAAAGGCTCGCTTCAGGGCGAAGGCGTAATCCCCAGCGCTTCCGCAACCTCCTGGGCGACCCGCAACTCGAGCACCCCGCGTGACTGGCAGTGGACCATGTTGCCGCTCACGGCGCGGGGCTCGCCAAAGGCGTCGACGATGGTCAGCACCTCGGTGCTCTGAGGCCCTTTGGCGGTAAGCCTGGTCGATACGGACAGGGTGACGTCGTACAGGTTGGCCATCGGTCCCGCAAGGCCGCTGCCGCAGTCGACGAACGTGTTCATGCGGTCGCCGCCGACCCGCCGCGCGCTGTAGCCGGGATTCCCCAGCTCCATGGTCTGCGGGTTGGTCGACGTCACCGGAATGCCCAACTCGCCGTAGACGCCTCCGAGAGCGCGCCAGGCCAATTCGGCCGCCACGCCGATCGTGCGCACGCCGACCCCCGGCTCGTTGAAGATCTCCAGGCGCTCGTAGTTGCCGACGCGCAGGATGGTTCGGCGTTCGCCCGGGACCACGGGCCGGTCATTCCCGGCGTTCGCGGAGCCGGATGAGCCCGAAGCGCAGCCGGCGGACCCGACCGCGACCGCCACGGCCGCGACGGCCAGAAACCGGAAGTGCAAGTGAGAGCCTTCGCCTCGGAGTGAGCGTGTCCGCGTCATCATGGGCCCTTTCGGGTTGTGGGAGCACATCGGCCTATGTCGTCTACACCGCAGGTGGCGCCGGGGTTCTCTTCACTCCCGCGCCTCCGCCCCGGACTCGAAGACTTCGATGTCCTCCCGCCTCAGGGCGGCCCGGGTCCGGTTCAGCCAGGAAGACCTGCGCACCAGCACCAGCTCAAGGTATGGAGGGGCCGGAATCCCGTCCACGATTCGAATGAAGTGGAAGTCGCCGAGTTCTCCAGGGTGTCCGATGCCGTAGCTGCGTCCCGCCCACGAGAAGCGGATCTCCGGCGCACGTACGAAGTCGGCGCGCTTCCAGAACTGCTCGATATACACCTCGTCCTCGACGGCGTAGATGCCCGGGGCCAGGCGGTCGCCGTGCCGGTAGTAGCCGGGATCGAAGTCCAGTCCCTGATGGCGTTGGAACGTGTGTTCCATGGCGTAGTCCACACCCAGCAGGTCGTCGGTGTCGGCGAGCGATTCGAGGTGGTGACGCAGCTCGTGGGTCAGGGTCTCCCAGATCTGCTCGTTCCAGTCGAATGTCGGGTCGACGGCGGCCAGCGCCCGGAAGGACCCCCAGTGCAGGAGGACCTGGGACCGCAGGGTGTCGGGTCCGTCCCAGCTCGACGGATAGGACTCGGTCAGGCATTCGCCGAGCGTGTACACGCCGGGGAAGCGTGGATGGGGGAGTGCATCCCGGTGCACGGTCAACCCGTCGACGCCCTCCCGGTAGGCCTGCGGAATGCTCTCGTAGATACGGCGGGATTGCGTTTCGAAGGTCTCGAAGTCCATACGGATGGAACTCTCGGGGGATCGATTCGGCCAACTGCGGTAGAGCCGGAGGGCGCGCCGGCAGCCCGGGTCTGCTATGCTCCTTCCTGAACTATCGCGTGGAGGCGCTCTTGCCGGTACCGGGACGTGGCCGCCAGGCCGCCATGATCTTCATCCTCATCACGGTCTTCATCGACGTGTTGGGGATCGGGATCATCATCCCCATCCTACCGGAGCTGATCAAGGACTTCGCCGGGGGGAGCACCACGCTCGCGGGGCGCTGGTTCGGCGTCCTGGCCTCCACCTACGCGCTCACGCAGTTCATCTTCGCACCGGTGCTGGGCGCGCTGTCCGACCGCGTGGGGCGCAGGCCCGTGATCCTGATCTCGCTGTTCGGGCTCGGTGTGGACTACATCATCATGGGATTCGCGCCGTCATTGGCCTGGCTCTTCGTGGGACGCCTGATCGCCGGCGTGATGGGGGCGAGCATCACCACCGCCAACGCCTACATCGCAGACGTTTCGAAGCCGGAGGACCGGGCGCGCAACTTCGGCCTGATGGGCGTGGCCTTCGGCCTGGGGTTCATCTTCGGCCCGGGCCTGGGCGGAGTGCTCGGTGGCATCGACCTGCGGCTCCCCTTTTTCGTTTCGGCGGGACTTGCGCTGGTGAACTGGCTCTACGGCTTCTTCGTTCTGCCCGAGTCGCTGCCGCCGGAGAAGCGGGACGCGTTCAGCTGGAAGAAGGCGAATCCGATCGGCAGCCTCCACGTGCTCGGCTCCTACCCCCTGGTTGCCGGCCTCACGGCCGCATTCGTCTTCGTTGTGCTGGCGCAGCGCGGCCTCGAGACCGTCTGGGTCCTCTACACCGGCCACAAGTTCGGCTGGGACGAGCAGATGAACGGATTCTCGCTCATGCTGGTCGGGGTGATGGCGGCGATCGTCCAGGGGGGACTGGTGCGCCCGATTGTGGGCAGGCTCGGTGAACGCCGAGCGATCCTGTACGGCCTTGTCGTCGCGGTGATCACGTACCTGGGATACGGACTGGCCACGGCAGGATGGATGCTGTTCGCGTTCATCGTCTTCGGCTCGATCGGGGGCGTGGCGGGCCCCGCGATCCAGAGCCTCGTCGCCGGTTCCGTTCCGCCCGAGGACCAGGGGAAGGTGCAGGGGGGCATCACGTCGTTGATGAGTCTGACGAGCATCCTGGCGCCGCTGATCTTTACCGCGGGCCTGTTCGCCTACTTCACTTCGCCGGATGCGCCGATGGATCTGCCCGGAGCGCCGTTCCTGCTCGGCGCCGTGATGTACGCGCTGGCGTTCGTGTCGCTGCTGCGGCTTTTCCGGAGGATGCCGGGGTAGGGTGCGCTCGGAGCCACGCTCTGCTCGTTACCTTTCTCCACTGGTGCAGGCGCGAGAGAAGCCACCTTACCGGAGACCACGAGCGAGATGATCCCCGGCGCAAGCAGAGATTCGAAAGACCGCGATGGGTACTCCCGCGACTTCGGAAGGATGACCCGGCGCGTGCCAGCAGCAGTGGCGAGGCCTCAGAACGTGGAGGAGGTGGCAGGTCTTGTGCGCCGTGCCGCGAGAGACGGCGTCCGGGTGGCCATTCGTGGAGGAGGGCACTCGCAGGGCGGACAGTGTCTGACGGACGGCGGCGTCGTACTCGACACGAAGGGACTGGATCGGATCCGGCCGGCGGGGCCGGGGCTGGTGCGCGCGCAGGGCGGCGTGCAGTGGGGCGCGCTGGTGGACGCGCTGCGCCCTGAGCGTCTGCTGCCTCGGGTGCTTCCGGACTTCGGTGAACTGACCGTTGGCGGCACGCTGTCCGCCGGCGGTTGTGGCACGACTTCGCATCGCTACGGCGCTCAGGTCGGACATGTCGAGCAGCTCGAGGTGGTGACAGGCACGGGCGAGCGAGTGCGGTGCTCCGCCACGCGGAACGCGGAACTGTTTGATGCCGTGAGGAGTGGTCAGGGACAGTTCGGAATCATCACCGAGGCGTGGATCCAACTCCGCGGGGCGGGTAGGCGGTTTCGGCAATTTGAGCTACACTACCGCGACTTCGAGCGGTTCGCCGACGACCTTGAGGGTATCGTCGAGGCAGACCGCTTCGATCACCTGCGGGGGGAGATCCGGCACGATGAGGATGTCATCGTCCTTCACGCCGGTTTCGAGTATGACGACGATCCCGACGACGACAAAATGCTGCACGGGCTGGGGCACGATGAAAACACGTACACCAGAGACACCGCCGGTGTGGGACGTGCCGCGATGTATCCACCGTGGAGTTTCAGCCGACGGTGGCACTACCCATGGCGGGATTGGTTCCTGCCCTGGGGGATGCTGCGAACGGTGATTGCGCAGCCCTGGCTGGATCCGGACTCGGTGCCGCGTAGGCCCTGGCGCTGGATTGGACTATACCCGATCGGACCGGAAGCGATCCACGCTCCGCTGTTCATGCGTCCGCCTGGGGAGCGGGTGGTCTCGTATTCGATCCTCGCCGTGACGGACGAACCCCAGCTTGCCCAGGCGATCGAGCTCGCGAACTACCTGGAGGAAGTCGACAGAACCCTGGTCGGACTCGGCGGCAAGAGCTACCTGTCCGGGCGCGTGGGCTATGGTCCGGCGCGGTGGGCCGAGCACTACGGGGAGATGCTCGAGAGGGGTACTGGGTGGAAGCGGGAATTCGACCCGAAACACGTGTTCCATGAGGCGGGCATGCCCTTCACGGCACGCTCCGTGGCCGCGTCCCGGGAAGCGTGATCCAGCGGACCCGCTGGCAACGCCATGGTTGAGAAGACGCCGTCTCAAGAAGGCCCTCGCGGGTTGCTGAAGCGAACGACAACCGCCGACCAGGGTCTCATCGAGTTGCCGCGGCTTACACCCCACCTTGGATCCCATGTGATCGAGGACGAACAGGTGATGCTGGTCTCCGAGACCTTCAACACGCTGCTGCGGGGGCGGATCCATTGCGATCTCATGCCTCTCCTCGACGGGAGCCGCACGGTGCCGGAGCTCGTTGCCGAGCTGGCCCCTGCCCACTCTGCGCTCGATGTTCAGACGGCGATTATGGCGCTGGCATCTCGCGGGTATGTCGTTTCGGGCGACTATGGCATGGCTCCTGGGCGGGCCGCGTACTGGTCCTCGCTCGGTGCCTCGCCGCGCTGGGCCGAGCATCGCCTGGCAGCGGCAGCGGTGGCCGTGGCAGGCAAGGCCGGTTTGCCGCTGGCCGGTCGGCTTGAAGGACTCGGCGTTCAAACGGGCGATCCGGGACCAGCCCGTTCCTCCCTGGCCGTGACGGTATGCGCGGATTATCTGGACCAACGGCACGACGTCATCAATCGGAGGCACCTGGAGTCCGGCACGCCGTGGATGCTCGTCAGGCCGAACGGCATGCAGCCGCTGCTCGGACCGGTTTTTCGACCCGCCGAGGACGGTGCCTGCTGGGCGTGTCTCGCCTATCGACTGCGGGGCCATCAGGAGGTCCACGGCTTTGTGCGCACCCTCGGCCTGGACGCATCGGTCGTCGAGCCCCGCGCGGCCGAGCCCGCCGTGCTTGAGGCCGTGTGTGGCCTGGCCGCGGTCGAGATCGCCAGGTGGCTGGTACTGGAGGACCTGGCACCCATCCATGAGTGCGCCATCTCTCTGGATGTCGCTGCCCACCGGACCGCGCAACATAGGGCGATGCGGCGCCCACAGTGTCTCGCGTGTGGCGACGAAACCCTGTGCCGTCCCGACCGCCCTGCCGAACCGGTGCGGCTGGGGGCGAGCCCGAGGGCTTTTCCCAACAGCGGAGGCCACCGTTCGGTCCCTCCGGAGAAGACGCTGGCCAGGTATCGCCATCTCGTCAGTCCGGTCACTGGCGTCGTGACGTGGCTGGCCCGCACCGCGGAGGAAACCGACCCCTGGCTCCATGTGTACTGGGCGGGAAGCGATCTTGCGCCGCGAGGGCGCAAGCTCCGTTCACTGCGACGGAGTCTGCGGAGCAAGAGCGCCGGGAAGGGCAGCTCGCCGCAGCAGTCGGAGGCCAGTGCGCTCTGCGAGGCGGTCGAGCGCTACTGCGGCGCCTTCCACGGAGACGAAATCCGCTGCCGGAAGCGTCTCGCGGACTTCGAGAAGGCCGGAGAGTCGGAAGCGGTCCCCCCGAATGACGTGCAACTCTTCAGCGACCGGCAACTGGACGACGCGGACCGGATCAACGCGCGCGGTCACCCCTACAACTTCGTGCCGCCACGCCTCGATCCGGATGCCGAGATCGATTGGTCGCCCGTGTGGTCGCTTACGGAGGAGCGGCACCGGTATCTTCCCACCTCGATCCTTTACGGCATGGTGGAAGCGGCGGGGAAGGGAAACGGGCCCGGATTCAAGGCGGACTCGAACGGATGCGCGGCGGGCAACACGCTTGAGGAAGCCATTCTGCAGGGTTTTCTTGAACTCGTGGAACGCGACGCCTTCGCGGTCTGGTGGTATAACCGGTTGCGTTTGCCGGAAGTCGACCTGGCGAGCTTCGCCGACGCGTACCTGGCGTCCGCGCGCGACTACTATCGCCAGCGGAACCGCGAACTGTGGGTGTTGGACGCAACCAGCGACTTCGGGATTCCGGTATTCGTGGCCATTTCACGCAGAACCGACGGGGACACGGAGGACATCATCTACGGCGCCGGTGCGCACATGGACCCGCATATCGCGGCTCTGCGCGCGGTGTGCGAGTTGAACCAATGTCTGCAGTGGATCCTCGGGCCCGCCCGGGCCGGGGTCGGCGCTGCTGCCCACGATCCGGTAAGCCAGTCGTGGTGGCGAACGGGCAGGCTGACGGATCATCCCTACCTGGCACCTGCGTCCGGCGTGGCGCGGCGAGGCAGGGCGGACTACCCGACACCCGACACCTCGGACACGCGGGAAGATGTGGAACACTGCCGGGCGCTGGTCGAGGCCCGCGGCATGGAGCTTCTCGTGCTCGACCAGACGCGGCCCGATATCGGCATGCCGGTGGCGCGCGTCATCGTGCCGGGCATGCGCCACTTCTGGGAACGTTTCGCTCCGGGGCGACTGTTCGATGTCCCGGTGTCGATGGGTTGGCGGGAGAGGCGTCTTTCGGAGCATGAGCTCAATCCGGTCCCGGTCGTCGCCTGAGCGACGGCGAACGGCAACACAACTGCGGACGACAACGTCATGAACATCGAAGAGAGCCGCGCCGGTCTCGAGAAGCACATGCTTGCCCAGGCGGACTCCGTCGGCGAGTTGCTCGAACAGTTCCGGAGTCGCATTTCCCGCGAACTGATCGACGGCCCGGGGTGGGACCGGCTGCTGCAAAGAGCGAAGGCGCTGCCGATCAGCCTGGCCACTTCCGGATTCGGATTCGAGTTGCCGCTGCACGAGCCTGAACCGAGGGCCGATCTGGGCGTTGCGTTGTTCGAGGGAAGCCCGTCGGCGGCTCATTTCGAGGAATGGTGCCGGACGCAGCCCGACGATCCAGCCACGGTCGCAGCCTTTCGGCTCCTGCGCGCCATGGGGCGAGAATCCGAGATTCAGCGAATCGGCGGCACCAAGCTCATGCTCGAATACGATATCGATCCCGGAAGTGACGGACCGCCACCAGACCCCGGGATCTTCCTCTATCCTGCCCCCGAGGTGCTGTCGAGCAAGGATGCGGTCCCGGGACTCACAGGGTTCCACGCCGCCGCGGACGCCGTGACCGCCGCCGCCGGTTGGACATTGGAGGCTACGGAGCGCAATCAGATTGAACGCGTGTTTTCGGCCATGCCTCCGGGCACCCACGTAGGTTCCGTTGGCGCCTTTCCGGCACGGTCCGACGGATTGCGGATCGCGGTCACCGGTTTCAGGAAGACCCGTGATTTCACGGACTTTCTGGAGCGCACCGACTGGCCTGGGCGACCCGAAGCGGTCGCTCCATTCCTGTCGGAAATGGAGGCACGCGACGCCTTCGCGCACCTGGCCGCACACTTCGATATCCCGGCCCACGGAGGCCTGGGGCCTGCGCTCGGTGTGAGTTTCTACGCCCGCGACGTGCAGTGGGTGAAGGACGTCGACCCCTGGATGGAACTCATAAACGGCGTCGGCGAACACGGACTTGCCGTGCGGGACAAACTGTCAGCGCTCGCCACGGCCTGGTCGGGAGCGGAAGCGGTGTTCGGACGCCGCAGCATGCTGGTGTTGGTCAGGGGCATCCACCACATCAAGCTCGTGATTTCGGACGACCGCTGCCAGCAGGCGAAGGCCTACGTTTTCGTCCTCATGCTCCCACCGTTCCCGGCTGCCGCGGCAACCGGGGGGTAGGAGCTGTTGGTGGGCCGCTACAACGGGGCAACGGCCGAACCGCGATCAGCCGATCAGCCGCAGCAGCAGAGACCGGCTGCGATCGCCTCCAGCCTCTCCTCGTCCAATTCGACGTTGGAGCTGATCGGCAGCGCGATATGCAGTACGCTCATGTCGCTCTCGTGCACCTGGATCTTCGCGTGCTCCGGCACGTCGATGCCGAATTCCTGCTTGATCGCATCGTTCGGATCCGCCACCAGCCGCTCGCGGAACTCGGGATCTTCGCCTGCCCGAGTGATCAGCTGGTACTGCATCTCGTTCGACGCCTGGATGATTGATTGGACCGACATGCTGCCTCCTCGTTACGGGACAAAACCGTGCTAGTTGCGGGACAAGAACGTGAGAACTGGAGTTGCCCCGCTTTGACGGACACCATTCCTTTTGGGCCAACCAAGGAGGTGAGCCGTGGCGGGAAGAAGGCGAGGGCGGTATCCGCCCGAGTACAGGGAGCGGATCGTGGAGCTGGCGAGGGAGGGTCGTAGTCCGGG
>CAZRQE010000009.1:0-9709 GCA_964602175.1 uncultured Gemmatimonadaceae bacterium | reverse complement strand
CCCCGTGAGTGATGGCATCGGCAAATTGGACATGACTCGCCGGGAGGTGCTGGGCACGGTCGGCAAGGCGGCCGTGGCGACGGTCGTGCTGCCTCCGTTTGCGGGCTCCGTGGGGCCCGAAGCGATCGGGGCCGCGGCGGGCGGGCACTTCGGCAACGCCCCCGGAGCGGCCGCCGAACCCCTTGCCGCCGCAGCAGGACCCGATCGGGTGACGGTGCTGCGCGGCTCGACCTACATCAACGGCTGGGCGGGCTACGGCGATCCTCCCTGGTTCCGCCTCCGGGGACGCGGCCCACGCGAGCCCGAATCCCCCGCGCCCGCCGATGACGAGCGTCCGGTGACCGTGAACTGGTCGAAGGAGTCCGGCCCCGGCGACGTCACCTTCGCGGACCCGGAGGCCGCCGTCACCACGGCGTCCTTTTCGGCCCCCGGCGCCTACGTGCTGGCCCTGACCGCGGACAACGGGGACGAGGAGGTCAGGTCCACGTTCCACGTCACCGTGGAAACGCCGCCCGCTCGGGAGCCCCTGGATGTCGTGCACACGAAGGGGTACCGGATCGACAGCCGGCTCTGGGGCGAGAAGGCCCGGGTGCTGATGGTCAACTGGATCCCCTGGTGCATCGACCAGATCAACCGGGACGACCTGGAGCTGGGGCCCGGCGGCATCGACAACTTCCTGGAGGCGGCGAAGGCGCTGGCGGGTGAGCCCCACGGCAGCCACAAGGGGTACGTCTTCTCCAACGCCTGGGTGCACCAGACCGTCGAGGCGATGTGCATTGCGCTCATGGTCGACCCGCGGGGCGATCCGGAGATCATCGCGGCTCACGACAGGATGAGAGCGACGCTGGAGGACTGGATCCCGAAGATCCTCGCGGCCCGCGAGCCCGACGGCTACCTGCACACCGCGTTCACGCTGCGCGACCGCGACCGGTGGGCCGAGCGCTGGACGGCGGAGGGACGGCGCCACCACGAAGGGTACGTGGCCGGCTACTTCATCGAGTCCGCGATCAACCACCACGTGATGACCGAAGGACGCGACACCCGCCTCTACGACGCGGCCAGGCAGCTCGCCGACACCTGGTGCGACCACATCGGACCCCCGCCGAAGCAGGAGTGGTTCGACGGCCACCAGGAGTTGGAGCAGGCGCTGGTGCGCTTCGGCCGCTTCGTCAACGAGGTGGAGGGGGACGGCGGCGGCGACCGCTACGTGGAACTGGCGAAGTTTCTCCTCGACTGCCGGGGCGGCGGACGCGAGTACGACCAGAGCCACCGGCCCGTGGTCGAGCAGTACGAGGCCGTGGGTCATGCCGTGCGCGCCGTGTACAACTACTCGGCGATGGCCGACGTGGCGATCGAGACCGGCGACACCGACTACCTGAGCGCGGTCCGTTCGCTGTGGGACAACATCGTCCACAGGAAGTACTACCTCACCGGCGGCGTCGGCAGCGGGGAGACTTCGGAGGGCTTCGGTCCCGACTACTCGCTTCGCAACAACGCCTACTGCGAGTCCTGCGCCAGCTGCGGCGAACTCTTCTTCCAGTCGAAGATGAACCGCCTCTACGGGGACGCGAAGTACGCCGACCTCATCAAGGAGACGATGTACAACGCGCTGCTCGGGTCCACCGACCTGGAGGGCCGGCACTACTACTACGACAACCCGCTGCACAACCGGATCGCCCGCTACGCCTGGCACACGTGCCCCTGCTGCGTCGGCAACATCCCGCGAACGCTCCTCATGCTGCCGACCTGGATGTACGCGAAGGACGCGCGCGGATTGTATGTGAACCTTTTCATCGGCAGCACCGTGACCCTGGAGGACGTGGCCGGTGCCGACGTGGAGGTGGTGCAGGAGACCGAGTACCCCTGGGATGAAAGGGTGGCGATCACCGTCAATCCAGCCGGGCCCAGGCGGTTCAGCGTGCGCGTGCGGGTGCCGGGGGGGATGGTCAGCGACCTGTACACGGCCACGCCCGACGCGGACGGGATCACGTCCATCGCGCTGAACGGAACGCCCATCGATCCGCCCGTCGAGAACGGGTACGCGGTGATCGACCGCGTCTGGGAGGCCGGAGACCGGATCGACCTGGTCCTCCCCCTGCGGGTGCAGCGCGTGCACGCCGACGAGCGGATCGAGGCGAACCGCGGGCGCGTGGCGCTCAGGTACGGCCCCCTCGTCTACAACCTGGAGGCGGCGGATCAGGACATTCGCCAGCCGCTGCCGCCGGACGCGCCTCTGACCCCCGAGTGGCGCGGGGACTTCCTGGGTGGCGTGACCGTGATCACCGGCACTTTCGCGGACGGCTCGCCCCTGCTGGCGATCCCGAACTACGCGCGCGAGAACCGGGTGGAGGGCACCTACGGGCCCCGCCGTCCGGAGCCGCGTGCGGACGGGAGCCGTGGCGAGCCGTTCCCGGTGACCTCGTTGGTGTGGATCGAGGAGGAGTGATCCCCGGGATGGCCATGGTGGGCCATCGTGGCAGCATGGAGGCGATGTAACGGCGGGGTCCGCGGTCGGTTTCCGCGTCCTCAATTCACTCGGCGCAGTTCCCGCCTGAAGCTCCGCAACTCGGTGGCCCCGTCGATGAACAGGCACTCCACCCCCGCCATCGCCGCATAGTCCTCTAGGTGCTCCGCCGTCAGTGCCAGGGAGAACCCCGTGTGATGCGCTCCGCCCGCGTGGATCCACGCCGCCGCCGCGGTCTCCAGATCCGGGCGCGGCTTCCATAGCGCGCGCGCTACGGGGAGCTTCGGCAGCGCGTCGAACGGCTCGACCACCTCCACCTCGCTCACGACCATCCGGAACCGGTCGCCCAGGTCCACCACGGTCACGTTGACGGCCGGCCCGGGGGCCGCGTCGAACACGAGCCTGACGGGGTCCTCGCGTCCCCCGATCCCGAGCGGGTGCACCTCGCACGACGGCGTGTGCGCGGCGATCGTCGGGCAGATCTCCAGCATGTGGGCGCCCAGGACCGCCTGGCCTCCCGGGTCGAGGTGGTAGGTGTAGTCCTCCATGAAGCTGGTGCCGCCCGGGAGGCCGTGGGCCATCACCTTCATCGAGCGCACCAGCGCGGCGTGCTTCCAGTCCCCCTCGGCGCCGAATCCGTAGCCGCCCGCCATGAGGCGCTGGGCGGCGATGCCGGGGAGCTGGCGGAGGCCGTGCAGGTTCTCGAAGGTGTCGGTGAAGGCGTGGAAGTCGCCTTCGGTCAGGAAGGAGCGCAGCCCCAGCTCGATCCGCGCAGCGTCGCGCAGGGACCGGTGGCGCGCGCGGCCCGGCAGCAATTCCTCCGTCATCGTGTACGTGTCCGCGTACTCCGCGCACAGCGCGTCCACCGCGCGCTCGCCCACGGCGTCGACGTGCGCCACCAGATCACCCAGCCCGTACCCGTCCACCGCATATCCGAAGCGGCGCTGGGCCTCGACCTTGTCCCCCTCGGTCACGGCGACCTGCCGCATGTTGTCGCCGATGCGCGCGATCCTCATACCCTGGCTGTCGTGCCACGCCGCCGCCGCCCGCAGCCAGGTCGCGACGCGCTCCTGCACGGACGCCTCCTGCCAGTGCCCGACCACCACCTTGCGCTCGATGCCCAGTCGGGTGCAGATGTGGCCGAATTCGCGCCCTCCGTGCGCCGACTGGTTCAGGTTCATGAAGTCCATGTCGATCGTGGACCACGGGATGTCGCGTCCCATCTGCGTATGCAGGTGGCACAGCGGCCGCCGCAGCCGGCTCAGTCCGCCGATCCACATCTTGCCGGGACTGAAGGTGTGCATCCACGCGATGACGCCGATGCAGTTCGGCGCCCCGTCCGCCTCGCGCAGGGCCGCCGAGACCTCCTCCGGCGTCGTCACCACCGCCTTGAAGACGACCCGCACGGGCAGCGCCCCCGACCCGTTGAGACCCGCCACGAGCGCCTCCGAATTGGCCCGCACGCGCTCCAGCGCCGCCGGCCCGTAGAGGTGCTGGCTGCCGGTGACGAACCAGGCTTCGAGCGGCTCGTAGTCGATCACGCGAATCCGTCGCCGCCGCCGGTGCGCCCGCGCCCGGATGCCTCGCCCGGCGCCGAACTCACCGCAGCTCGTCCGCGCGCACCATCCTGAGCCCGAAGACCGTCGCGATCTGGCTGTCCGGCTTCGCCTGCAGGCGCACGGTCACCTGTTCCCTGCCCGCGACCAGCCCCGCCGGAATCGCGTACTCGACGTCGTAGAAGCGCGGCGGCTCGCTGCGGTCGACCTCGGCCTCGGCCACCCGGGTCCCGTCCACCAGGATCTCGAACGACGCCGGCGTACCCCTGCGGTCATCGCTGTAGTGCGTGACGATGAGCGTCATGGGACGATCCGGCGCCACCGGGATGTCGAAGGAGAACCAGCCTCCGCCGCGCCGCCCCGGCCGGCCCAGCATGCGCTGCGTGACCGTTTCCTCGCTGCCCTGGTAGTTGAACGCGTCCTCGAAGACGCGCTCGCCGGGCTCCAGGTAGGCGACCGTAGCGGCTTCCAGCCTGCGCAGCCGCTCCGCTTCCGCGGCGTACTCGGCCCTCTGCGCCTGCCATTCGCCGGGCGTGAACAGGTCCCAGTACGTCGAGTAGGTACGCCGGTGCAGGCGGAAGAACGGGTGCAGGTCCACGTCCGTGGCCCGTCCGGCGGCGTCCGGCTCGCGGCCGACGCCGTCCGTGCGGAAGTGGCCCGCGTCCGCGTCCACCGCCCGCACCCACGATGCCACCGGCTCCTCGGCCGCGACGAACACCGGCACCTTCGGCGGCTCACGCCGCTCCGAGTCCTCGCCCCCGCGTTCGCGCTCCGGCCCCAGGTCCCCGGCGAGCACGATCGGCCCCCACATGATCGACGCGCGGCGCGGGTTGTCCGGCAGCGCCTCCAGCCGGAGCGGCTTCGGCAGGTCCACCTCCACCACGTCGCCGCTGCGCCACGTCCGCGTCAACTCCCGGAACGTGCTGGCGTCGTACTGGAAGCGCCCGTACTGGCTGCGGCCGGTGAATTCCAGGCCGTCGGGCCGCGCGTCGGGCGCCACCGTCTCGCCGTTGACCCTCACGGCGAAGCCCTCTCCCGCCCAGAAGGGCTGGCGCAGCATCAGCGTGAACTCGCGCGGCTGCCGCGCCTCCACCCGGATCGTCGCACTCTCTCCCTCCGGGAACCCGGTCTCCATGGCCAGCCGGACTCCTGCGTCGGCCCAGTCCGCCGTGGAAGGCGCGTACAGGTTCACCCACAGCCGGTCGCCGTCCTCGTAGTAGAGCCCGTCGCCGTGGAGCGCATGGCTCTCCATCCCCGACCCCACGCAGCAGGTGAAGCTGCGCTGCATGTTCTGGTACTCGCGCTGCACGCCGCGGCCCACCGGCACCATGTAGCAGGTGCGCCCGTCCTCCGGGTCGATCGAGGACAGGATGTGGTTGAAGAGCGCGCGCTCGTGGAAGTCGGCGTAGTGCGGGTCCGGCCGGAGCGCAAAGAGCTGCCGGGTCAGCTTGAGCATGTTGTAGATGTTGCACGTTTCGGCCGTGCGCCCGTCGATGCGGTCGCTGAGCTGCCCGGGCGGGCCGAAGTACTCGTCCTTGCCGTGGCCGCCGGTCGCGAAGGTGTGGCTCTGAACCACGCTGTCCCAGAAGAAGCTCGCGCCGATCAGATCCGCGGGATTCCCCGTCAGGGCAAAGCGGTCCGCGGAGCCGATGAGCTTGGGCACGGCGGTGTTCCCGTGCTTGCCGGCGAGGATGTCCTGATGCCGCTGCAGGGGTTCGATGAATGCGCGGTGCTCGAACTTGTACGAGAGGTCGAGCCAGCGCTCGTCGCCGGTGTCGGCGAAGAGATCGACCATGATCTCGTTCATGCCGCCGAACTCGGTGTTCATCATGTGCTGGAGCTGGGCGTCGGAAAGGCCCGAGAGGATCCCCTCCGCCCACGTCGCGAAGGCGATCTCCATCTCGAGCGCGGTCTCGTTGCCGGTGAAGCGGTAGGCGTCGCGGAGGCCGCCGAAGGTCTTGTGCAGCGTGTACCAGGGGGCCCACTCGCCGTTCAGGTCGAAGGACGCCGAACGGATCTCGCCGCGGGCCAGTTCGCCGAATGCCCGGCGTCCGCCCGCCAGTGCGCTGAGGTAGCCGTCGCCGTGGGCGTCCTGCACCTCTTCGAGTTCGGCGACCAGGTAGTCCGCGCGGTCCCTGTAGCGCTCGTCGCCGGTGGCGGCCCACATGAGGCTCACCGCGGTGAGATGGTGACCCGCGATGTGGCCCGTCAGGTTGCGTCCGTCGCCGTCCCAGCCGCCGTACGGCTCGCCCTTCGGCGTGAGGCCGGCCCGGTCGCGGTAGTACGCGAGCATCCGGTCGGGCTCCAGGTCGAGCAGGTAGCGGCCGTTGACGTCCTGGGCGTGCTTGAGGGGGCCGCCGGTGAGGCGGACGGCGGTAAGCGGGAGGGTGCGGGCCTTGATGAGTCCCGCCGCGGCGGCGAGGGCAGCGGTGCGAGCGCCCGATCCGGCGCCAAAGGGGGAGCAGCCCAGCAGGGGCAGCGTGCCGGCTCCGAGGCCGACCTTGAGGGCGGTGCGGCGCGAGATTGTCATCGGGGACTCCATCCTGCAGGTTCGGTTCACACAGGGTACACATTACGCTGGCCGGCCGTGCTCCGACAGGCCATAATCCGTGCATGAGCAGTTCGCGACGGGCGTTTATTCAGGGGGCCGGACTGGGCGCGCTGGCGCTCTCGCTGTCGCGGTGCACCCCGGAAGTCCCCGGGGGCCGCGACTCGGACGGGCCCGACGCGCCGAGGGACCCCGGCGAGCGCCCCAACATCCTCCTGGTCACGACCGACTACCAGAGCGGGATGGACGTCCCCGCGGTCGGCCACCGCTTCCTCGACATGCCCACCCTCGACCGCCTCTCCCGGGAGGGGGCGGTCTTCCGCCGCCACTATTCGACCGGGCCGATCTGCATTCCGGCGCGCAACACCTGGATCACCGGGCAGTATCCCCACACCCACGGCAAGTGGGAGAACATCGGCGGCTGGGTGCCGGAGACGAGTCCGGTGCTCATGGCGGAACTCGGCGCGCACGGCTATCAGACCACCGCGGTGGGCAAGCTCCACCTGGGCTTCCCCGACGACGAGCCGCTGGGAGGCTTCGACCGCTGGGTTTCGGCCGACCGCAAGGGCAACTTCGGAGCCGCGGGCCAGCAGGACGACTACGCCACCTTCCTGGCGGAACGGGGACTCGTGCGCGACGACTATCTGCGGATGGGGGTCGAGGCGCCGATGCCCCACGTCTACGACTGGCCTTGGGACGAGTCCTGGCACATCGACCACTACGTCGGCGCGCGCGCCCTGGAGATCGTCGAGCGCGGCGAGCTGCGGGAGCCGTGGTTCTTCTGGGTCTCCTTCAACGGTCCCCACAATCCGTGGGATCCACCGGCCCGCTGCTCGGCTCCCTACAGGGAGATGGACCTGCCGCTGGGGCACACCTTCCCCGGCGAACTCGACACCAAGCCCACCGACCACACGCGCCTGCGCTTCAACTACACCGGCGACATCCCCCGTCTGATCGACTCGGACTACCGGCGCCGCGACCAGATCATCCACGCCATCCGCGCGGGCCACTACGGCAACCTGTCATTCATCGACGAACAGATGGGCCGCGTGATCGGCGCCCTGGAGCGGCGCGGCGAGCTGGACGACACCATCGTCGTGTGGACCAGCGATCACGGCGCCCACCTCGGCGACCACGACCTGATCCACAAGGGCACGCACTACGATCTCTCGGCGCGCGTGCCGCTCGTCGTCCGCCACCCGGCGAGCATCGTGTCCGGCGTGCGGGACGGCTTCAGCGCCCACGTCGACCTCATGCCGACGATCCTTTCACTGGCCGGCGCACCGCTGCCCGATGCGATGGAGGGCCGTGACCTTACCGCGCTCCTGAGGGACGCGGAGGCTTCGGTGCAGGACGAGGTCTTCATCGAGATCCGCGGCAACGTCTCGATCGTGACGGACCGCTGGAAGCTCGGGCTCTATCCCCACGACGGTGAAGGCGACCTATACGACATGGCGGACGACCCGTTCGAGCTGATCAACCGCTTCGAGGACGGGGACTACGCGGATGTGCGCGCAGAGCTAACGGAGCGGATCCGGGACTTTTCGCCGGTGTGGCCGCCGGCGTTCTCGGTGGTGGGTGGATGATGACGCGCCACGCCCGTCCCCCCCGACTGGTGGCCGCCGCCGCGCTCGCGTCGGCCGTTTCGCTGGGCATCCACGCCTGCAACGCCCCCGATGCCCGTCCACCCGCGGACGCCGCCGACCGTCCCAACGTGCTCTTCATCGCCATCGACGACATGAACGACTGGATCGGCCCGCTGGGCGGCTACCCCGGCACGGTTCACACGCCGAACCTGGAGCGCCTCGCGCAGCAGGGCATGACCTTCACCAACGCACACGTGCCCGCGGTCTCCTGCAACCCGTCCCGGATTGCGGTGCTGACCGGGTTGCGCCCGTCCACCTCCGGCGTCTACGACCTGCGCACGCTCTGGTACGACGCGCCAGCGCTGCAGGGGGTCGCCACGCTGCCCGCGCATTTCCGCGCGAACGGTTACCGCACTCTGGGGACGGGCAAGATCTTCCACGCCCTTTCGTGGCTGAACGGAGACTACGGCGTCGACCAGAACGACCGGAACGCCTGGGACGAGTTCCATCCTTCGCTCGACCAGCAGATGCCCGCCGCGCGCTTCCCCGAGGGAACGGTGCGGACGGTCGACGAGCAGGGATTCTGGCTGTATGAATGGGAGCGCGTCGCGGACGGGGTGGGCGAACTTCCCGAGATCGACGTGCCCTACTACATGGACTGGGGCTCCTTCCCGGAGGGCGAGCCATTTCCGGACGAGCAGGTCACCGACTGGGCGGTGGACCAGCTGGGCCGCGACCAGAGGCAGCCGTTCTTCCTGGCCGTGGGCATCTTCCGGCCGCACATCCCGTGGTTCGTGCCCGAGCCGTTCTTCGACCTCTACCCGCTGGAGGACGTGCTCCTGCCCGAGTCGTGGGATTGGCGCGAGGGTCTGCCGGAGGCCGGACAGAGGATGGGGGCGGAGCGCAGGGTCTGGCACCGCTGGATCGAAGCCAACGGCGAGTGGCCGAGGGCGGTGCAGGGGTACCTCGCGTCGATCAGCTTTGCGGACGCCCAGGTCGGACGGCTGCTCGATGCGCTGGAGGCGAGCGGGCAGGCGGATGAGACGATCGTCGTGCTCTGGTCCGACCACGGCTTCCACCTGGGGGAGCGGGAGACGTGGGAGAAGTTCACGCTCTGGGAGGAATCCACGCGGGTGCCGTTCTTCGTCGTGGCCCCCGGTCAGGTGGAGCCGGGCTCCAGGTCGGCGCGCGCCGTGGATCTGCTGGACATCTACCCCACGCTCGTTGAGCTGACCGGGGTGCCGGCGCCGGCCCACGAGTTCGAAGGCGGCAGTCTGATGCCCTGGTTCCGCGATCCCGCGCGCATCCGGGACCGCCCGGCGATCTCGACGTTCGCCAGCGGCCAGCACACGGTGCGGACGGACCGGTGGCGCTACATCCGGTACCGGGACGGCAGCGGCGAACTGTACGACCACGACAGCGACCCGGAGGAGCGGGTGAACCTCGTGGCGGATCCGATGTATGCGGATACCGTGGCGGCGCTGGCCCGGTGGCTGGAGCCGATTCTGGAGGCGGAGCGGGCAAGGGGGGCGGGGGGCAGCTGACGGCGGACGGG
>CAZRQE010000008.1:0-14030 GCA_964602175.1 uncultured Gemmatimonadaceae bacterium | reverse complement strand
CCACGTCGGTCATGTAGGACAGGGTGTTCGGCAGCTGGGAGCGCTGCAGCCCCTCCTCGCGGATCTTCGCGAGCATGGCGAGGTCCACGGGGCGGAGGCCGGCGGCACTGAGCCCGGCCACCGCCCCGTGGACCTCGCCATGCTCGCGAAGATCCGCGAGGAGGGGCTGCAGCGCTCCCAGCTGCCGAACACCCTGTCCTACATGACCGACGTGGTCGGCGCGCGGCTCACCAACTCGGCCGCGATGGACCGGGCGCAGGAGTGGGTGCTGGACGAAATGAAGCGGATCGGCCTCGAGAACACCCACCGCGAGCCGTTCATGAACTACGGCGCGAGCTGGGACAACGAATACGTCTCGGTCCACATGATGGAGCCGGACTACCAGCCCCTGGTCGCCTACCCGATCGCGCACACGCCCGGAACGGACGGCAGGCAGCGCCTGGACGTGGTGCTCGCCGACGTCCGCACCCGCGATCAGCTGGAGCCGCTGCGGGGCAGGCTGCGCGGCCTGGCGGCGATGTCGACGCCGCCGCCCGTCATCAACCTGGAGCGCTTCGCCACCGGCACACCCCGCCGCACCGACGAGGAGATGCGCGCGCTGGAAGAGGACGTGATCCCGCCGCCGACCGGTCCCCGCCCGCCGGCGAACCCGCAGATGCTCACCGCGGCCGAACGGCTGGCGTTCTACGTGGAGGAAGGGGTCGCGCTGGTCCTCGAATCCAACAGCGGCTGGCCCGGGGCGGTGCGCGGGTTCGCGCGGCCGGGGGCGAAGGTCGACCGCTGGGACCGGGACGCCACACTCTCATCGGTCCCGATCGTCGCGGTCACGCCCGAGCACTACAACCGCATGTACCGGATCCTGAAGCGCGGCATCCCCGTCACCGTCGAGGCCGAGGTGCGCAACGTGCACGGCCCCGGCGCGAGCGAGGCCGCCAACGTGCTCGGCGAGATCCCCGGCACCGACCTCGCGCACGAAGTCGTCATGCTGGGCGCGCACTTCGACACCTGGCACGCCAGCCCGAACGCCAGCGACAACACGTCGGGCACGGCGGTCATGCTGGAGGCGATGCGCATCCTGAAGGCGGTCGGTGCCCGGCCCCGCCGCACGGTCCGCATCGCGCTGTGGTCCGGCGAGGAACAGGGCATCTTCGGGTCGACGGCGTACGTGGTGAAGCACTTCGGCAGCCCGGGCGGCGAAGTGGGGCCCGGCGGCGCCGACGGGCCCGGTGGCATCCCCGGCACGACGCCCGCCTACGACGACTTCTCCGTCTACTTCAACCAGGACTACGGCCCTGGCCAGTACCGCGGGATCTGGCTTCAGGGCAACGAGCACGCGCGCTCGCTGTTCGCGTCCTGGATGGAGCCCCTGCGCGACCTCGGCATGACCACGATTTCGCCACGCAGCGTCGGCTCGACGGACCACATTCCCTTCGATCGCGCAGGCTTGCCGGGCTTCCAGTTCCTGCAGGCGCGCGTGGGGGGCACGGGCGGGCACACCAACCTCGACTTCTATGACACCCTGCCCATTGACGACCTTGTCAAAAACGCCGTCATTGTGGCGTCGTTCGTCTACAACGCGGCGATGGACGACGTCAAGGTGCCGAGAAAGAACCCGCAACCCTAGAGGGTCCACGGACGGCCAGCCATGCTATTCGGAATCTACGGAAGCCACACGCCGGAAACCTGCCCGATCTATGTACGCAAGTACGCCCGCGTGTTCGTCGACATCGCCGAACTCGACCCGGCGCATATCGCCGAGGCCTACGGCATCCGCCGGATCGAGGTGCAGTACCACTCGGCGCTGGAGCACACGTTCCTGTGGGTCGTTGAAGCGGACGACCCGACCGCGATCGAGCGATTCGCCATCGACACCGGCCTGGCCTCGTTCAACATGCTGGAGATCGTTCCGGTGCACACGTTCGCCGAGACGGTCGAGCGTTTGAAGGACAGGCATGGCCTGGGGCGGGGGTAGCCCCGAGAGGATGCCGAGGGCCCCCCGCGACACCCCGAGAGGACCCGCATGAGCCATTCGCACCGCACCCGAATCGCCCGCACCGTCGAGATCTTCGAGGCGGCGCGGCGGCCGCTTTTCATGGTGCTCGACGGGATCGCGCAGGAGGACTTCGACTGGAACCCGGCGCCCGGATCGCGCGGGATCGGCAAGATGTGCCGCCACATGTACCGGGTGGACGTCTGGTTCCTCAAGCGGCTGGGGATCGAGCCCGCGATCAGCCACGACGCCCCGGGGCCGGTCGACGACGTGGCGGGGCGGATGCGCCGGATCCAGGAGCAGATTCTGGCGGAGGTGGAGGGGTGTGAGAGCGACGCGGTCCTCATGGCCGAGCGGACCTCGCTCGACGGCGAGACGGGAGCGCGGCTGGGGGCGGATGTGGTCCACATGGCCCAGCACTATCTGTATCACCTGGCCCAGATGACCTATCTGCGGCGTATCCGCGACCGGGACTGGAAGGCTCCGCTGGACGAGTGGGAACACGCGACGCATTTGATCGGGGATTGGGTGCTGGGGTAGGCGTTTGCCTCCGTCTCCACGCTAGGCAACGAATCAACCGCCCGTCTACATCCTCTCGATGAGGTGTCTGGCAATTGCCTTGGCGATGCTAGCGCCACGGGGATGGCCTGCGCAGAAGATGAACTCAAAGAGAGGCGAGTTCTTGGAGTTCCTGAGCGTGCGTGACTCGGACAGAAAACGGGTACCGAATACTCCCTTGAGTCGATCCTTGTAGACCTCCAGCAACCCTTGAACGCCTGGGGTTCTCTCGACGATCTCGTCTCCGAAGAGGCTCTGTTGAGAAGAAGGCGAGTACAGGCTCCGCCAGTGGTCACCCCCGAATACGGTGTTCAAACGATCCACCCATTGGGTCTGGACTTCATCCGGATTCCTGAATCGCGGGAGCATTCTTCCGATTGCGCCAACCGGGAAGAGGATCCAGGTGTCCAATCTCTCCAGTTGAGCTACCCGTTCCAGGGTCTTCCAAGCCAACTGCGTGCCAAACGGGTCCACGAAGAGGACTCCGCGCCAGTTTCCGAATTCCGATTGCCCAATTCCACGCAGGAATGTGTTGGCGTCGTCCCTGAGTGGACTTGTGCGATCCCCATGCTGGTCGCACAATGCGCGCAACTGCTCGTACCGACTGGCGTCTTTTTCCACGAAGACCAAGCGGTCGAAGGGCCGGTCCTTCACTCGAAGAGCCCTTTCGGCAGATCCCAGGATGAAGCTCCTGCTATCGTTCTCGTCGGTCTCGTACCCCGGTCCAGACTCTCTGATTATTCGTCCTGATCCCGCGAAAGCGTCCAGGTAGACCAAGTGGAACGGCTTGTTCTTGAGGGCCGTCGTGTATGCGTCCAGGTAGGCTTCCAGAATGTCGAGCTTCTCTTCTGTCCAGCCGCCTCCGAACGCTGGTTCGGCTTCACCACCGCGAGCTGCCGTCATTCCGACACCTCCTCCCTTTCCCGAGGCTATTGGTACTCACCCCCACCCCACGCCGGAATCTCATTCCACTCCCTCCCCTCCAGCTCTCTGCCCCCCGCCTTTGGCGTCCTACCTCCCCATTGCTTGAAGAAGAACGGGACCCTTGCGGCCACGCACTCGTCCCGCAAGTCCGCCACCCAACGGTGATCCATCCGCCGCCGCCCCACTCCACTCTCGCCCCCCACAATCACCCAGTGAATCCCGCCCGAAGCCAGCACCTTGCACAGGCTGAGCGGGCCGATCAGCGGCTCGCAGCTCAGAAACCGAACGGCCGCCGGAACATTCTGTAGATGCCGAATCCGATACGCCGTTTTCTGGTTTTCCGTCGATGTGCCGATCCAAATGTGCGGCGGCAGTCCTCGCCCTGCGAACAGGTCTCCGTTCTGGCGCACGAAGCGTGCGGCCCGGCCCGGACGCTTGGTGAGCACTTGGTAGGTGTGGCGGTCTACCTCAAGCATGATCGCGAAGACCGCTCGAAGGAAATCGAGAGGGATAGCACTGTGGAAGAGGTCCGACATGGAGTTGACGAAGACGAGGCGTTTCCCCTTCCAGCCGGCTGGCTGCCCGAGGCGGTCTGGCCAGATCCTCACGGCAAACGGATCGGCACGGTTGGCCGAAGTGTTTACAACGGGTAGACGCCGGCGGTAGACCCGGCTCAACAGCCGGCGGGACAGCGTTTCCGCATAGCAGTTGTCACACCCCTCCGACACCTTCGTGCACCCGGTCGTCGGGTTCCACGTGACTTCGGTCCACTCGATTGTTGTCCGCTGGCCCATGAGGCATCCTCCGTACATGCGGTGTTCACGTGAATCAAGAATACCGAAAATAGACCGAAACTAGCAACCGGGGCGAAGAGTACCGATCGCCAGATGGGAGCCTCTCGATCCCGAGAACCCAGCGTAAGGACACGCCCCCTCAGCCCAAGACCCCGGCCACGATCTCGACGATCGTCTCGAACACGCTGGACGCAGCCTCGCTGACGGCCTCACCCACCGCCGGTGCCGCCTCGGCCGCGGCTGCAGCAGCGTACCCCGGCGCAGCCAGTAGTTCCGGCGCCCACAGTACGCTTTCGAACAGGAGTGCTCCGGCTTCCGCATCCGCAGCGTGCGCGAGCTTCCCACGCCGCCTGTGCTTCGCGACGAGCTGATCGCGCTTGAGCTTCCAGATGGCTTCGAGTTCGTGGTGGTCGAACCATACGCCCTTGCACTGCTTGCAGACGTCGAGCGTCAGTTCCGACCGGCGGGCCCGCAGCATGGTGGTATCGCAGGCGGGACAGTTCAGGCGGGCCCTGGCGCCGCACGCACCGCACTCGGACTCGTCGCGGTCGAGAAACGCGCGGCAGGCGTGACACTGGGCCCGGTGCCGTTCGGTGCGCGTAGGCACCTGACCCCATAGCGACTCGGGCGGTTCCGAACGCAGCCGCTGCACCTCGCCCAGCTCGAACCACATGCCTCC
This sequence comes from uncultured Gemmatimonadaceae bacterium, assembly GCA_964602175.1. Lineage (GTDB taxonomy): Bacteria > Gemmatimonadota > Gemmatimonadetes > Longimicrobiales > Gaopeijiaceae > Bin94. Next base: position 9,085 of record CAZRQE010000008.1, on the reverse strand, counting down.
GCATCGGGGGCAGTGATCGAGGGTGAGTTCGCCGGCGCCATCGCCGGCGCCGTCGCCATCCCGCGTCGCCACGGTCGCCTTCTCCATCTTGACGCCGAGACAGACGGGACACGGCCAGCGCGGCTCGGTCATGGTTCCGTCGAGGGCTCGAGGATCCCCCTCGCGGCGGCCTTCTCGGACAGGTGGCGCACGTCGTGAAAGGTGTACACCAGCAGCCCCGACTCGGTGATCTCGATTTCTGCCAGCTCCCTGGTCATCAGGCCGTTCAGCACCTCCTCGGCCGTGGCCGGCGCAACGGCCAGCTCGCCCGAGACCTCAACCGCGGTAAGCCGACCGTCGTGCCGTGCGGCCATTTTCAGGACCTCCGCCTCGATCGTGTCGCGGCGGAGCTGTTCGCGGCGGCGGCCGATACGGCGGCGACCCCCGAAGTGGCGTGCCAGCAGCCACATGCCTCCGCCGGCCGGCAGTCCGGCCCCGATACCGAGCGCCACAATCGTGGACAGCGCGCGCGGGTCGACATCCGAGCGCACGAATCCCAGCACCACGAAGAGCGCGATCGCGATAAGGGCTCCGCCGCCCCAAAGTCTGCCCATCGGCCAGGTCTCCGGATTCCGGTCGTCCGACGGCTAGTCTATCAGAAGAAGGTATCCCCCAAAAGGTGCAGTCTGAGGACGGCGTCCGGGCGCCCGACCCTGCCGAAGCTGAAGCCCCTGGCCAGGTCCAGGCGGATGATCCCGTCCATGAAGACGAGGCCGACCCCGGCGGCGTACATATTGTCGCTCCCCGTGGACACCCAGTCCCCGAATACGGACGCGCGCAGGAAGCGAACCGGCTGCTGCAGATCCACTCTCGCGCCCCACACCCGGTCCTCCCGCACCGAGTTGCGATGGCCCCGCAGCCAGTTGGCGCTGCTTCCCAGGTTCCACAGGTCCAGCCGCGCCGGGTCGCCCCACACCGCCGCCGCCCCGCCCTGCAGGCCCAGTGACCTGCCGCCGCCCAGGGGCACGATCAGCACCGCCTCGGCGATGGCCCTCACGTGCGCGTTGTCGCCCATCGATCCCCGCACCAGGGTCCGACCCCCACCAGCCAACGCCCCGTCGCGGCCTCCCCACCATGGCCGCCATCCGACCGAGGCTCCGAAGCGGTCCCGCCGCACGCCTGTCTCGATCTCGGTGTCGCGCTCACCGAAGACGGTCAGCGAAAGCCAGTTGCGCCGGCCACCTCCCGGCAGGATGCGCAGCGAGGCGCCCGTGGACCAGTGAAACGCCGTGGAGTCGCCTTCGGTCAGGAAGGCGCCGGGGTTGCCGCCGCCCCATCCGGCGTCCAGTTCACCGCTCCGCAGATCCCGGTAGAAGGACATCCACAGCCTGTGGCCCGGACGATCGCGCTGGAAGGTCAGGTCCATGTCGGGAATGGCCAGGCCGCGGGTCGCAAGTCTCGTCGTGAACAGGACTCTGGACCGTCCGAAGTCGCGCAGTATCCTGGTGCCCACCGACACGCCCTCGACCGGGTTGTAGCGCAACAGCCGCAGCGTTTGCACCGGCGGCTCCAGGACCCATGGGCTCGCCTCCTCTTCCGCGGGGCCTCCTTCGCCCGTCCCGATCGCGGCCAGGTCGGAGGCGATCCCCGCCAGCAGCTCCGGGCCGAGGGGGCCACTCCTGTCCTCCCAGATCGTCGGGGGCAGCAGCGTGCTCTCCGTCAGTGCCGCCCGGTCCTCGGGCGTGATGGTGACCACCTCGTCGGGATCGGCGGATGCCAGGTCGCCCTCGATGCTGTCACCGGGCTGACTCCAGCGTTCGAGAGTCTCCAGAGCGGTCGCCGGCGTGTCCGCGGGCGCCTCCGCTCCACGTTCGCGGATATTCTCGACTTCGAGCGCCCAATCGAAGGTGACCGGCATGGTGGGCATCACATCCGCATCCGCGCCGTCGTCCATCCGGACCGTTACGTGCGCTTCCAGGGCCACGCTACGCGGAAGCCAGTGCTTCAGCTCCCACAGGCCGAAGTCGACGACCATCGCGGTGATGTCCAGTTCCAACGGAGCCATCAGCCCATTGATCGCTCCGCTCACCACGCGCTCGAAGATGCCGGGCCGGGCACGCGTCGAGTCCCGGTCGGCGCCGGGGTCGTCCGCGGTGATCGCCAGGCCCAGGCTCCACCCATCGTCGTGCCGGAGCTGCCAGGACAACTCCGAGTCGACCCGCTTGGCCGGCCGGGAGGCCACGCGCACCAGATTGAAGGACTCCTGGTCGACCCACATGATGGCGGAGACAAGCCGGATACTGCGGATGCGCGGAATCACGGTCACGGCCACGACGTCGATGGAGCGCCCGTCGGCCAGCTGCACGGAGAGCGTGTCGCCCGAGCGATACTGGTAGTAGCGCTCCCCGTCGGCGGCGAGCGGGCTTCTTGTTACGGGGCCACCCCCACCCGCCTCCGCCGCATCGGTAGCGCCCAGCACGAACGGATCCCACAGCGGATTGGCCGCGTAACGGTCCAGCCCGAGTCCGGGGAAGAACTGGCGGCGATCGTTCGGGCCGATCCCGGGATGGCGAAGCCGGGACCCCAGGACGTGCACCACGGAGGGCTCGCTGCGCGACCAGCGGATCCGCGTCACGCGCTCGCCGTTCACCCAGGGCCGGTCGCGGCGAAGGGCGGGCGCCTCGAAGTTCGCGCGCTCGCGGGTCAGGCCGGTGTACGAATCGATGCCGAGCCGCGCGGTGTCGCGGGAGGCCTTCACGCCCAGCACGAGGTGGCGGGCGGTCCCGTCGAGGTAGGCGTCGCCGACGGGGTCGGGGGGCACCGTATCGGTGTCCTGGGCGGCGACCGCGCCCTCCACGGTGGCGGCGAGGAAGCAGAGGAGCAGTGAGAAGACGCTCGCAGATCGCAGTTTCGGCTCCAGAGCTGGAAAGGGTGAGTCCTCGCGTATGGATCGGCAGAGGCCCAGCCGACGAATAAGCCTAACCGCAAAAAGTGTACCGCTCTTGACGGTCGACCACTTCCCGACGTCAAATCGTTCATGAAGCTGAACGGCAAGGCATACACCCTGGACATCCTCCGCGGCGACCTGTTCGGGGGCGTGACTTCGGCGGTCGTCGCGTTGCCGGTGGCCCTCGCGTTCGGTGTGGCCTCGGGCCTGGGCGCGGCCGCCGGTCTCTACAGCGTGATTGCGGTCGGATTCTTCGCATCGGTGTTCGGGGGCACCCGGTCGCAGATCTCCGGGCCCACGGGACCCATGACGGTCGCAATGGCGGTGGTGATCACGACGCACGCGTCCACGCTCGGAGAGGCCTTCACGATCGTCATACTGGGAGGCGTGCTCCAGATCCTGCTGGGGCTGCTGCGCATGGGGCGGTTCGTCGTCTACACGCCCTACGTCGTAATCTCGGGGTTCATGTCCGGAGTCGGCCTGATCATCATGCTGATCCAGGCGCTGCCGTTTCTCGGGGCCGCGCCCGCCGCCGGCGGACCCATGGGTGCACTCCGCGCACTGCCCGAAGCGCTTGCCGAACTCAACCCGGGCGCCCTCGCTCTCGCCGGCATCTCGCTTGCCATCGCGGTATCGTGGCCCCGGCGATTTGCGAAGTACCTGCCCGGTCTCCTGGTCGCGCTGCTGGCGGGTACGGCCCTCTCCATATTGTGGCTGGGCAACGTGCCGGTCATCGGAGAGATACCTTCGGGACTGCCGCGAATGCAGCTGGAACTGCCTACCGCGGGCTTCCTGGTTGGCGCGTTTCAGCCCGCCCTGATCCTGGCCTTGCTCGGCTCGGTGGACAGTCTGCTCACCTCGCTGGTCGCGGATTCCCTCACCGGCACGCGTCACAACCCGAATCGCGAACTCGTGGGCCAGGGCATCGGCAACATGGTGTCGGGCGTTTTCGGGGGACTGCCCGGCGCCGGCGCCACCATGGGCACGGTGACCAACATCCGCGCCGGCGGTACGACCCAGGTGTCCGGGGCGCTGCGCGCACTCCTCGTCCTGGCACTCGTACTGGGGCTCGGGCAGTATGTCGAACCCATTCCCCACGCCGTCCTCGCGGGCATCCTGATGAAGGTCGGCTGGGACATCATCGACTGGCCGCTTCTCACCCGCATTCACCGGATCCGTCGCGAGCACCTCCTGGTGATGCTGCTGACCCTCGGGCTGACCGTGTTCGTCGACCTGGTCACGGCGGTGGCCATCGGGCTGATCGCGGCCGGCATGGTGCACGCCCGGCAAATCGAGGGGCTGGAGCTGGACAGCGTGGTTTCCGTGCCCATGCTGGATCACGTGTTGTTCGCCGGTCTCGCGGGCGCCGAGGACCTCGACCTGTACGCCGCGCGCGTGGGTCTTGTGCGTCTCAACGGCAACTTCACGGTCGCCTCTTCACAGAAGCTCTACAGCGTGGTCGGGGAGGACATCAAGGACCACGAGGTCGTCATATTCGACTTCACCGGGGCGAAGCACATCGATGACAGTGCGGCCATGACCATCAGCCGGCTCATCACCACCGCAAGGGCCCAGCACACCGAGTGCATCGCCATGGGCCTCGCCGGTTCGGTCGCGCGGACCCTGGGCACGCTCGACACCCTGCGCGAAGTACCCGAGAGCCACGTGGTGGACACGATGGACGAGGCCCGGGAGATCGCGTTCCAGCTGCTGACGGAAACGGTACACTGACCCTGGCAGCCTGCCGACAAATCCGCCCGGCATTCGAACGGCGATGCATCCGTGCCGGGTCGCTCGGCTCCAGGGTCCCAGCCGCTACCCGGCGCCTCCTTGCGCCACCTTCCGCGCCTGCGCCGTTCCGAGCCCCACCGACAGCATGATCCACATCGCAGCGAGGGGCCCGGTGGACACCGCAACCCACACCAGCGTGAGCCCGAGCAGCGCGAAGGCACCATCGATCCCCGCGCCGGCGAGATCCCCGCCCCGGTACAGGAACACGTCGACGACCGGCTTGGCCTTGTACTTCTCGGACGGCGTCACGACGCTGAAGAGCGTCTCGCGGGAGGGCCGCGAAATGGCGTAGCGGGTCGCCCGGTGCACGGCCTGGAAGATCAGCATGACGCCGTAGACAGGCCACACCGCGAGCACCGCGAACCCCGCCAGGGTCACGAGCGGCAGGATCGCGAGCGTCCAGCCCACGCCCAGCTTCCGGATCACGTGCGTGGTGATGAAGATCTGCGTGATCAGCGTCGCGGTCTGCGCCATCCAGTCGAACAGCGCGAAGTTGCCGAGCAGTTGGCTGAAGGTGTCCGAATCGCCCAGGATGATGTTGGCCTGGGTGAAGTAGATCAGCGTGTTGGACACCGCCATGAACACCACCCACAGGCCGACCCCGAGCAGGTACGGCGAGGTCACGACCGCTCGGGCGCCGTCCCAGAAGGTGCCCCCGATCACATCGTCGCCGGCGTCGCCTTCTCCCTCCTTCGACCCGTCACCGCCGGCACCACTGCCGAGCGCTTCCATCGCGGACGCGTCCGACTGCACCGCCATCCGCTCCAGCGTGAGCATGACGGCAATCGCCACCGCGAAGAACGCCGCCCCGATCAGCATGAGGCCGGCCGGAAGGTAGGGACTCTCCGTCCAATTGCTGATGACGGTGGTCCACCAGCTTCCGCAAATCGCGCCCAGCGTGCCCCCGATCCCGATGAAGGCGAACATCCTCTTGCCCTGGTCGACGTTGAAGATGTCCACCATGAACGCCCAGAAGACGCTGGTGGTGAACAGATTGATCACCGTGAGCCAGATGTAGAAGGAGTAGCCCACGCCCCGTGAGAGCGCGGTCTGCGCATCGGTGCCGATCAGACCGCCTCCCGACCGGACATCCTGGATCAGCAGCGCGGCGAACCCGATCAGGCACACGATGACGAAGAGGTAGGCCACAGGGATGAAGCGGCGCCGGTTCGTGCGCGCCACGACGCCGCCAAAGGCGAGGACCGCGCCGAGCGATGCGAAGCAGTTGATCGCGAAGAGCCAGCGCAGTTCGTCCATGCCGCGCGCGACCCCCATGGCCTCGCGCACCGGGCGGAGGAAGAAGTACCCGCAGAGAATGACGAAGAAGAAGAGCGCGGACATCGCGGCCAGAGGAAGCTCGCCACGCTTCATGTTGATGATTCGGTTCACGGGCGCCGTCCTGCGGAAGCGAGAGATACCACCCGGCCATTGACGTACCCGAAAAGAAGCCCATCGTCCAACGGAGGCAAGTTGCGAACGTTTCCGCGACAGAGTTCCAGGAACGCACCACAACCGCCATGACGATTCCGCCGCGCCCGGCCCGATTCCCGCGTGCCGCCCGATCCGCGCGTCCGGCCCAGCGCTCCCGGTCCACCGGGTGAAAGCGTCCTCGCGAAACGCGGCGCGCACGGCGGTCTCGCGCCTCACCGGCACCCGCCCCGAGGAAGCCGGCATCGTCCTGCTTTCCGCAGCCTACTTCTTCTTCATCCTGTCGGCCTACTACGTGCTGCGGCCGATACGCGACGCGTTCGGAGTCGCTGGCGGCCCGGAGAACATCCCCTGGCTCTTCACGGCCACGCTGGGAGGGATGCTCGTCGCCCACCCGATCTTCGCCTCCATCGTCTCCCGCTGGCCGCGGAGGCGGTTCGTGACGGTCACGTATCGCTTCTTCATGCTAAACCTTTTGGTTTACTATCTCCTCTTGATCGGATTGGGCGAGGGGCCGGCCGCCATTTGGGTGGGACGGACGTTCTTCGTCTGGATCAGCATCTTCAATCTCTTCGTGGTGTCGGTCTTCTGGTCCTTCATGACGGACATCTACAGGGAGCGCCAGAGCCGAAGGCTGTTCGGCCTGATCGGCGTGGGCGGGACGATCGGGGGCATCGTCGGATCCTCGACCACCGCGTTTCTCGCAGAGGTGATAAATCCGCCCACGCTGTTCTGGTTGTCAATCCTGTTGCTCGAGTGCGCGGTATTCTGCCTGAAGGGACTCGATCGGCGGGTGGAGGCGCGGCGGCGGCGCGCGACGGACGCCGGCCAGCCCCACCTCGACAGGCCACAGCCCACCGACACCATCATCGGCGGCTCGGCCCTGGACGGGATCAAGCGGGTGGCCGCCTCCCCGTACCTGCTTGGCATCTGCGCGTTCATGCTCCTCTTCACGATCGGATCGACGTTCCTGTACAACATTCAGGCCGGTATCATTGCGCGAACGTTTTCCAGTCTCGAGCAGCAGACGTCGGTCTTTGCCCGCATCGACCTGGCGGTGAACCTGCTGACGCTGCTGACCCAGCTGTTCCTGACGGGAAGACTCATTCGGTGGCTCGGGGTCGGCCTGACGCTCGCCCTTCTGCCCCTGATCAGCATCGCCGGCTTCCTCGCCCTGGGGGCCGCACCGGTCTTTGCGGTTTTCGTCGTGTTCCAGGTGCTGAGGCGGGCCGGCAACTTCGCGCTCGCGGTACCCGCGCGTGAGATCCTCTACACCGTCCTGCCCCGTCGCGACAAGTACAAGGCGAAGAACTTCAACGACACCTTCGTCTACCGTGCGGGCGATCAGGTCGGGGCGTGGTCCTTCCTGGGATTCGGGGCGTTGGGCCTGAGCACGGCCGCGCTGGCGTGGTCGATGGTGCCGGTTGCGGCCGTGTGGCTGGGGGTGGCGTTGTGGCTTGGGAGGCGGCAGAGGGAGTTGGCCGGGGACGACTAGAACGCCGAGATCCCCGTGACCGTCTGACCCAGGATCAGCGAGTGGACGTCGTGGGTCCCCTCGTAGGTGTAGACCGACTCCAGGTTGGCCATGTGGCGCATGGCGGAGTACTCGGCGAGGATCCCGTTCGCGCCGAGCAGGCGGCGCGCCTCGCGCGCGATGTCGCACGCCATGTTGACGTTCGCGCGCTTCGCCAGGCTGACCTGTTGCGGCGTCATCGTGCCCTGGTCCTTCAGGCGTCCCAGCCGCAGGCACAGCAGCTGCCCCTGCGTGATCCAGGTCAGCATGTCGGCGATGCGGACCTGCTGGATCTGCTTGCCCGCGATGACGCCGTCGAACATGACGCGCTGACCCGCGTAGTCCACCGCTTCGTGGAAGCAGCCCATGGCCGCGCCCACAGCGCCCCAGGAGATTCCGTAGCGGGCCTGGGTCAGGCACATCAGCGGGTTCTTGATCCCCGAGGTCTCCGGCATCAGGGCGTCGGCCGGCAGGCGCACGTCCTCGAGGACGATTTCGCTCGTGTCCGACGCCAGCAGCGACAGCTTCCCCTTCTGGTCGCGGGCGCTGAACCCGGGGGTATCGGTGGGGACCACGAAGCCGCGGATGCCCCGTGAGTCACCCGGCTCGGCGGTCTGGGCCCAGATCACCGCGACGTCGGCCATCGAACCGTTGGTGATCCACATCTTCGTCCCGTTCAGCACCCAGCCGTCGGAGGTCTCGCGGGCCCGGGTGATCATGCCCACGGGATTCGACCCGTAGTCGGGCTCGGTCAGGCCGAAGCAGCCGATCTTGTCGCCGGATGCGAGCGCGGGCAGCCACGTTCGCCGGTGTTCCTCGCTGCCGAACGCGTAGATGGGGTACATCACCAGCGCGCCCTGCACGGACACGAAGGACCGGATCCCGGAATCGCCGCGCTCCAGCTCCTGCATGATGAGGCCGTAGCACACGTTGTTGAGTTCGGCACACCCGTATTCGGCGGGCAGATTGGCGCCCAGCATGCCGAGTTCCCCGATTTCGGGGATCAGCTCGGTGGGAAACCGCCGCTCGGTGTATGCATCGCCGATGATCGGCATGACCCGGTCTTCCACCCAATCCCGGATCGTGTCCCTGACCATGCGCTCCTCTTCGGACAGGAGCGAATCCACATCGTAGAAATCAATGCCGTCGAACCTGGCTGCCATTCAAGTCGTCTCCGGAAAATGAATCGGTCGGACCGGCTGAACCCGGCCGCCGACCGGGCTGGTCACGAAATCTCGACTCAACGCGGCCTGTGGCGGAAGCGCAGAACCCCGTAGGTCAGTTCCCTTCCCGCCCGGGCCCCCAGCCAGAACGTCGCCAGAACGGCCCCGATCCAACCCCCGAGCAGCATGGCGGAGGGCTGCTGGACGAAGTAGATCCACGCGGCGAGCAGGGCCGCCATCACCGCACCGCACATCCACCCCACC
>CAZRQE010000007.1:0-10737 GCA_964602175.1 uncultured Gemmatimonadaceae bacterium | reverse complement strand
AGTTGGTGTCGGGCTCGATGCGGCAGTGTCCATCCTCGTGTGTGAGCCCGATGAACTCGAACGCGTCGGGCACGTGGCTGACCCCGGTCAGGGTGCCGCCTTCGGGAAGGACCACCTCGAGCTCGAGGACCTCCCCCGGAGCGAAGGGCGACGGGGCAACGCTGGCGCGGTAGCACGAACCGACATCCACTTCGAGAACCTCCTCGTCTTCCTCGTCCTCCCAGGGATCCAGGCAAACACTCCCGCTGTCCGCCGCCGCCAGATGCACGACCGCCGACGCCCCCGAAACGCGGACAAGGGCTCCCTCCACTTCGTCAGGGCGCTCCCCGCTCAGCGTACGGTGCAGATAAGCGTAAACGCTGAGGGACGTGCCGCCGTCGCCGTGCTGGTTGATGGTCAGCTGCGCCTCTGCGATCACCACGTCCTCCGACTCGGTGACCGTGACCTCGGTCAGCGCGCACCCGCCGAGAACCGGGGCCCCCGCCAGGACGGCCAGCACCGCCACGCCGGCGTTCGGCCGGCACGCCCGCGGCCGCCCGGACGGCACAGTCGGAGAATCCATCATCAGAACGAGACCTCGACGCCGAAGGTGGGAAGGAACGGGATCATCGACACGCCTTCTCGCTTCGGGGGCGAGGACTGGTAGTCGAAGAAGTAGAACAGCACGTTTTTCTGGTTGTATACGTTGATGATGCTCAGGTAGGGTGTGATTGTGCCCCAGCTCTTCGTTACGGTCTTCCGCAACGAGAGATCGAGCCGGTGCCGCGCGGGATAGCGCGCGCCGTTGCGCGGCCCGAGCACCACGGCGTTCCCGTCGTCGACTCCAAGAAGCCCCGATACGAACTGCGTCCGGTAGACCTGATAGGTGCCGAGCGGTTTCGTGTATGGCAGGCCGGTCCCGAAGTTTGCCCTGACTCCTGTGTCCAATCCCCACCAGCCGAGGGCCCGGCGCAGCGAAACGTCGACCTCGAAGCGGCGGTCGAAGACCGGCGGATACGTGATCCACGGCTGGGGCTGGACCCCGACGCGCGTGTCCGGGAAGGACCGGATGGTCTTCAGGAACGAGATCGAGACCCAGCCCGTGGTGTTGCCCCGGTCCCGCTTCAGGAAGAGGTCCGCGCCGTAGGCGTTGCCGTTGCCGGCCACCAGCGCGTCGGTGTCGTCGTTGGGATCCTCGGCCGAATTGAGGGCGGCCACACCGTCGAAGTTGCGGTAGTAGCCCTCCAGCGAGGCGAACCACTGGTCGTCGTCGCCAAAGAAGCTCTCGGCCCCCAGCTGTACCTGGTCCGAGACGACGCGGGGGGCCTCGGCGCCCGCCAGGATCCATGTGTCGAGCCCGAAGGGGAACTCTTCATCCCGCGTGGAGTGGATGAACTGGCTGTACCGGCCCGCCGCCAGTCGCACCGCCGAGTTCCTGTCCCGAAGAAAGCGTCTCACGGCAAAGCGGGGCGACAGCGTCGCTTCCGTCGTCCCGGCGTTCGGCTGCCAGTAGTCGAGGCGCACGCCGCCCTCCACCAGCCAGTTCCGGTTCGGGTTCCAGTGAGCCTGGCTGTAGCCGGCGATCTCCAGGCCGCTGCCCTGCTGGTCCAGGAAGGTCGACCCTCCTCCCAGCAGCCCGTTGTTGTAGGCAACGCGCTTCACCGACACGCCCGACTTCCAGCTGGTGGCCCACGCGGGACGGTGCTCCGTGTCGGCCCTGAACGTCGCCTCCTCGATCCCGGTCTGGAACTCTGTGTCGACCTCCGGAAAGGTCAGGTCGGATCCGAAACGCGAGAATGAGGCGCGTACGGCCATGGACGCGCCCCCGCCGAGGGAATGCGTCCACGAACCCCCGATCGCGTCGTTCCCCCACCACCACCGGATGGGAATGGGCGTGTCGGAGATCCCCGAGAGGTCGACGATGTCCCGGCCGCTGTACCCCACGATCCGGAGCCGGCTCCCGCCCACCGTCCAGGCCTCGAAGACGCCTTGCAGGTCCGTCAGGTGGTATGGGAAGTCTGCCCACGGCTTGATGAGCACGTCCACGTAGGATCGGCGGGCGGAGGCGCGCCAGCGGGTTGCGGTGAACCCGAGCTTCTCGGCGGCGCTTTCCGGAAGGCCCCCCTTGACCGCGACGCGGGTTGCCAGAAGGCTGATGCCCGCGTCGACCCCGAATAGCCCGTCACCCGGGTCGCTGGCAATCGTCAGCACCGAAGAAACTCGGCCGCCGTATTCTGCCGGATAGCCCCCGGACTGCAGTTCGACGCGGTCCACCATGTCCGCGTTGAATACGGAGAAGATGTTGCCCAGGTGAAAGGGATTGAAGATCGGTACTTCGTCGAGCAGAATGAGATTCTGGTCGGCGGAGCCGCCCCGGACATTGTAGGATCCGGAGAAGTCCGACACGGTCGTCACACCCGGGAGCACTTCGACGGCGCGCAGCGGGTCCGACTCGATCAATACCGGGATCGACTTCAGGTCACCCGCGTCGATCTCCTGGACCGTGATCCCCGCCGATTCTTCGAAGCGTGTCTTGGCGCGGCTGCGCTCGGCCTCGACCGTCACGCCTTCGAGCACGACCGCCTCCCCCGCCATGATGACTTCGACCTCGGTCGTGCCCGCCCGGACACTCACCTCTTCCCGGTGTTCCGCGAAGCCGATCCGCGTCACCGTCAGAGCGTAGGTGCCCGGCTGCAGATCGCGGAACGAGAAAAAGCCCAGCTCGTTCGTCAGCGTGTACACGGCCAGGGTGGAGTCCGCCACCGGATGCAGCTCCGCCACGGCGCCCTCGATGGGGCGGCCATCGTCGGACCAGGCCCGGCCGCTCAGCTGATTGGCCTGAGCCGCGGCGGCCGATGGCATGCAGAGGAGGACGAGTGCCCCACACACAGTTGCGAGACGCGCTGTTGGCGATAGCCGCTGGTTCATGAGCCTCCCGCGTCCCGCATGTCACCAATCGTTCTGGGCACCTAAGATAAGGGGAACGCACACGGGATCCGGCCGTCCAAAGGGGTTGAACATGAGTATCCGTGCCTTTACCGCGTCCATTCTTCCGCTCGCCCTGCTGCTTCCTCCTCCATCCTCACTGGCCGCGCAGGACGCCTACCGCACCCCGCCTCCGGACGTCGTGGACATTCTTGAAGCGGCTCCGTTCCCCCAGGCGGTGGTCAGCCCTTCCGGCGACTGGATGGTCCTCGCGCACAGGGAGAGCATGCCCGGGATCGAGGATCTGGCTGCCCCCATGCTGCGGCTGGCGGGGCGCAGGATCAGCCCGGTCCACAACGGGATACACGCTGCACCGCCATTTGTTCGCTTCTCGGTCGTTGACCTGGATGGCGGTGGCACGCAAGCCGTGACCGGCGCCGAGGATGGTCTGGGGCCACCCTCCTGGTCGCCGTCCGGCGACAGCTTCGCGTTCACGCGAACGAGCGCCGACGGAGTCGCCCTCTGGCTGGCCGACCCGGCGACCGGTACGGCCCGCGCGCTGACCGGCCCTTCGCTGAACGGCGCCCGGGGCGAACCCTGCTCCTGGATGCCCGGCGGCGGCGCGCTTCTCTGCCACTTCGTCGTCGAGAACCGGGGCGCGCCGCCCGAGCCCTCCGCAATCCCCGTCGGTCCGGTCATCCAGGAATCGGGCGGTGAAGCAGCGCCGTCCTGGACCTTTCAGGACCTGCTGGAAGACGCCCATGACGAGGCGCTGTTCGACTACTACCTGACGTCGCAGCCCGCCATCGTCGATGTCGCCACCGGAGACATGCGGCCGGTCGGCGCCGCGGCGGTGTACGAGTCTCTCGAGCCCTCGCCCAGCGGGGAGTACTTCCTCTCGGTCCGCACGGTGCGCCCCTACTCGTACCTGGTGCCGGATTCGCGCTTCGCCAAGGAGGTGGAGGTCCTGGACAGCGACGGCCGGCCCGTCCGCGCTCTGGCCACGCTGCCTGTCGACGAGGGCGGCCCCGAGCACCTGGGCTTTCGCCGCGCCGGCCTCCGCCAGTTCTCGTGGCGGGCAGGGGCGCCAGCGGTTCTGACCTACATCGAAGCCCTCGACGGCGGCGATCCCGGCCGGGACATGCCCTACCGCGATCGTGTCCTGACCCTGGCGGCACCTTTCGACGCAGAGGGCGAGGAGCTGATCCGCACCGAGCACCGCCTGGGCTCGGGAGCCTTCGGGTTCGGCTACCCGGTCCTGTGGGGCGGAGACGGCGAGACGGCGCTGGTTTACGAGTTCGATTGGCCGACGCGGCGGAGCCGTGCATGGATCGTGCAGGCTTCGTCCGCCGGTGCCGGGCCGGCACTCCTCTGGGACCGCAGCACCGATGACTGGTACGGAAACCCCGGCGACCCGGTGATGACACAGGACGGTACCGGCAAGCCGGTTGTCCACATGGACGGGACCAGCATCTTCCTGGCGGGACCCGGCGGATCGCCCGAGGGGGACCGGCCCTTCCTCGATCGCCTGAACCTGGAGACCGCCGAGTTGCGCCGGCTTTTCCACTCGGGCCCGGAGAGCTACGAGACCGTGGTGGGCTTGGCGGACGCACGCGCCGGCCGGATCGTCATCCGGAGCGAGACGAGCGAGGAGCCGCCCAACTATCACCTGGTCGCGACCGGCAACGGCGAGCGCACGGCGCTCACGGCCTTCCCCAACCCCCAGCCCCAGCTCGCGGGAATCACCAAGAGCAAGGTCTACTACGAGCGCGACGACGGCATCCCGCTCTCGGCCGAACTGTACCTTCCCGCCGGATACGAGCCGGGCGAGCGCCTGCCGGTGCTGGTGTGGGCGTACCCGCGCGAATTCGCGGACGAGGACGGAGCGGGACAGGTTCGCGGATCCGCCCACCGTTTCACGACCATTTCCGGCGCTTCGCACCTGCTGCTTCTGACGCAGGGGTATGCCGTGCTGAACGACGCCGCGATGCCGATCGTCGGGGGCTTCACCGCGAACGACACGTACGTGGAGCAGCTGGTGGCGAACGGCCGGGCCGCTGTGGACAAGCTCGTCGAGATGGGCGTCGCCGACCGCGACCGGATCGGTATTGCCGGTCACAGCTACGGGGCCTTCATGACCGCCAACATGCTGGCGCACTCGGACGATTTCGCCGCCGGGATCGCGCGCAGCGGCGCCTTCAACCGGAGCCTGACGCCCTTCGGCTTCCAGTACGAGCGCCGCACCTTCTGGGAGGCTCCCGAAGTCTACTTCAGCATGTCGGCCTTCATGCACGCGGAGAAGATCAACGAGCCGCTGCTCCTCACCCACGGCGTGATCGACAACAATTCGGGGACCTTCCCCGTGCAGTCGGAGCGGATGTACCACGCCGTCAAGGGGCTGGGCGGCACGGTCCGCCTGGTGATGCTGCCGCACGAGAGCCACGGCTACCGGGCGCGCGAGTCGGTGCTGCACACGGTGTGGGAGATGTTCGACTGGATGCGCCGTCACGTCGGGGAGCGGGAGCGGCAGCTGATCCCCGACGGGGGATAGGCGGGGCGGGCGGAGGACAGGCCGAGCGGACAGCGGACCGACGGGGCGAACGAGGGGCGGCGGGGCGAAAGCCCGGCGGCCGGGCTATTGTGGGGTGGATGACGAGGTGGCCATGTGCCACCACCTCCGCCACTCCGCCAAGGACATCCTCCCATGCGCCCAGCGAAAACCGCCCGCCTGCCCCTGTCCGGTCGCGCCGCCGCGACGGCCGGGCCGATCCTCCTCTCCCTCCTCCATACAATCCTGCTTCTCCAGCCGACGCCGATTGCCTCGCAGACGCCTGCGGCGGGCGGCGGTCTTCCGACGATTGCCGACTACACCCGCGGGATGGACGGTCAGCCCGGGTACTTTCCCCTGTATTGGGATGACGCCGGGGGCCGGCTGCTGCTCGAGGTCGGACGCTGGGACGAGCAGTTCCTCTACCTGACGTCGCTCGCGACCGGGGTCGGCTCGAATGCGCTGGGGCTCGACCGCGGCAACATCCAGAGCGCGTATCTGGCGCACTTCGAGCGGGTCGGGCCGAAGGTGCTGCTTGTGCTCGACAACCCGGGCTTCCGCGCCGAGACCAATCCGACCGACGCGCTCGTGCGGTCCGTGGAGGAATCGTTCCTGACCTCGACGGTTGGCGGATTTGCCGTGGTCGCCGAAGAGGACGGGCGGGCGCTGGTGGACGGGACCTCGTTCTTCCTGCGCGACGTCGTTGGTGTTGCGGCCCGGCTGCAGGCGGCAAACCAGGGCACCTACCGGCTGGATGCGAACCGAAGCGCCATCTTTCTCCCGCGGACGAAGGCGTTTCCGGAGAACACCGAGGTGGAGGCGTCGCTCACCTTCGCAAGCGAACGGCCGGGGGGCGAGATCCAGCGGCACGCCCCGGACGGGCGGGCGATGACGCTGCGGCAGCATCATTCGCTGGTGATGCTCCCCGACGACGGCTACACGCCCCGGCGCTTCGACCCCAGGATCGGGGTCTTCGCGATCGGCTACTACGACTTCGGCAAGCCCTTCGACGACGACTACCAGACGGCGCTGGCGAGGCGTCATCGGCTGGTGAAGGCCGACCCGTCGGCGGCGATGAGCGAGCCGGTCGAACCGATCGTCTACTATCTCGATCCTGCCGTGCCCGAGCCGTACCGCACGGCGTTCCGTGTCGGCGGCGTGTGGTGGAATCAGGTCTTCGAGGCGGCCGGGTTCATCGACGCGTTCCGCATCGAGGACATGCCGGCGGACATGGATCCGATGGACGCCCGCTACCACGTGATCCAGTGGGTCCACCGCACCGAGGCGGGTTCGTCGATCGGGCCGTCATTCGTCGATCCGCGCACGGGAGAGATCATCAAGGCGGCCGTGCGCATGGACTCCTACCGGTCGCTGGCCAACTACAACACCTTCGCGGGCGCGGCCGGAGTGGACGGCGACTGGTACGCGGGAGAGGCGCCGGGCGTCGACGGCGAGGAGTTCGTGATGATGCGCCGCCGCCAGCACTCGGCGCACGAAATCGGGCACACGCTGGGACTCGCGCACAATTTCATCTCGATCAGCGACGGGCATGCGTCCGTCATGGACTATCCGGCCCCGGTGATCGAGCTGCGGGAGGGGCGGCTGGATCTGTCCGGGGCCTACCGGGCGGGTCCAGGGGCGTATGACACGCTCGCGATCCGGTATGCCTACGCCTCGCCGCCTGCCGGCGACAGTGAGGAGGCCTTCCTGAACGGCTTGCTCCTCGAGGCCCAGGAGCGCGGGTGGCGCTTCATTACGAACCCGGATGCCGGGGCCGACAACTCGCACCCGGACGCGACGTGGTGGATCAACGGAAGCGACGTGCTCGACGAGTTCGAGCGCGTGAGCGAGGTGCGGCGCTTCATGATCGATTCGTTCGACGAGCGCGCGATCGAGCCGGGTGAGCCGATGCACAAGCTCCGCGAGCGCTTCGCGCCGGTCTATTTCAGCCACCGCGCCACCTACGAGGCCGCGATCAAGACGATCGGCGGGATGGAGTACACCTACGGAGTGCGCGGCGACATTCTGCCGGTGACCGAGCTGGTTTCGGGGGACCGGGTGCGGCGGGCGATGGGGCTGGTGAGCGACGCGCTGGCCCCGGAGGAACTCGCGATTCCGGAGTCGGTGTTGGCGATTCTGGCGCCGCGATCGTTTGGGTGGGTTGGGGGAGGTCCGGCTTGGTCGAATCGGGCCGGTCCTGCGTTTGATCAGATCGGGGCGGCTAATACGGTTGCGAGCGAGATTGTCGGCGGAGTGCTCGCGCCCGCCCGCACGGCGCGTGTGGTCGCGTTCCACGCCCGCGACCCGTCGCTTCCGAGCCTTGAGGAGGTCGTGGGGCGGTTGGTGGACGACGCCTGGGAGCGGCCCATGGGCGGGTCGGAAGCGGCGCTGGTGCGCGTTGTCCAGAACGTCGTGGTGAACGAATTGCTGGCGCTGGCCGCCAACGAAAACGCGACCACCGAGGCGCGGGCGGCTGCGGAGTGGGGGCTACGGCGCGCGCAGGGGCGGGCGGCGGCGGTTGCTTCCGGCGCGGGTGGGGCCGGCGATCCGGACCTGGCCACGCCTGTCGCGCATGCGGAGCGGGTGGTGAGCGCAATCGACCGGTTCTTCAGTAGACCGTGGACGGCGGGGGAGCGTACCGAGGCGCCGCAGGGTCCGGGGTGGGCACGGGACCGGCCCGTCGGTCATTGATAAACGTCCGGGCCAAAGAACCCAAAATGTATACTAAACTTTACATAAAGTAATGTAGATTTTACATGGGACGTTTCAGCTGAAACGCTTCGTCAGAACCGCAGCAGCATCGCCGCCCAGTGGAACCCGGCCCCGAATGCTGTCAGGAGGACCAGGTCGCCGGACTTGATCCGCCCTTGATTCCGCGCCTCCCACAACGCCACCGGGACCGACGCGGAGCCCGTGTTGCCGTACTTCTGGACGTTGATGAAAACGCGCTCCTCGGAGAGGCCCAGGCGCGCCGCCACGGCGTTCAGGATCCGCAGGTTCGCCTGATGGGGCACGACGAGCGCAACGTCGTCGATGGAAACCCCGGCCTTGGCGAGCACCTGCAGCGACGCCTCGCTCATCCGGCGGACGGCCTCGCGAAAGACCTCGCGTCCGTCCATCACGAGGTTCTTGTGAAGCCCCTGCTGCACGCGCTCCATGGTGACGGGCTGACGCGTGCCTCCAGTCTCCAGTCCCAGGATGTCGCTCCTGGTACCGTCCGTGCCCGCAGTGGCCGCCAGGATTTCGACTGCGCCCGGGCCGTGCCCCACCACCGCCGCGCCTGCCGCGTCGCCGAACAGCACGCAGGTGTTGCGGTCCTTCCAGTTCATGAGCCGGGTGATCAGTTCGACCCCGATCACCAGCATCCGGCGGCCGTTTGCGAGCGCCCGTGAGCGCGCAATGTCCAGCGCCAGCACGAACCCCGCGCAGCCGCTGCCGGCCAGGTCGTAGCACGGGATTTGGCCCACCCCGAGACGGGCCTGCACGTACGCCGCAGTGTCCGGCGCGAAGACTTCGGGCGTGTCGGTTGCCAGAACGATCTCGTCGATATCCGCAGGCTCGAATGCGCCGTCCGCCAGTGCTGCCTGGGCTGCGGCCAGCGCGAGGTCGGCCGTGCTTTCTTCATCCGCAGCAATCCGCCGCGTCCGGATACCTGTGCGTGCCACGATCCACTCGTCCGAGGTGTCGACGTACTCCGCCCATTCATCGTTCGTCATCACACGCTCGGGCAGGTAGGCGCCCAGGCCAAGGAGGCCGATGGGGTGCCGGTCGCGGGCGTCTTGCGTGTCCATTTCGTCCCGACCCTTGTCAATGACCGCGTGGATGAAGTCGCCCCGCCTACGGTATCACCCTACGGTATCACGCGTCTCGGCATGACCGGGAGGACCAGGCGCGACGGTCGGCCGGCGTCGTGGAAAACCGTCTGCCGGGCAACGCGCCACTCGGTGTCCGTGGCCACGGGGTTGCCGGTGTTCGGATTGGGTGCGAAGAACGGGTAGGCGCTGCTGGAGACTTCCAGCCGGATGCGGTGACCTGGCAGGAAGGTGTGCCCGATGTGCCCAAGCTTGATCCGGTATTCCTCCTCCTGTCCCGGGGTGAGGAGTTCCTCCGCCTCGAAACCGTTCCGGTAGCGGGCGCGGATCGCGGCGGCGTCCCACCAGCCGAGCTTGAGGGCGCGGCCGTCCGGCTGGACATCGACCAGCTTTGCCGTGAAGTCGGTGTCGAGACCGTCTGTTGCGGCGTGGATGATTGCTTCCACCGCACCGACGATTTCGACGGGAGAATGGAGTACGTCGCTCGTGTAGACCAGGACGTCGTGGCGTCTTTCGATCGGCCGCTGGTCGATCCCCTGGGCGGCCCCGCCGATGTCCGACGGCACCGGATTCTGAGGATCGTAGGTATACCGGTCCGGCGGCTCTTCGCCCGGCGGGTTCCAGGAGAGCCGGCCGTCTCCAGCCAGGGAATTTGCCGCGCCCCCACTCGACAAATAGAGGCTCTGTGGCTCCATTTCGGCGGGTGGATACGCGTCGAACTCCCGCCATTCATTCGAGCCCGTGAGGTACACGCGCGCTGTGGGCAAGTCGGGAGTCGATCGTTTGCCTCCAAGGCAGTAGTCGAAGAAGTCCATGTGGGTGGCCTGCACATCGACGACGGATTCCGGCGTAAAGCGGAATTCGCCCAGGCTCAGCGCGCCGCCGCTGATGGCCTGCCCGTGGTCCCAGGGGCCGATGATGATGTGCTGCTTCCCCGCGCCGGGCGAGTGGTCGCGCATGCCTTCCCAATAGCGCATGGTGCCCGGCTGATCGGCGTCGAACCAACCGGTGAAGACGAGGATGGGCAGGTCGATCCCCGCAAAGTCCTCGTCCTCGAAGAGGATCCGGTCCCAGTAGGCGTCCCTGGTGGGGTGGTTAAGGAAGTCGTTGTAGAGGGGCATGTCGCGGCCCATCGCGTCGTCCATTGTGATGAGCGGCCGGTGGGCGTACACGGCGTCCCAATCGGTGACGCCCATGACGGGCCCCTGAGCCGTCCTTCCGGACGTGCCGTTGATCCAGTCCAGCGACCACTTCATCAGCCACGCGCCGCCGATGTAGGGAAGTTCGTCGAAGTAGTTTCCGCCCGGCGCCTGGGGGATCATGCAGACCAGATTGCGCGCGCCCTCGCGGGCTGCCAGCCACTGCACCGTCGCAAGGTAGGAGCCGCCGACCATGCCGACCCGTCCGTTCGACCAGGGCTGGCGGGCGATCCACTCGATCGTGTCGTATCCGTCCTCGCCGTCGGCGAAGAAG
>CAZRQE010000006.1:0-58056 GCA_964602175.1 uncultured Gemmatimonadaceae bacterium | reverse complement strand
GGCGGGTCGATTGCGGGGGTGGACGACCTGGACCGCATTCACGTGGGTCCCGAGAGTGCCGGGTCGGAGCCGGGTCCGGCGGCGTATGGGCGGGGTGGGGACCAGCCCACCGTGACCGATGCGGACGTGGTGCTGGGACGAATCGAGCCGGAGCTGTTCGCGGACGGCGCGATTGCGCTGGACCGGGACAGGGCGGAGGAGGCGATCGGCGGCCGCGTGGGTGCGGAGCTGGGGCTCGACGCCCGGTTGGCCGCGCTGGGCGTGAGCGAGATGGTGGACGAGAACATGTCCAACGCGGCGCGAACGCACGCGATCGAGTGGGGCAAGGGGCTTGCGGGCCGCACCATCGTGGCGTTCGGGGGATCGGCGCCGATTCACGCGGCGCGGCTGGCCGACAAGCTGGAGCTGGACCGCTTTCTCGTGCCGGGCGACGCGGGGGTCGGCTCAGCGGTCGGGTTCCTCCTGGCGCCGATCTCGTATGAGGTCGTGCGCAGCCGGTACATGCGCCTGTCCGGGTTCGATGCGGACCTCGTGCGCGATGTGCTCGCGGGGATGAGGGAGGAGGCGGCGGCCGTGGTCGCGGAAGGCGCCCCGGGTGCTGCCACGACGGAACGGGCGCACGCGTACATGCGGTATGTGGGCCAGGGACACGAGATCGGGGTGGAGTTGCCGGTGGAGGTGATGGCGGGGGCTGCCGGTGGCGCTGTGCCGCATGGGGCGACTGGCCAGGACGGCGGGGATCCGGCAACGGCCCTGCGCGGGGCTTTCGATCGAGCCTACCACGCCGTGTATGGCCGCACGATTCCGGGTCTGGACGTGGAGGTGCTCAGCTGGACGCTGGTGGTGTCGGCTCCGGCGCGCTCGCCGGTGGCGGCCCGGCCGCCGGTGCCGGACCCGGCGCAGGCCTCGATGGCGCCGGACCCGGTGCGAGCCTCGCCGACGCCGGACGCGACGCAGGCCCCCCCGGCTCCCCGGCCCGTCGCGCGCGCCGAGCTCTTCGACGGGACCGGCGCCGGGACGGTGAACGCGGCAGTCCACCACCGCCGTGCCCTCAACCCGGGCACCAGGGTCCGCGGTCCCGCGCTCATTGCCGAAACCCAGACCACCACGGTGATCCCGGACGGATGGGAGGCGCGTGTGCTGCCCGCCGGCCATCTGCTGGCGGAACGCCGAGCCCGGGGCGTCGCCGCGGCGGGGATCTCGGCGCTGCAGGACCAGATCATGTGGAGCCGCCTGCTCTCCGTGGTCGAGGAACAGGCCCGGACGCTGGTGCGCACCGCGTTCTCGACACCGGTGCGGGAGGCGGGCGACCTCTCGGCGGGCGTCTTCGACCTCTCGGGCCGCATGCTGGCGCAGGCGGTGACCGGCACGCCGGGACACGTCAACGCCATGGCGGCCTCGGTCGGCTTCTTCCTGCGAGATCACCCCGTGGAGACGCTCGCAGAGGGGGACGTGCTCGTCACCAACGATCCGTGGGAGGGGACAGGCCACCTGAATGACTTCACCGTCGTCACCCCGGCCTTCCTTGACGGCCGCCCGGTGGCCCTCTTCGCCGCAACCAGCCACATCGCCGATGTCGGCGGCCGCGGCTTTGGCGCCGACGCCAACCAGGTGTACGAGGAAGGACTCCGGATCCCGATCGGCTACCTCATTCGCGCCGGCGCGGTGGACGAGACGCTGATGCGCATGGTGCGCGCCAACGTGCGCGAGCCGGATGTGGCCCAGGGCGACCTGTACTCCCTGGCGGCGTGCAATCGAACCGGCTGCGACCGCCTCATCGCGATGATGACCGAGTTCGGGCTGGACTCGCTCGACGAACTGGCCGAAATGATCGTGACCGC
Organism: uncultured Gemmatimonadaceae bacterium; assembly: GCA_964602175.1. Lineage (GTDB taxonomy): Bacteria > Gemmatimonadota > Gemmatimonadetes > Longimicrobiales > Gaopeijiaceae > Bin94. Next base: position 56,215 of record CAZRQE010000006.1, on the reverse strand, counting down.
GTCCCGGCGCGCCATGCTGGAGCGGATCCGCGCCTTGCGCCCCGGCACGTACACCCACCGCATGACCATCGACGGCTACGACGAGGACCTGGAGCTGGTGTGCGCACTAACGGTGACCGGGGACGGCATCCACATCGAATTCGACGGTACCTCGCCCATGTCGCCGTACGGGATCAACGTTCCCGAGACGTACACCCGGGCATACGCGTCGTTCGGGGTGCGCTGCGTGGTGGGCTCCGAAGTCCCCAACAACGCGGGCTCGCTGGACGCGATCGAGGTCACCGCCCCGCTCCGCTCCCTCCTCAACGCGCCGCCGCCCGCTGCCGTGTCCGCGCGCCATTCGATCGGCCAGATGCTCCCCGATGTCGTGCTCGGCTGTCTGGCCCAGGCGATGCCCCCGGGGTCCGTGCCGGCCGAGGGGGCTTCGTGCCTTTGGAATCCCGTGCTCATGGGCGGGCCGGGACTCACGGGATCCCATCCGTACGGCGACGCGGAGCCGTTTGTCGTCAATCCGTTCCACACGGGCGGCACCGGCGCGCGGCCCGGTAAGGACGGGCTGTCCGCGACTTCGTTTCCGTCGGGGGTGCGCAGCACGCCGATCGAGATCACCGAGACTGTCGCGCCCCTCATCTTCTGGCGGAAGGAGTACATTCCGGACTCGGGTGGCGCGGGTGAGTATCGCGGCGGTCTGGGCCAGGTCATGGAGATATCGCACGCCGAGGGCGCCCCCTTCGCCGTGTCCAAGATGTTCGAGCGCGTCCGCAACGCGGCGCGGGGCAGGGAGGGGGGTGGCAATGGGGCCCGCGGCAGGGTCTACGTTCCGGGCGCGGGCGAGATGCGGGTCAAGGGCCGCGAGGTGGTGCCGCCCGGCCACAGGATCGTTCTGGAGACTCCGGGAGGCGGGGGGTTGGGAGATCCGCGCCGGCGCGACCCGAAGAAGGTCGAGGAGGACGTGGTCGACGGTTTCGTGACCGCCGAGGAGGCGCGCGGGTCCTACAACGGGGGCGGAGGGGACTCCTGACTCGGCGCGCCCGGCTGCTGGCATTTCTCGCGCTGGGGGCGGCCGGATGCGATGCTACGTCCACCGACTCCTCAGGCGACCCGTCGGCTGTCCCGTCCGTCTTCATCATCGGCGGCGATCGCCCCGCCACCCTGGTCCGTCCCCTGGACTACACGGCCGGAACGCGCCTTCCCCTGTTGATCGCGCTCCACGGGTATACCAGCAACTCCGCCAACACCAATCAGTATTTCGGGCTGTCGCAGCGCACCACGCTCGACCGGTTTGCGCTGATCCTGCCCAACGGCACCCGCAATCCCGAGGGTGCCAACTTCTGGAACGCAACGGACTACTGCTGCGACTTCTGGGGCACCGGCGTGGACGATGTCGCGTACCTGAACGACCTCGTGGTCGAGGCGGGCGAGCACATCGTCCCGGACGGGGTCTATCTCGTCGGGCTCTCGAACGGCGCCTTCATGTCGTACCGGATGGCCTGCGAGTCGATGCCGGGACTGGGGGGCATCGTGGCCGTCGGCGGCACCACCTTCGACGATCCGGAGCGGTGCGCGGGGGCTGCGCCCGTCTCCGTGCTTCACATTCACGGCACGGGGGACGTCGTCATCCAGTACGGCGGGGGCAGCAGCAACTCGGGTGACACCCACTATCCCGGCGCCGAGGAGACCGTCCGCCGGTGGGCCTCCCGCGCGGGCTGCGATCTCTCCGCCGCGGAAATCCTGGAACCGATCGATCTCGATTTCACGCTGTCGGGTGCGGAAACGCAACCGCTCCGGTACCGCGAGGGATGTGCCGCAGGCGTCACCGTCGAGTTGTGGCCGATCGAACAGGGTGCCCATGTGCCGGCGTTCGATCCGGACAGGATCGGAGCACGCCTCGTCGACTGGCTCTTCGCGGGGCGCTGATCTCTCCGCCCCGGAAAGTTCGGCCCAAAATGTCAATCAAACATTACATAATGTAAACTTTGATTTCCGTTTATTCGCCAGGACACTCCGGATAGATCACCAGCGCCTCCAGGTCCTCCGTGATCGCCTGGTAGACGGTTTCGGGCTCCTCCGGATTCTCGTTCTCGATCCAGCCGCCGCACTGCGCGCCGCCGGCCATCTCGCCCTGGTACCGCACGCGGCCGCTTTCGTGGTACACCGTCAATTCGCCCTCCCAGGTGCCGTTCCGCAGTCTGGCCTCCAGCTGCAGGACACTGTCTTCGCCCGGAAAGTGGCGGACGACCCGCCCCGAATAGGGCAGCATCGAGACCGGGTCGAGATAGGTGCTGTCCTGAATGGTCAGTTCGTCGAGATTGCGCGTGGGGGTTGGGGTACACGCGAAGAGCGCGGGGACGAGCAGGCAGGCCGACAGCGCCACGCGGCGGGTCAGCCGCAATGGCTTCCCGTGCCGGGGCCTTGAACGATGGTCCGAACCTCGTACAGATTGCTTCACCATGAGCATTAACCTAGCCGATGACGCCGTCCATGCGCTGAACCGCGCTTCCGCAGCGGCCGCCCGCGAGGGGGCGGAAGCGATTTCGCCGGGCAACATCCTCGCGGGGGTCGTCTCTCAGAGAGCGCCCCACCTGTTGGAGATACTCGGTCGACTGGGCCTGGAGCTCGACGCCCTCCCGGAGGAGATGCGCGACCTTCCCGAGACCTATCACGGGCACCTTCCGTTTACTCCGGACGCCCACGAGGTGCTTGCGGCCGCGGTGACCGCGGCAACCGAATCCGGCGGCGGAGCGACCACCAGCGGCCATCTCCTCCTGGGCGTGGCGCGCGCCGGCGACGCATCGTCACGCCGGGCGATGGAGGAGTGGGGGTTGGCGGAGGACGCCCTCGCGGCCGCGTTGGCGCCGCAACCGGAGGACGACCCCGACACGGAGACCGCCACGCCGGCGGCAGGCACTGTGGTGCTGCTCGCGCTCTCCATCGCGCTTGCGTGCACGGGGGACGCGGCCCAGGATGCCGCACAGGACGCCGGAGATCCCTTCGCGGCGGCGCCGGCCGACGGCGTGCTGCCGCCAATCGGTCCCGCTCCGGCCGACTACGTCCCCACCGCGGCCGGGGCCCCGTCCACCGACATCTGGCTCGGCCGCCTCGACCGGGACGAGCAGGGCGTACTCTTCCTCAGCGACCTCTCGAACGCCACCGACCGTGACGGCTACGATAATCAGCCCGCCTTCGACCCCGCCGGCGATGCCCTCTACTACACCGCGGCGATGGACTCCACCCAGACGGACACCTTCCGCTACCTGGTCGAAGACGGCACGACGGAACGGGTCACCCACACGCCCGCCGCCAGCGAGTTCTCGCCCACGCCCATTCCCGGGCAGGCTGCGTTTTCAGCCATCCACGAGACGAACGGCTTGCAGTACCTGTGGCGGTACGGCGTCGACGGATCCGAACTGGGGCCGATCTTCGCGACGGCCGAGCCGGTCGGATACCACGCATGGGCGGACGAGCGCACCGTGGCGATGTTCATTCTCGGCAGTCCGCCCACGCTGCAGGTCGGCGACGCGCTCTCAGGCGAGATCCGTGTCGTGGCCGAGAACCCGGGCCGCTCCATTCACCGAATCCCCGGGTCGCGCGAGATCTCCTTCGTTCGCAAGGTGGCCGACGAGGAATGGTGGATCGAGCGTCTGGATCCCGGGTCCGGCGACGGCGAGCGCATCGTGCGGACGTTGCCGGGTCGCGAAGACCATGCGTGGACGCCGGGGGGCGAAATTCTGATGGGTGACGGGACCGTGCTGTTCGCGTGGTCCGAGGACGCCGGATGGCGGGAGATTGCGGATCTGGGCGCGGGTTCGGGCGACATTTCACGCATCGCGATAAGCCCCGATGGTGAAGGGATCGCGCTGGTGAGAAACCGGACGGACGAAGGGGGCTGATTCGCCGAGATCGGCGCGCGCGAAACAATGAGCGGCGCGGGGCAGTACATTTGACAGGGCGCGCCGGACATCACACGGAGGACACCATGTTGGGAGACTTCTTCAGCTTCTACCTGACCTCTCTCGGAGAGTTCTGGAGTTCGGCCATCAGGATCGGGCTCCCGCAGATCCTGCTGGTGGTACTGCTCATCTGCTGGCTGCGGCGGAAAGGGTGCGGCAGGTCCTGTTCGAAGTCCTGCTGCTGGATCTGGTCGTGCGGCACCCGTGGGGGTTCCTGGTGTTGCCCCGAGGACGAAGCGTGCGGTTGCACCTGCGGCAGCTGTTGTTGCCAGACGCGCAAGGATGCGGACGACACCGGCGAGGCCGACGCGGATGAGGAATAGGCCGTTGCGGGACGGCCTTGCCCCCGTGCGGGGCGTGTGCGCGTAGTCCGCCCGGTGTTTCTGGCGGCCCTTGCCGCCTCCCTGCACCACAGCCCCCTCTACGGCCAGGACGCTGCATCCCGCCAACCGGCCGGTGCCCGGACGCTTGACGAACCGATGGTCCGAGCCGTCCGAACCGGCCAGCCGCCGACCATCGATGGCGTCCTCGACGAGCCGTTCTGGCACGAAATCGCCCCCGTCACCGACTTCCGCCAGCGCGTGCCCGTCGACGGTGCGCCGTCGTCCGAGCTCACCGAACTGAGGGTCGCCTTCGACGACAACAACCTCTACTTCGCGGTCGTCCTCCACGACTCGGACCCTTCGGGGATCCGGCGCAGCATCCTGCACCGCGAGGGACGGATCGACCAGGACGACAACATCCGCATCGGCCTTGATACGTACAACGACAAACGCAACGCCTACATCTTCGAGATCAACCCGTTCGGGACCCAGGGCGACGCCCTGATCACCGACGAGTCCATGACCCTTTCGGACTGGTGGTGGGAGGGGGTCTACGAGAGCGAGGCGCGGATCACGGATGACGGGTGGGTTGTCGAGGCCGCCGTCCCCTTCACGACGATCCGGTTCGACGACGCGGACGCGCTCGAGATGGGGATCCTCATGGAGCGCACCATCAGGCGCAAGAACGAGATGGTGTACTTCCCCCACATAGGCCAGGAGTTCAGCCGCGCGCTCAGCCAGGTATCACAGTACGCCACGCTGACCGGACTGGAAGGCTTGCGCCGGGGCCGCTACATGGAGGTCAAGCCCTTTGCGATCACGGGCCGCTCGGTGACGGGACGGCAGGGCGAGGCGGGTGGCGAAACCGAGACGCTCAACGACCTGGGACTCGATTTCAAGTACTCGATCACCTCAAACCTGACGCTGGACGCGACCCTCAACCCCGACTTCGCCCAGGTGGAGGCCGACAACGTGCAGATCAACCTGACTCGCTTCGGCCTCTTCTTCCCCGAGAAGCGGGAGTTTTTTCTGGAGCGGGCCGGGCTCTTCGACTTCGGCGATCCGGAGGAGACTCAGATCTTCTTCAGCCGCAGGATCGGGATCACCAACGACATTGCCGGAGGCACACGGCTGACGGGTCAGGCCGGCCCGATTTCGGTGGGCGCGCTCAGTCTCTTTACGGACGACGCCCACGACGCACGGGGCCGGTTGATTACCGGCGGCCTCAATTCCGTGCTGCGGTTGCGCGCGGATCCGTTTCCGAGGACGACCATGGGCGGCATCTTCACGTCGCTGGACACGGATGACGGGGCGAGCAGGGTCGTCGGAGGCGACATGCAGCTTCGATTCGGGGGGTCCACCGTGAGGGGATGGTTGGCCCGGTCGTCGGAGAGCGGCGGTGTGTCGTCCGGGGGCGGCGGCACCCCGGCTGGCGTCGCCACTGCCCATGGCGCCACGGCCGGCACTTTCGAAGTGGACCTGCGCAACGATCTGCTCTCGGCGGGAGGCAGCTTCGCGCAGGTGCCCCGCGGATTCGACCCGGCGCTGGGCTTCGTGCGTCGCCGCGACATCCGCACCCGTTCGGGTTCGTTTGCCGTGTTCCCCCGTTTCGAGCAGAGCGACTGGGCGCGCCAACTGATCGCGGTCGTGAGCGGCGACTACATATCCGGAATGGACGGGGAGAAGCAGAGCACCTTCCTCCTGTCGCACAACATGCTGACCTTCGACAGCGGCGACCGCATGATGCTCAACATCACCCGGCGGGGAGAGGTCCTCCACCAGCCGGTGCGGATTCAGGGACGCGAGCTGGCTCCCGGCGACTACGTGTTCAGCGGGGCCCAGGTCCGATTCAATACCAATGACAGCCGCGAGTTCTCCGCGCGCGGCGGCTTTTCCAGGGGCGGATTCTGGGGAGGGAACGGCACAGAGGTGGCGATCGGCGGCATGTGGAAGACAGGGCCCTACCTCACGCTCAGCGGCGACTATACGCGCAACGACATCAGCCTGCCCGTGGAAGACGGCGATTTCACCACCAGCCTGTTCGGCCTGACCGTCCTGGCCGCCGTCAGCCGGTCGCTCTTCGCCAACGCCCTGGTCCAGTACGACGATGTCTCGAACCAGGTCCAGGCCAACATCCGCATCAACTGGATCCACACGCCCGGCAGCGACCTCTTCGTGGTGTTCGACACGGGCTACCTGACGGGAGACCTGCTGGATCCGAGAACGGAGCGCTGGCAGCGGCGCACCGGCGTGGTGAAGCTGACGTACATGAAGGCGTTCTGAGGTTCTGAGGACGGACGTCTGCGACGCGACCTGACGCGGCCCGGCCTGCCTTCTTGACAGCAACCCTAACCCGTCCACACTTTGTTCGGCAACCGAACAAAGTAGCAGGGCCCGGCCGGGAGGAGTGCAGTCATGAGTTCGATCCGCAATCAGTTCACCCGAGCCGCAATGAGCCCCGCTGCCGTGCTGGACCGATCGCCGGCGCATGTGTCCGCCGCCACCGCCCTCGCGCTCGTTTTCGCGCTCGCACCCGCCGCGCCCGCCGCCGCCCAGGACGACGCGCCCCGCATGCCGGTCATCGAACTCGTCAGGGACGACTCGGGCACCCGTCTTCGGGTCGACGGCGAGGACAAGATGGTGCTTGGCGTCAACTGGGACTACTTCCCGCGCGGCACGACCTACAACTACAACTTCTGGACCGAGCCCGACCACATCATCGAGGCCGCGCTCGAACGCGAGATGTCGCTGCTGAAGGCGATGGGCGGGAACGCGATCCGGGCCTATGTGGGGATCACGCCGAAGTGGGTGCGCCACATCTACGAGGAGTACGGCATCTACACGGTCCTCAACCATGCGGTCGCGCGCTATGGCGTCACCGTGGGCGGTGTCTTCAATCCCAACACGGACTACTCGGACCCCCGGGCCCGCGCGGTGGTGATGGGCGAGATCGAGGAGATGGTCGGCGCCTTCAAGGACACGCCCGGCGTACTGATGTGGCTGCTCGGCAACGAGAACAACTACGGGCTGGTGTGGAGCTCGGCCGAGACGGAGGACCTGCCGGCGGGCGAGGCGGACGCCGTGCGTGCGCGCTACATGTATTCGCTCTTCGGGGACGTGGCCGCGCGCATCAAGGAGATGGACGACACGCGCCCGATCGCGATGGCCAACGGCGATCTCCAGTACATCGACATCATCGCCGAGGAGATCCCCGACCTGGACGTCTTCGGCACCAACGTGTACCGGGGCATTTCCTTCAGGGACCTCTTCCAGGAGGTGCACGACAAGCTCGACCGTCCCGTCATGTTCACCGAGTTCGGTGCCGACGTGTGGGACGCGAAGAACATGCGCGAGGACCAGGTCACCCAGGCGAAATACCTGATCGAGCAGTGGCGCGAGATCTACGAGGAGTCCGCCGGGAAGGGGGGCGTGGGCAACTCGATCGGGGGCCTCACCTTCCAGTGGACCGACGGGTGGTGGAAGTTCGGCCAGGAGGACCGGCTGGACATCCAGGACACCAACGCCTCGTGGGCGAACGACGCCTATCCGGAGGACTTCGTCGAGGGCGACAACAACATGAACGAGGAGTGGTGGGGGATCGTCGCCAAGGGCCCCACCGACCACAACAACCTCTACGAACTCTACCCGAGGGCCGCCTACTACGCGCTGCAGGAAGCGTACAGGCTCGATCCGTACGGGCCGGGAACGGATGTTGCGGCCATCCGGGAACACTTCGCGTCGATCCAGCCCGCCAACGTCGGCCTGCAGGCCCTGGGGGACCGCGCCGCACTGCTGGCCACCGCGCGCGACCGCGTACACCTGAGCGGGATCCGGGCGGAACTCGAGACCTTCAGCACCGGCGGGCACCTGGTGAGCACGCCCGAGGAGGCTCCGGAACGGAACCGCTCCTTCCCCAGTCACCGGGGCTTCGACAAGATGCAGTCGTTCTACGCGGACCTGGCGGCGAGGCCGGTCCAGAGCATGGTCGCGAACGTCTCTCTGAACATCCTCGGCGACGTTCCCCGGAATCCGATCGACGAACTCTTCTACGAGAACAGGGGCCGCTCGCGCGTCATCGAGGCCGACAACGGCGAGACCTTCCAGCTCCAGGACATCGAGCGGCTCAAGGTCTACAACGCCAGCTTCTCGTGGGACGACCGCTGGTTCAACCTCGAGGGCTTCTACCGCACCGGCCACTACCACTGGGGCTACGAAGGCGACTTCTTCGGGCTGTACCCGGAGGCCAACTACGGGCCCAACATGGACATATACAACGGGGTTGCGCCGGTCGGGATGGAGATCACCGGGAAGCGCTCCTTCAGCGGGTGGAAGGTGGCGATCGGCCCGGAGCTCTGGTGGGGAGCCAATCCGGCGATCCTGGCCAAGTACCAGACGAATATCGGGCCCTTCGAGACGACGGCCATCTACCAGGAAGACCTGGCCGCGGCGGGGAAGGCGGCCAGCTCGTTCGCCATTCCGCTGCCGCCGACCCGCAAGGCGACGCTGCACATGACGGCGACCCGCGGCAACATGATCGTCGATGTCGGAGGCATCTGGTCGGGGAGCACGAAGGAGGGGCAGCCCTTCCAGGTCGTCGACGGATCGCCCGGCGGGTACCGGGTGCTCCACGACGAGATCAAGCCATCGGACGCACTGGGGGCCAAGGCGAAGATCACCATGACACGGGGGCGGCTGAGCTGGTATCTGCAGGGTGCGGCGATGGGCCTCGTGGCCGACGGCGGCTTCACCCAGACTCAGACCTTCACGGGCTGGACGCTGAAGGACACGGGGCACGGCAACCAGCGCAACGTCATCACCGGGTTCGCGATCACCTCGGGCAACTGGCAGGTCGCGCCGAACTTCCTGTGGCGGAAACCCCTGGTGGGTCCGGTGCCGGCGGATGTCCCGGCCCCGGGACGTCCCCGCAACATCCTGGACGACCCCTTTGCCGTGCGGAGCAACCGCGAGACCCGCGCGGCCGAAGTCCTCTTCACCTACGACCCGACCCCCGCCACCTGGATGTACACCTGGGACAGCGACATTCGCGAGGACGCGCGCTTCGCGACCTCGTTCGGCTTCGTGTACTACAGCTTCCCCACCACCCAGGACGCCGGAATCGGAATCCTGGCCGACGGCCGCTCCACCTTCGCGTTCCCGGGTGCGCCGCCGGCGCGCGACCTGTGGGAGGTCAAGGCGCGGATCGTCTCGAAGCGCTCGGCTGCGGCAGGGGTTGTCGCCAACGTCTTCGCGGGCAAGGGAGAACCCAACGGCAGCGACGAGCGCGTGATCAACCGGGCCGGGCTGGACCTGCGCCTGATCGGCGGTCCGATCAAGTTCCAGTCGATGGCGCGGATCAACGACTGGGGCCCGTACGACTACCACCGCGATTTCAACCACACCTTCCCGCTGCAACTGATGGGCGACATCTCCTACACCCTGGGGCCTCCCGAGTGGTTTGACATGCCGCAGACCCGCTTCGGCGTGCGCGCGGCGATGCGCACCCTGAACGAGTTTTCGCCCCGCTACTGCCCGGGACTCTCGCCCGATGACTTCGGCAGGATGGAGTGCAATCCGAAGCTCGGCGGCGGCAACGGGCGCGAGTGGGAGATCCGCACCTACCTGCACATCGGGATGTGAGGGCACCCGGGCGCGTTTGAATGAATCCGCGACCGATGTTCGCAGATCGATGACCGCAACCGTGCGCCCGGGGGCGGTGGGTGTGGCCGAGACCGACGTGCGCGTCGACGCGCTGCTCGCGCGCATGACCCTCGACCAGAAGATCGGTCAGATGACGCAGCCCGAGCGGATGCACGTCAGTCCGGCCGAGGTCAAGGCCTTTCACATCGGCTCGGTGCTCAGCGGCGGCGGCTCGTGTCCGGGCCGCAACCACCCTGCGGACTGGGTGGCCATGAACGACGCCTACTGGGCCGCGTCGATGGAGGAGGACGAGGACCACCTGGCGGTCCCGCTCCTTTACGGCGTGGACGCGATCCACGGCAACGGCAACGTGCGGGGGGCGACGATCTTCCCGCACAACATCGGACTGGGCGCAATGCGCGACCCCGATCTGATCGAACGGATCGGGCGCGTAACGGCGCGGGAGGTGCTGGCCACGGGTGTGGAGTGGACCTTCGCGCCGACTCTGGCGGTATCTCGCGACGCGCGCTGGGGCCGCACCTACGAGAGCTACTCGGAGGATCCCCGAATCGTGGCCGGATACGCGTCGAGGATCGTAACGGGGCTGCAGGGCGGGCGCATGGCCGTCGGCCCGAACGGCGTCGTGGCCTGCGCCAAGCACTGGGTCGGCGACGGCGGAACGGAGGCCGGGGTGGACCAGGGCGACACGATGGTTGGCGAAGAAGAGTTGCGGCGTCTCCATATCGCGCCGTATATGCCCGCCCTGGAGGCCGGGGCGCTGACCGTGATGGTGTCGCTGAGCAGCTGGAACGGCGCGAAGTGCCATGCGCATCGCTACCTGATCCAGGACGTGCTCAAGGGCGAGATGGGGTTCCGCGGGTTCGCGGTCTCCGACTGGAACGGGATCGAGCCGCTGGCCGACGACTATACCGAGGCTGCCGCGATCGCGGCAAATGCCGGAATCGACATGTTCATGGTGCCCGAGAGGTGGAAATCCTTCATCTCCGGGCTGAGGACGCAGGTGGAGCGCGGCGCGGTGCCGATCGAGCGGATCGACGACGCGGTCGGACGGATCCTGCGCGTCAAATCCGCGATCGGACTCTTCGACCGGCCCCGCCCCTGGGCTCGGCGGGGTTCCAACGATTTGGCGTTCGGATCGGCGGAGCATCGGGAAGTCGCCCGCGAAGCGGTGCGGAAGTCGCTGGTGCTGCTGAAGAACGGGCGCGGGGTCCTCCCGTTGCAGAGGGACGCCCGCATCCTGGTGACCGGCAGGAACGCGCACGACCGCGGCAGACAGTGCGGGGGCTTCACCGTCGAGTGGCAGGGCGTGTCGGGGAACGACGCGATCGAGGGCGGGTCATCGATCTGGGAAGGGATCCGTGCGACGGCGCCGGGGGCGGTGCTTTGCGAAGAGGGCGGCGCGGGCGCCCGGGCGGACGACTTCGACGTGGCGGTGGTCGTCATCGGCGAGCGCCCCTACGCCGAAGGGATGGGCGACATCCGGGAGCCGGGTCCCGTGCGGGCCGGTACCAATCACCTGCCCGCAGGTCCCGGCGTGCTCATGCCGTATGGACAGACACTCGAGCTCGCGACCCTGCATCCCGATGACCTCGCCACGATTCGCGGCCTGTCCGTGCGCGGCATCCCCGTGGTCGCGATCCTGATCTCGGGGCGTCCCCTCGTCGTCGACGCCGAACTGGCCGAATCGGCTGCCTTCGTGGCGGCATGGCTGCCCGGCTCGGAGGGCGCCGGCGTGGCCGATGTGCTCTTCGGTGCCTACGAGTTCCAGGGACGCCTGCCGATGTCCTGGCCGGGGGACATGCCGGGCGACGGGGACTCGCGGAGCAACGGAACGCGCGGGGGGTGCGCGAGGGCGCTGTTCCCCCTCGGGTATGGATTGCGGATCGGCAGCCTGCGCCGCCGGTAGCCTACGCCGCCACGCTCCCGGTCCCCCGCCTTTTCTCCAGCTCCGCCCGCACGTCCAGCGCGCTCTTTTCCGTGATCGGGTACTTGTAGATCGCCACGATCGCGATCGCGGAAGCGACCAGCGGCACAAAGGCGTCGTAGAAGCGCAGCCAGAAGAGGGTGCCTTCGGGCTGGTTCGCCCCGAGCGCGGGGTCGAGCCCGGTGGAGAAGAGCAGGAAGCCGCCGGCCAGGATCGCAACGCTCTGGCCGACCTTCACGACCCACCAGAAGACCGATCCGAACATGCCCTCGCGCCGTTCCCCGGTGGTGGTCTCATCAAGGTCCACCACGTCGGCGATCATGGATCCCATGAGCGTGAACAGGCCCCCCAGGCCGAAGGCGAGGAAGGGGGCCGGGAGCAGGGCCAGCATGGGGTAGTCGGGGGTGTAGCAGAACCACTTCAGGGCATACCCGAACATCGAGATGCCCGTCGACACGAAGAGGGCGTTCTTCTTTCCGATCTTCGTCCCCAGCCAGGTGACGATCATGATCACCAGGAAGCCGGCCACGATCCCGAGTGTGCCGACCAGTCCGGCCAGGCCGGCTCCTTCTCCGATGTTGCCGCCGGAGACGTAATAGGCGAAGACCCAGAACTGGAACTGCGAGATCATGATGAAGCTGTTGAAGATCAGGAAAGTCGCGACGCAGAGCATCAGGAAGGGACCGGTCTTCACCGTTTGCCACAGACCCCGCAGGAACGCCATGACGTTCTCGCCGAAGCTTGCGCTGTCCTCGTTGGCGTCCCCACCGCCCGTAGGCACCCGTTCGCGGAGGAAGATCGCGGGGATCACACCCAGCGCGATGGTCGTCACGCAGATCGCGAGCGCAAGGAAGCGTGCCCCGGCCATCTGGTTCCTGAACCACGCCGCGTTGGTCATGATCACGAGGAACCAGGGCCCGATGACGAACGCGATGTTCGAAACGAAGTTCTGCACACCCATCAGGCGGGTGCGCTCGTTGTAGTCGGGCGTGAGTTCGTATCCGAGTGCCACCCAGGGCGTGGCGAAGACGGTGTAGGCGAGGAAGAAGATCAGCGAGCCGATCAGGAAGTAGTAGAAGTAATAGGTCTGGCTCCGGCCCTCGCCCGTGGTTTCCGGGGTCCAGATGTCCATGTGGACGTGCGTCATCTCTCTCGCGTCGACCGGGGTTTCCCCGAAGTCGATCCCGGCGAAGCGCAGGTTGGTGTAATGCTTGACCGGGTTCCCGGCGACCTGCGTGTCCGCAACATCGGACTCGTCCCAGTCGGTGGACCAGAACTGGACCGGCACGTTGTCGTACGCGTCGCTGAAGAACGAGATTACGTCCTCGGCGGGCACCGTCGGTGTGGGCGCACCCGTCTCGGGCGCAGCCGGTCCGTCCACGTCCTGCCCGGACGGCTCCGCGCCCGCGGCGCCGTCGCCACGGTACAGGTACACGTTGTCGACGTAGACCTCGGTCAGGTCCCCCGAGATGAGGATCTGCGACAGGTGCTCTCGCGTGGAGAGTTCATCGAAGTCGGCGAGGGGCACGTCCACACTCACCCACCGCCCCGTCACCAGCGTCGGCGGGAGGATGGTGACCTCGTCCTCGACATCGTCCATCAACTCCACGGTGACAATGCCCTTCAGCGAGCTGACTACCGACTGCAGCATTCCGACCGGCTCGCCGGTCACCTCGCCGCTGTAGACGCCGTCGGCACCGTAGTCCACCAGCTTGATCCGGAACTGCGTTGGCGCCGGCATCTGCCAGAGCAGGGCGAAGACCATTCCGGAGGCGATCGCGCCGATGAACAGGAAGGGCCGCCGCCGGCCCCAGCGGGACTTCGTCTTGTCCGATATGAAGCCCACCAGAGGATCGGTGATCGCGTCGAAGGCCCGCGGAAGGCTTCCCAACAGGCCGACGGCCCGGAAGTCCATGCCCAGCGCGAGCGTCAGCACGATCATCATGTTGCCGATGCCCTGCGCCAGCAGGTTGTTTACGAAACCGCCGACCCCGTAGGCGACCTTGTGCGGAAACGATATGCGATCTCCAGGGGCCGTTCGGCGGCGCATTCTCAGTCGCTCCGGTAGACGCGCACCCAGTCGACGAGCATGGTCTGCGGGAAAGTCGTGGATTCGTTGGGCGGGCCGACGAAGCCGCCGCCGACGGCGACGTTGAGGAGGATGAAGAAGGGGTGATCGAAGACCCAGCGGCCGCCGGGGTCGCTACGGTCGACGGAGTGGTAGCGATTGTCGTCGACGAACCACTCGATGCCGTCTTCGGTCCACTCGATGGCGAAGACGTGGAAGTCCGTGTCGAAGCGGCCGCCCTGCAGGGCGTAGCGTCCGCTGACTCCGGCACTCGCCGAATACCCCGGCCCGTGGATGGTGCCGAGCACGATGCTCGGCTCCTGGCCGCGGTACTCCATGATGTCGATCTCTCCGCACTCCGGCCAGCCTACCATGTCGATGTCGTTGCCGAGCATCCAGAAGGCGGGCCAGATACCCTGGCCGGTGGGGAGCTGGATGCGCGCCTCGAAACGACCGTACGTCTGCTCGAACAGTCCCTGCGTCTTGATGCGTCCGGATGTGTAGGCGCTTCCCTGGTAGGGCTCCTGCCGGGCGGTGATCGCCAGGTTGCCGTTGCCGTCGAGAGAGACGTTCTCGGGGCGGTCGGTGTCGTACTCCAGTTGGGCGTTGCCCCAGTCGGTGCCGATGTCGAAGGCCCAGTTGGCTGGACTGGGGAGCTCGCCGGCGGGGCCGTCGAACTCGTCGCTCCAGGCCAGGGTCCACGAGGCCTCGGCCGGGTTGGTTCCGTCGTCGCACGAGAGCGCGGCGACACCAAGAAGAGCACAAGCACCGAGCCGGTACCACGCGGGACGGTCGCCGCTGGCCGCGAAACGGTCGGAAGTTCCTGAGATCATGCCGTTCTCATCCCTGAAGGAGGCTGGGGTTCGCCAGGGAGGCGGCCAGCACGTGGGTTGCCGCACCCAGGGCCGTAGCCCGAGGTCCCAGCTCGCTGATCCGTATCTCGGACGCCGCCGCCGATGCCACCAGGGTTCGGCGCAGGACGGCCTCTCGAAGGGGCAGCAGCAATCGGTCGCCGGCACGTGCCAGGCTGCCGCCGACGATTACCGAGCCCGGGTTCAAAAGGTTGACGACACCCGCGACGGCGATGCCCAGGTGGCGGGCCGCCTCGTCGACGACGCGCAGGGCCACCGGATCGTCGGCGAGCGCCGCATCCTCGATGGTCTTGATATCGAGATCCGTCCCCGCGAGGGCGCTGGGTACCGGGCCCTTCAGCAACTCGCGCGTCCTCCGGACCAGTGCCTGTGTCCCGACGAAGGTCGCCAGGCAGCCGTGACTGCCGCATACGCATTCAGGGCCGGCGGGATCGACCACGATGTGTCCGATCTCTCCGGCCACACCCGTCGAGCCCCGGTAGATCTCTCCGCCGACCATCAGGCCGGCTCCGACGCCGGTCGCCACCTTCAGGTACAGAAAGTCGTCGACTCCGACCGCCTTGCCCAGCGAGTGCTCGGCCACCGCCCCGAGGTTGGCGTCGTTTTCGATGAAGACGGGCACCCCGAACGCGCCGTCGAGCCTGTCGAGGATCGCACGGCCGCGCCAGGCCGGGTGGATTCGCTCGAGTACGCGGTCGGGAGCCGCGGGGTCGACCGGACTGGGCACTCCTACGCCGATCCCGAGCAAGCGGTGGGGGTCTCCGCCCCATTCGGCCAGGCAGTCGCGGCACAGCTCCAGGGCGATCTTGCCTGCGCCGCCGGGGTTGCTTCGTACCGGGTAGGATCGGTCGCGCCAGGCCAGGGCCCGACCGCGAAGGTCGGTCAGGATGACCGAAATGTGGGTCGCGCCCAGGTCGACACCCAGGATTGCTCCGGCATCGTCCCGAAACCCGATCAGGATCGGGCGCCGTCCGCCCCGGCTTTCGCCGCTTCCGACCTCCTGGACGAGACCCGTGGCGATGAGCCGTGCGACCAGATCCGAAATCGTGGAGCGCGAGCGTCCGGTGTGCCGGGCGATTTCCGCCCGCGATACTTCCCTCCGCCGCCACACCAGGTGGAGGACTGCCGTCGTCAACCCCCCGTCGGATGCCTTGGCCGAACGTGACCGATTCGAGTATCCCATGGCTTTGTGAGACCTTCCGGTCGCCCACACCTGCCGAAGGGGACGACCGGAATGATCACTTGTGAAGGTACACGTTGTCGACGAACATCGTATTCGGGTCGCCGGAGATAATCATCTGTGCGAGGTGACCACGCGTGGTCAGCCCGGTGAACGTCGTGAGCGGGATGTCGTACGCGACCCACATACCGGTCGCCAGCGGCGGATCGGACATGGCGTTGAGGGTCAGTTCGTGTTCGGTGTCGTCGCCTCCGCCGAACCCGCCGTCAGCACCGAAGTCCACCAGCTTGACCCTGAACGCCGCCGGATCCGCGGTCGGGTCCGGCGTCCAGAGGTCCATGTGGAAGTGGGTCATCTCGCCGGCGTCGATCGTGGCCGAGGTGAACTCGACCCCGGCGAAGACAAGGTTGGTGTACTTCTTCACGTTGTCGCCCGCGATCCGGACATCCTCGACATCGGCCTGATCCCACGAAGCCGACCAGGTATCGACCATCGCGTCCGTGTAGGCATCGCTGAAGAGGGACACCACGTTGGCCTCCGCGTGCGTCGGCGTCGGTGCGGCCTCGGTGGGCGCGCTCGGCGGAGGAGGCGCGGTCGAGAAGAAGTAGATGTTGTCGAGGTAGACCGTGGGGCTCGCGCCCGAGATGATCATCTGGGCCAGATTCCCGCGGTTCACGAGACCCGTGAAGGCCGAGAGCGGGATGTCGAGGGTGTTCCAGGCTCCGGCGGCGATGGGTGGCATCGAGCCCTGATCGAGGGTGATCTCGTGCTCCGTGTCGTCGCCGCCGCCGAAGACCCCGTTGCCCCCGAAATCGACCAGCTTGATGCGGAAGGCGGAAGGATCGTTGGTCCAGAGATCGACGTGCAGGTCGGTCATGGATGCCGCGTTGATCGGCTGCGAGGTGAACTCGATGCCTGCGTAGGCAAGGTTGGTGTACTTCTTGACCGGGTTGCCGGCGACCTGGATGTCCTCGACATCCGCCCGGTCCCACGAAGCCGACCAGGTGTCGACCACGACGTCGTCGTAGGCGTCGCTGAAGAGGGAGATCACGTCTCCGGGCGGATGCGCGGGAGTGGGAGGCGCGCCGGTGGGAGGCGCCGTGACCTTAACGGTCACCGCACCTTCGGCGGCGGTGGAACCCAGCGAGGCGGTGATCGTGGCGGTGCCCGACGAAATCAGCGAGATCGAGCCGTCCGGGGTCACCGAGGCCACTCCCGAATTGGAAGAGGTGAAGGTGAAGTAGGCCGGAGCCGCATGAACCGTCTGGTCCGTGCCGCCGACGTCGAAGGTCACCTGCGTGCCGCCGACCGACAGCGTGCCTCCGACTTCACCGTTTACCGTCTGTGTCGCGATGGCGGGCCTCGGGTTGATGATTGTCCCGAGCCGCTCGAACTGCACGTCGTCGAAGAAGATGTCGTAGCCGACCGGGTACTCGGAACCCTCCGCGATCAGGAAGAGGCCGGTCTCCTGGCCCAACCTGGACGGAAGCGGAAAGGGGACGGCGTACTTCGTCCAGCGGGTGGAGAAAGGAAGCCCCTCGACTGTGGCGGGATAGCGTGAATTGCCGCTGTTGTCATTGCCGATTCCAATGGTGTTCACCGTGGCCGCGGTGCTCGCCCTGGCCCAGAAGGTGAGCGCGTCGAAGCCGGTCAGGTCGCGGGGCACCACGGAAAAGAAGACGCCGCCGGCGTAGCCGCCGGAGGGATCGGTGGGCGCGGGGATCGTGAACTTGAGGGCGGCGGTCCCGCGGTAGACCTCGTCGTGCTCAATGTCCAGTGCGTCCACCTTGGATCCACCGAACGCCGAGAACTGGACCCCGGGACCGAACCCGTCGTCGAAAACCACCGCTTCGGGAGGGAAGGGAGCCGGGTCGAGGACGGTGAGATCCCGCTCGCAGGCCGCGGCACCCAGGAGGATCGCGAGCAGCGCAAGTCCGGAGCCCGGGCCGACGCATGAGAGGTTGAGGCGTCCTCCGCGCCTGCCGCCGTGGGTTGCCGGGGCTGTGGTCAGCCGATGTGAGGTGCTCGCTGTCATCTTTCCATCCCGGTTTGATCGGATACCTCCGGGGCCCAGCGACGCGCGGAGCACCGGAACGCCCACGTCTGTACTTTGTTCGGTTGCCGAACAAAGTGCGGGTGCGGATCGCGCACTGTCAAGTTGACCGCAACCGGTGCGTCTCGTGCCGGGTCCCTGTTCGCGTCCCGCCGCCCCCGGTGGCTGCGCTGCCGTGTCAGGGGTTGCTACTCGTGCGCTCCCTCCGCCATCGACTTCGCCCACTCCGGCACCATCGCCGGGTCGATGTCGAAGACGTGCAGCCCCACCGTGAAAACGACGGTCGCGATCACCAGCACCCCGATCAGGTTGAGGAAGATGCCCGCGCGCGCCATCTCGCCCACGGTGATCCGGTCGCTGCCGAAGACGATCGCGTTGGGCGGGGTTGCCACCGGCATCATGAAGGCGCACGACGCGGACAGGGTGGCGGGGATCATCAGCACGAGGGGGTGGGTGCCGGTCACGACCGCCACGGACGCGAGGATCGGCAGGACCATCTCGGTGGTGGCCGTGTTGCTGGTGAATTCCGTGAGGAAGGTCAGCGCCGCGCACACCAACAGGATCATCACGAACACGGGCAGACTGCCCAGCACCTCGAACTGGCTGCCGATCAGCTGCGCGAGCCCCGTCTCCTGAAATCCCGCGGCCAGGGCGAAGCCGCCGCCGAAGAGCAGCACTATGTTCCAGGGCAGGCGCGGGATCACGTCGGGTCCCATGACGCGCGTCACCCCCGTCTTCCGGTTGCGCGCGGGAATGAAAAAGAGCAGGGAGGCGAGCGTGATCGCCACCGTTCCGTCGTCGATCATGCCCGGGTCCGGAAGGAGGCGCGACCAGCCGGGCACCGTCAGAAAGCCCAGCTGCAGGTCGACGCGGAAGACCCACAGCAGAGCCGTGGCCGCGAAGACCCCCAGCACCGCGCGCTCCTCGAACGAGATGGCGCCGAGGCCCTGGCGCTCCCTTTCCACCACGCCATGATCGATGGTCACGCCCTCCGGGACGCGGTGCAGCACATGCGTGATGAGAAACCATGACACGACCAGCATGATCACGCCCACCGGGAACGCCATGATCAGCCACTGCCCGAAGGCGATTGCCGGCGCGTCGGGGAAGAGAATCTCGAAGATGCGCACGAAGGAGAGGTTGGGCGGCGTGCCCACCAAGGTCGTGAGCCCGCCCACCGTGCAGCCGTAGGCGATCCCGAGCATCAGGCCCACCGACAGGTGACGCGCACCCTCCCGTCCCGCCTCGCTTTCGATCTGCAGGCAGATGGCGAGACCGATCGGCACCATCATGACCGCGGTGGCCGTGTTCGAGATCCACATCGACAGGAACGCGGCCGCGACCATGAACCCGAGAACAATGCGCGCCGGGCCGCCCCCGACCGCGTGTATGATGTTGAGCGCGATGCGCCGGTGCAGGTTCCACTTCTCCATCGTCAGGGCGATCATGAAGCCGCCCAGGAAGAGCACGATCGTGCTGTTGAAGTAGATCGGGGCGGTGTCGCCCCCTGACATGATTCCCAGCAGGGGATAGAGGACGAGGGGCAGGAGCGCGGTGGCGAAGAGCGGAATGGCGTCGGTAACCCACCAGATCGCCATGAGAAGGGCCACCGCGGCCAAACGGCTGGCGGGTTCGTTCGTGGCGTCCACGGGGAACACGAGGAGAAGGACGAAGGCGCCCAGGCCGAGCCAGAGGCCCAGGGCACGCCCCCTCGAGGTGGATTGTCGTTCGACGGCCATGAAGGGTTTGTGCGCGGAGGGAAGACCCTACCGGTTGATCCCCTCCCTGGTCTCGCTGTCCGTGGCCATGGCCTCGCGTTTTGCCACCTCGGCCTCGTACTGCTCCTCGGTGAGGTAGGTCACGTCCACCCAGGCGTGGGCCATTTCGTC
The DNA here is from genome assembly GCA_964602175.1 of uncultured Gemmatimonadaceae bacterium. Lineage (GTDB taxonomy): Bacteria > Gemmatimonadota > Gemmatimonadetes > Longimicrobiales > Gaopeijiaceae > Bin94. The sequence goes on along the minus strand of CAZRQE010000006.1, from coordinate 36,298 downwards.
GACGGTCCGGTCGCCCCAGCCGACCCACTGCGTGTGGTCCGGGTTGTTGGGATTCTCAGGCGTGTTGTCGTGCCACGCGGTGAAGACGAGTGTGGTGCCCGCGGGGAGGAGCGGTGCGGCGTGATCGGCGTAGATGTAGTTGATGTGCCACTGCCACTGGAAGTTGTTGACCTGGCTCAGGATCTCCCTGCGGCCGTCCGGGTAGATGGCCTCCATGGCCATGGCCTTGCCCCGCATGTGCATGTGGGGCTGGTAGTTCTCGAGCCGTGCGGGCCACCTGACCACGTGGAAGTCCTGGGTGACGGCAATCTCGCCCGGCGGGATGTCGAGATCGTCGCCGGTCGCGTTGTAGAACGCCAGGCGGGTCCTGTTCTGGGGGATCCGGTCCCGAGGGTAGAACCAGATGCCGAGTTCCACGTAGCTGTCCTTCACCTCCTGGCCGATCGCGTGCATGTGGACCTCCCACCGGATCTTCGAACCCGGCAGCATGAGCTTCCCCGCCCCGTCCGGGAAGATCTCGCCGACCTTGCCGACGGCCCACTCCATGAAGAGGCCGGGTCCTCCCATCGCGCGGCTGCTGGTGCTTAACGCCGCGGTCTCGGCGGTCATTTCATCGGGGTCCTCGTCCTGGACCAGGTACGCCAGCGTGTGATGGACGATCCGCCGCCCGTCGGGCCAGGAGGGCCGGATCTCGATCGCCTTGACCCAGCGCTCCTCGGTCAGGCCGGTCGGAGTCTCGGGCCGGAACCACTTGTCCTGGGTCTGAGCGGCCAGGGTGTACGGCTCGGACCGGACGACCAGGTCGGGCGGCCCGAACTGCGCCTCGTACTGCCACTCGCTCCCGTCCGGGAACACGGGCGGGGGAGGCATGTCGGCCTCGTCGCCGAAGGGCATGTCGCCGTCGAGCCAGGTGACCAGCGTCTCCAGTTCCTCGTCGGTCAGGCCCCGGTCGTTCTTGAACTCCTGGATTCCCACGGAGCGGTCGATGTGCCACGGCGGCATGATACGGGCCGCCACCTTCTCGCGGATCCGCGGTGCGTACCGCTTGACCGCCTCGTAGCTGGTGAGCGACATGGGCGCGATCGAGCCGGGCTGGTGACAGACCTGGCAGTTCTGCTGAATGATCGGGGCCACGTCGCGGGCGAAGGTGGGTTGATCCTGGGCCGTGGCGTGCGCGGGTGCGATCACCAGGGCAGAGGTCACCAGCATTCCGCTCGCGGCGGCGTTCCGGAACCGGCGGCGTTGTGGGTGCATCTTCTCTCTTTCGGTCAGCGGGTCACTCTCACCCGTACAAATCCGTTGGTCCAGCAGCACTGCGAGTGGCCTGCGGTGGACACGCCGGATGCGTCGTTTGCTCTCACGCGAATCACATGGTCGCCGGGTTCCGTGAAGGTGGCCAGGGTCGTCGCCTTGCCTCCCTCGATCGGCACCGTCGCCGTATTCTCAGCGAACGTCACGTCACCCGGGCCCAGGTGCTTGAACCAGGTCAGCGTGACCGGAACCCCGGTGCGTCCCGCCCTGACCACACTGCCGCGGGAACGCCCGTCGTCCCAGGCCCAGACGGTCAGCGGCACCGGCGTCCCCACCACGCCCTCGACCGGTTCGCCCCACGGGCCTCCGGGTCCTGCGCCTCTCGGCCCGTCCTCCGCAAAGGCCAGCATCGGCGGCGTATTGCCGGTCTCGGCCTCGCCGTCCAGCGCATCGATCCTCCAGTCGAGGTGGAGCCGGCCCGGTATCGAGTTGCGCTCGCCGCGGAAGTCGATGGTCCACACGACCGCCTGCTCGCCGAAGTCCGCCGGAACGGTGACCGTGAAGACCCCCCAATGCCTGCGCGGGTGGAAGCGCGTGGGCTGCGCGCCGTCGAAAGCCGCGGGCTCCAGGTGGTTGGCCGCGCCGTGCGGCAGTTCGACGATCTCCTCGAAGTTGCGGTTGTAGTACCCGAACGAGAGGCTGAACGTCCCGTCGGGGTTCTCGTACCAGCCCTCGTAGACGGGTGAGATGGTCAGGCCCGAAGCGGTGCGGATCCCGAGGGGGACCTGGGATGCGCCAGACCCTGGAATGGCCAGGACGGCGAACGCCGCAACGATCGCTGTGAGGGGAGTCGGGGGAAGTCGTTTCATCGAGTGCCGGGCAAGGGGGTTCGCAGTACTGACGTTAAGATGCGGGTTGATTCGACGCAAAAGAGCGAAATGGCCGTGCGCGGTTGGACGTGAGCCGCATGGCGACGATCCCGAAGTGGCAGTGCACCACGTCGCCTCGCTCGATGACCGCTGGTGGGGTCAGGCGCCGGGCCGCGGTCTCCCGGCGGCCGAGCGGATCAGGTCCAGCACTTCCTTCAGGATCGTCTTTCCCTTGTCACGCGCGTAGAAGCGGCGGACCTGGGCGTAGCGCGGGCCGGGTTCCATCTTCATCCCCTCTTCCATCACCCACTTCTGGAGCTCCCTGGGCCGCGGACCCCACCAGCCGCGCTCCCGGTAGTCCTCGTCCAGCAGGATCACCACCGGGATGGACCGGCTCGTGCCGTTGGTCAGGTGCGCGTCCATGATGTCGAGGTTGTCGTCCCGGGTCAGCACGCGCAGGTCCACATTCGGGACCCGGTCGGCCAGGTGCGAAAGGACCGGCAGGATGTTGATCGCGTCGCCGCACCAGTCCTCGCTCAGGGCCAGCAGATGCCAGGTGCCGGGCAGGCCGCGGGCCTCGTCGACGACAGCGTCGGGCAGACGCACGCGGTCATTGATGCCGCGCCAGAGTTCCTCGTTCCTGCGAACGGTCTCCAGGTAGTCGGGGAAGGGCAGGGCGGATTCGAAACGGTTGCGCATGCGGCGGGCTCCGGTCGGCGAATGCCTAGCGGCGGTCTCCTGGTGTGATGACGCGAAGCAGGCCCTCCTGAGCGGCCGAAGCGACCAGTTGGCCGTCGCGGGTGAAGAAGCTTCCCGTCGCGAATCCCCTGGCTCCGTGGGCGACGGGACTCTCTACGACGTAGAGAAGCCATTCGTCGGCTCGAAAGGGGCGGTGGAACCACAACGAGTGGTCCAGGGAGGCAGCCATGAGATCTCGGTCCCGGACGTTTCTTCCGTGAGGCTGAAGGGCGGTCGACAGAATACCATAGTCGGAAGCGTAGGCAAGAGCGGCCTGGTGGTGGGCCGGATCGTCGCCCAGGGAGCCCGAAGACTTGACCCACGTGCGGCGAACCGGCGCCCGCGCTGCTCGGTCGAAGGGGTGGTACGGCTCAACCGGCCTGAAGTCCAGCGGCCGATCCTGGACGAGCATGTCCCGCAGGCGTGCCGGGATCTTCTCGGGCGCCTCCCGCACGATCTCCAGTTCGGAGCGCAGTTCCTCCGGTGGCGGGACATCGGGCATCGTTGCCTGGTGGGCAAGGCTCTCCTCGGTGCGGTGAAACGACGCCGACAGGGTGAAGATCGCACGGCCGTGCTGGATGGCCGTCACATTGCGCGTGGTGAAGCTCCGTCCGTCCCGGAGACAGTCCACGAAGTACACGACGGGGATGGCCAGATCGCCCTCGAGAATGAAGTAGCCGTGGAGGGAATGCGCCGCGCGGTCCTCCTGTTCGATCGTGCGGCGCGCGGCGACCAGCGCCTGGGCCAGGACCTGGCCACCGAAGATCCGGCCGGAGCCGATGTCACGGTTGCGGCCCCGGTAGATGTTGTCTTCAATCCGCTCGAGGTCGAGCAGTTCGATCAGGGCTTGGGTCGAACGGGCCATGGCTCCTGATGGTAGTGCAATGGCGTCGACGGCGAAACAGGCCCAGGCCGGCTTGTTGTGGGCGTCCGGGGGGACGACCGAGTACCTTAGCAGGCCCGCTGCCGCTTCCCACCCGGATCACGGAGGACGCCCCAATGGCCCGTTGCCGACCGACCCGTCCGACTCTGGCCGTGGCGATCGCGGTCCATCTGGCCAGCGGGGCCTCGTCTGCCCAGGCGCCTGGCCCGTCCCGCGACGCGAGCCGCGGGCACGCTGTCGATGTCGTGGAGCTCACGGCCGTCGAGGTCCGGGACGACCTGCGCGCCGGGCGGTACACGGTCGTGCAGTTGGTGGAGGCCTTCCTGGCCCGGATCGACCGCTACGAAGACCGCTACAACGCGTTCATCTCGATGAACCCGGACGCGCTGGCCACAGCCGCCGCGCTCGACGAGGAACTTCGCACGACAGGTCCGCGGGGGCCCTTGCACGGCGTCCCGATCGTCATCAAGGACAATCTGGACCACGCGGGGCTGGTCACCACGGCGGGCTTTGACGGTTTCAGTTCGGCCGCGGGCGGGGTGGACCTGATTCCCGGTGACGACGCGGCTGCTGTGGAGCGGCTCAGGGAAGCGGGCGCGGTCGTTCTCGGCAAAACCAACATGCCCGACTTCGCGAGACACGGCACCAGGACCCGCAGTTCCGTCGCTGGCGAAACTCTGAATCCGTATGCCGTCGACCGGGTGCCCGGCGGGTCGAGCGGCGGCACGGCTACCGCGGTCAACGCCAGCTTTGCGGTGCTGGGCCTGGGCACCGAAACGGGCGGCTCGATCCAGAACCCCGCCGCCGCGCAGGCTCTGGTCGGGGTCAAGCCCACCTTCGGCCTGGTCCCCCTGGAGGGCGCGCTTCCAATGGACGCGACCTACCGGGACGTCGTCGGCCCGATCGCGCGGACGGTGCGGGACGCCGCCCTTGCGCTGGACATGATCGCGGGCCCCACACCCGAGGATCGCGCGACGTACGCGGCGGTGGGGCACATCCCCGAGGACGGATACGCGGCGGCGCTCAGCGCCTCGGCGCTCGCGGGCAAACGGTTCGGTCTGGTCGGCCCGGGGTGGCGGGAGTCGTACCTGCCGCTGGCTCCAGAGACCGAGGCCCGATACCGCGAGGCCATCGCCGTGCTCGAGGCCCGCGGCGCCAGCGTGGTGGAGGACCCCTTCGCGGACCGCGGATGGGTCGAACTGTACGGAGATCGTCCTTCGGTCCCCTCGGTCGGCAGCCACGACCTGCTCGTGTACCTCCAGGGTCTGGGGCCGGACGCGGCCTTCCACAGCATCGAGGAGTGGGAAACGCTCACCGGACGCGATTTCCGTCGTGGCCGCCCGGGCCGTCCGCCCGCCGCACCCACGGCCACCGAGGAAGGCGACGCATTCCAGGCGTGGCGGATGGAGATCCGCGCCCTGTTCAGGGCGGTGCTGCGGGAGAACGAACTGGACGGTCTCTTCTTCCCCCAGGCCGGCGAGCCGATTCGGCCGCTGGTGGAGGACCCGGAGCGCCCGGACTATCGGCCCAACAACCACGCGGAGCTGCCGAGCAACATCGTCAACGACATCGGGCTGCCGACCGTCACGGTGCCGTTCGCGTACTACGATGACGGCACGCCGTTCGTGATGGCCTTCATCGGGGACCTTTGGACGGACGCGGATCTGCTGGCGTACGCGTACGACCTGGAACAGGCTACCCTCGCACGCGTTCCCCCACAGCTGGAGGCGGAGGCGCGCTAGCCCGACCGTGAGGCGGGTCGACCCACGAGGGTACCCGGGGCCCGTCCTTGCGTCCGGCGGCCGTGCTTTCCAGTCTCCTGACCCACGGCCGCTCGTCCATTCGAGGTCGACGACGGACCCCGCAACTCGCTCACCGGCACCGCTCCGGGTAAGGCAGCCACATGTTCGCTTCATCGCAAAGAACACCATCCCTCCGAAAAGCGCTCGCGATGGTCCTTCCGCTGCTCGTCGCGGCGGCGGCCGTCGGGCCCCCCGGGGCGGCCACGCTGGCGGCGCAGGCGACCCTCCCCACGATCGCCGAGAAGACGGCGGGCACGACGGCGATGGAGGGGTTCTTCAACCTCTACTGGGACGACGGCGAGGGAGTGCTGTACTGGGAACTCGATCTCGCGGGCGGGGAGTTCCTGTATCAGATCTCAATGGGTTCGGGACTCGGCTCCAATCCCGTGGGCATCGACCGGGGGCAGCTGCGCGGCACCCACGTGCTCGAAGCGAAGCGGGTCGGTCCCCGCGTACTCCTCATGGAGCCCAACTACCAGTTCCAGGCCCGGAGCGACAACCCGACCGAGGTACAGGCCGTGCGCGACGCCTTTGCGCCTTCCGTGTACTGGGGCTTCGACATTGCGGCCCGGACCGGCGACCGCGTGCTGGTTGACGCCACCCCGTTCTTCATCCGGGACGCGCGCAACGCGATCGGCCAGATTGCCCAGCGCGGACAGGGCACGTTCCGGCTGGACGCGTCCCGTTCGGCCATTCACATGCCCGCCACGAAGTCCTTCCCGGAAAACACCGAGGTCGAGTCGCTGCTGACCCTCACCAGCGACAACCCCGGCGGGCTGGTGCGCGGCGTGGCCGTGAACCCGGAGGCGGTCACCCTGCGGCAGCACCACTCGTTCATCCGTCTCCCCGACGACGGATACCGGACGCGGGTCGCGGACCCACGGATCGGCGTGAACGGTCCTACCATCTTCGACTACGCGACGCCGATCGACACCGACCTTCGCCTCAGACTTGCGGCCCGCCACCGCCTGCAGAAGCGCAATCCCGGACCGGCGCCCTCCGAGGCGGTGGAGCCCATCGTCTACTACGTGGACCCCGGGACCCCCGAACCCATTCTCAGCGCGCTGATCGACGGGGCCGCGTGGTGGGCGGACGCTTTCGAGGCCGCCGGCTTCATCGACGCCTACCGGGTCGAGGTCCTGCCGGAGGGGGTCGATCCGCAGGACATCCGCTACAACATGATCCACTGGACCCACAGACGGACACGGGGATACTCGTACGGCAACACCGTCACCGACCCGCGCACCGGTGAGATCATCCGGGGCGTGGTCAACCTCGGCAGCCTCAGACTGCGGCAGGACTACCTGCACGGTCAGGGGATGGTCGCCCCGTTTGCCGGCACGGTCGGCGGTGGAGGCCAGGCCGATGCGTCCGCCTACGGAGGATGGCCCTGGGGTGCCGAAGACCATTCGGGCCACGGCATGGCGTGCCTGCTCGCGGCGGCGCCCGACTTCGAGTACCTGGCGCAGGTGTCCGCCAACTCGGACGCCGTGGAGATGGCGTTGGCCCGCGTCCGCCAGCTGTCCGCCCACGAGGTCGGCCACACGATCGGGTTCCCTCACAACTACATCGCCAGCACCTATGGGCGCGAGAGCGTGATGGACTATCCCGCGCCGTACGTCGAGATCGACGACGACGGCAACCTGGATCTGTCGAACGCGTACGTGCAGCGAATCGGGGAGTACGACAAGCTCTCCGTCAACTGGCTCTACCGCGAGTTTCCGGAGGGGACGGACGAAGCCGCCGCGCTCGAAGAGATCGTCATGCAGGGCATCCGCGACGGCCTGATCTTCATGGCCCATTCCAACAACAACTTCATCGGGGCCGGGCACCCCTATGCGGGCGTCTGGGACAACGGCGCGAACCTGGTGGATCATCTCAAGCACGAAATCCGGGTGCGCAATATCGGCATGGCCGACTTCGGGACTTCGATGATCCGCACCGGCCGGCCTCTGTCCGACCTCGAGTTCGTGCTGCTGCCGCTGTACATGCACCACCGGTTCCAGCTTCGCTCCGCGGCGCAGTCGCTGGGGGGCGCGGACTACGCCTACGCATTGAAGGGAGACGGCCAGACGCCGGTTGCCATTGTACCCGGTGAGGAGCAGCGGGACGCTCTGGAGACCATCCTTTCCGCGCTCAGCGTCGACTTCCTGGCGCTCCCGGCGGAGGTGGTCGCGATGATTCCCCCGCCGGCGTTCCGCCACGACGAGGGCGAGGTCTTCGCGGGCCACACGGAGCTGCTCTTCGACCCGCTGGGCGCGGCCGAGGCGGCTGCCGATTTCACCGTCGGCGAGATCCTGCATCCGGCGCGGATGGCGCGCCTGATCGTCTACGGCAGCATGGGCGACTACCCGGATCTGGAAGAGGTAACCGACCGGCTGCTCTCCGCCACCTGGGCTGCCCCTCCGGAAGCCGACGCGTACCGGCGCCAGGTGCAGCACGCCATTCAGCGGGCCGTGGTCGACCGGATGATGCAGGAGGCGGGCAGCGCAGCCACCATGACCGCGGCACGCGCGGTGCTTTCGGACCGTCTGGCGGGGCTGGCGGGGCGCCTCGAAGCCGTGGTGGACCCGTCGCCGCATGAGCGACTGGTCGCGGCGGACATTCGCCGTTGGCAGGAACGGATCGAGAACACGACGCCGGGCCCGGCGCTCCAGCTGCCGCCCGGGGATCCGATCGGCGGCGCGGCCGCGAGAGATCCGGGCAGACGCGGTCGATAGCGAGACCGGGGAGGCGAAAGGGCGGCGCCGGCCGGATGAACACCCATCAGACTGACAGGCGAAGGGCTTCCGAATTCGAGAAGGCCGTCGAGGGGACGGAGGGCGTCCAGCCATGGCGCCGCCTGTTTCACGCGGTGGGCGGCCTGGTGCTCATCGCGTTCGTGCAGTTGACCGGGCCCGAGTCCGCGTTGGCGCTGGCCGGGATCGGCGCCGGTGTGGTGGCGGCACTCGTTCTCGATTGGGCCCGCCTTCGGTTCGAGGGTGTCAACAAGGTCTTCTTCAGGGTGTTCTCCAGGCTCGCTTCTCCCCGCGAAGCCGCCGGGATCGCGTCTTCCACCTGGTACATGGTCGGTGCACTGGCAGTGCTGGTGATCGCGCCGCCCCGGCTCTTCGTGCCCTCAATGCTGGTCCTGGCGTTCGCCGACCCCGCCGCCAGCGTCGTCGGCCGGATTTGCGGACGACACGGACTGGGCAACGGCACTTGGGAGGGAACGGCGGCCTTCTTCCTGGTGGCGGCGTCCGTACTGACTCCCGTGACAGGCGTTGGCGCCGCGCTGTTCGCGGCGGCCGTGGTCGCGGCCATGGAGGTGCTGCCGATCGGCCTCGACGACAACCTGGTCGTCCCGCTCAGTACTGCGCTGGCTCTGTGGCTGACGGGGTTGCCGGTCTAGCTCGAGTGTCGCGCCCCGGTAGCTTCCTTTAGCCGGGATATTGACCCGGGCGGCTTTTGCTGTCAGTTTTTGCCCTTACCAATCAGGAGCAAGTCTGCAGCGGTCAGTACCCATTCATCCACGACGGGCCGAGAACCCGGACAGGGAACGCCCGTCATTCTTCTTTCCGCAGTATCCCGCCCGAGCCGCCCGACGTTTGTGCGGCCGGCCGCGGAATCAGCAGACTGCACCGCGACACGAGGGAGAGCAGCAACGTGCGTATGCAGGGAACCGTCAAGTGGTTCAACGACCAAAAGGGCTTTGGGTTCATTTCCAGAGCCGACAATGGACAGGATTGCTTCGTCCATTTCTCCGCCATCCAGTCTGAAGGCTTCAGAAGCCTTGCCGAGGGCGAGAAAGTAGAATTCGATGTGGTCGACGGCGCGAAGGGGCCGGCGGCCGAGAACGTCGTCCGAGTGGACTGAACCACTGGGGGATCCGCGGCGCCGGCCCGTGACCACGCGGGTCGGCGCCGCGACCGCAGGCGCCACCTGACCAGCTCTGTCGGCTGGCGCAACCCAGGCCGTATCCCGCGCGCGGTCGGGCTATCCCGGCTGCCAGGGCCTGCTATTCGCAGGAGTCCTCTACGCGCCCACGTCCTCCCGTTGCGGCCGCGACCGCGGCGAACAGGCGTGATCTGTTGACGACGGGCACGCGGATCCGGTAGCGAACGTCAGTCCCGAAGTCGCGCGCGAGGATCTGCGCATCCAGTTTGCGGAGGACGGGGTCAATCCTGCCGGATGCCTCCCAGGGTACCGTGACCAGCACCGCAACACGGTCCACCTTCCGCTCGGTCGGGCAGGCTGCGAGGGCCCCTTTCGCCCCACGCGCGTAGGCGCGGGCGAGCCCGCCCGTGCCAAGCTTCACACCGCCGTAGTAGCGGGCGCAGACCACCACCACTTCGCCCACCCCGGAGTGAAGCACGGCCGTGAGTATGGGCGTGCCAGCCGTGCCACGCGGCTCGCCGTCGTCGCTGGCGCCGATCCGGGCGGTCGATCCGGGCGGTCCCGCGTTGAAGGCCCAGCAATAGTGGGTCGCCCCCGGCACGCGTTCCCGCACGGACTGGACGAACCGGAGAGCGGACTCACGCGAAGCGGCGCGCCCAGCGCAGCTGACGAACCGGCTCCGGCGGACGACCTCCTCGAAGCGGCCCATGGCGCCTGGCACCGGATAGGAATCGTCCAAGCGCGGGCTCCTGGGAGGGGTCGTGTTGTTACGCGGACGTGGCGGTGGGCTTTCCATTTCCGGAACACCACCTTACTCTAATACTGCGCGAGCCGATTGAGAATCAGTTTCAATCTCAACGGCTCCCACGGAAGCATGTTCGGGCCCCGAAACAGGTATTCCACCCGGAGGAAAGTGTGAAGCGCGAGCCGGAAACGGCGCAGAAACCTGCCGATCGCATGCTGGCGGACGTTCCCCTGGAAGAGGAAGTCGTCCTGGTCCGGATCGATGTGGCCGGCGACGATGTTGAGCCGTTGCTCGAGCGGGGAATCGTGCCCGGTTGCACGCTCTGTCCGGTGCGGCACGCGCCGGTAGGCGGCCCCACGGTCTATCGCGTGGACGGCGTGCTTGTCGCGCTGCGCAGGGAAACCGCGTCCTGTCTGTGCGTGCGCAGCTCGCTGGAAGCCGCGGGGGTTCTCGACTCGAATTGAACGGCGGGACCGGGTCGGCCGTGCTGGACCGGGGTTCGGCACCGGGAGCCGGCGTCGATAACGGGACCCCGCTGGTTGCGGTGGTAGGTCCTCCCAACTCGGGCAAGTCTACCCTCTTCAACCAACTCACCGGTCTCCGCCAGAGAGTAGCGAACTATCCGGGCGTGACCGTGGAACGCAGGTGTGGCACGGTCAATCTGCCGGCGGGGCCGGTGGAACTGATCGACCTGCCGGGGGTGCACGGCCTTTCACCGCGCAGTCTCGACCAGATGGTCACCCGCGACGTGCTCCTGGGCGACTTCGAGGGCGACCGGCAGCCCGACGCAATCGTCCTGGTTCTGGACGCGACTCGCCTCAGGTCACACCTGATGGTCGCGGAGCCGGTTCTTGCCCTTGGCATCCCGACGCTGGTCGTGCTCTCCATGGCCGACGAGCTGGATAGACGTGACGGGGTCCTCCGTCGCTCGAGCCTGTCGGAGGAACTGGGGGTGGAGGTGGCGTTGGTCAACGCCCGTGACGCTGCGACGCTGCAGCCGGTGCGCGCCTTCCTCGAGGCGCTCCACACCGGGGGCGAGGAGGTTCGCGCCTGCCCGATCGTCGCCGTGGCCGAGCATCCCGAGGGGAGGGGCCCCGGTCGTGCCCTGCCGATGATCGACCTGTTTGCGGAGCGTCGACAGCGCGCCCGCGAACTCGGTCGCTCGGCCGGATTCAAGGCTCCCCGCCCATCGCGCACGACCCAGCGGCTCGATGCCCTGGTGCTGCACCGATTCTGGGGACCCCTGGTCTTTGCCGGCGTCGTGGCATTCGTCTTCCAATCGATCTTCGCCTGGGCGGTGCCGTTGATGGACGGCACCGAGGCCGCGATCGCCGCGTCGGGGAACTACATCGGCTCGGTGCTTCCCGAAAGCTGGTTCCGTTCCCTCCTCCTCGACGGCGTGTGGGCCGGGGTCGGTTCCGTGATGGTGTTTCTGCCCCAGATCCTGATCCTGTTCTTTTTCATCGCGATCCTGGAGGACTCGGGGTACATGGCTCGCGCCGCGGTGATTGCCGATCGTCTCATGCACCGAGTCGGTCTCCAGGGCAAGTCATTCCTGCCGTTGCTGTCGGCCTACGCCTGCGCGGTCCCCGCAATCATGTCCGCACGCACGGTGGAGGACGAACGGGACAGAATAGCCACGATCTTCGTCGCGCCCTTCATGACCTGCTCGGCCCGCCTGCCCGTGTATGCGCTCCTGATCGCCGCGTTCATCCCGGCCCAACCCCTGCTGGGACCGTTCTTCGGCACCCGGGCGGCGGTCCTGATCGGGTTGTATCTGATGGGAGTGGTGGCGGCCATCGGGACGGCGGCGCTCCTGAAGCGTACGCTGCTGCGGGGACGCTCGGCGCCGTTCGTGATGGAGCTGCCTCCCTACCGGCTGCCCACGGCCCGGTCGATTGTGACCCGGCTGCTGGACCGCACGAAGGTCTTTCTGCGCCGTGCGGGCAAGATCATCCTGGCCGTGACCGTCGTGCTCTGGGTCTTCACGCAATTCCCCAGGACGCCCGGCGGCGAGGCTCCGCCGATCGGCGACAGCGCCCTTGGACAGGCCGGCCAGGTCATCGAACCCGTGATCGAACCGCTGGGATTCGACTGGCGCATCGGCATCGGCCTGGTGACCTCGCTGGCGGCCCGCGAGGTGATCGTCGGGACGCTGGGCACGATCTACGGCGTCGAGAGCGAGGACGAGGAGGCGTTCGAGCTCCAGGCGGCGCTACAGCAGGATCTGGACCTGGGCTCGGCCGTGGCGCTGCTCGTGTTTTTCGTATTCGCGCTCCAGTGCATGTCCACCGTGGCCATCATGCGGCGCGAGACGGGAGGCTGGCGCTGGCCCACGCTGCAGTTCTGCTACATGCTCTTCCTCGCCTACGCGGGGGCGTGGGTCGCCAACGCCATCCTGTAGCGGCGGTACCCCCCGCCAGCAGCCCCGCCGGAACCCGCACGCTCTTTACGACACCCGCGGCGGGCGCTTCCTCAGGACGAACAGTCCCTCCTTGACGCTGGACACGATGATCACGCCGCTCTCGAAGTACGGATACACGCTCCACGCTCCCGCGAACCCGGGGTTGTCGTCGCCGAAGGGCACCGTGTCGAAGAAGCCGATCTCTTCGGGCGACTCCGGATCGGAGATGTCGAGAATGCGAAGTCCGCTGAGATAGTTGGCCTGGTACATCAGGTCACCGATCACGTACAGGTTGTGATCCGACGACCCGGTGGTGCCGAAGTGCTCCCTGACCAGGATCGGGTCGTTCAGGTCCTGGATGTCCCACACAAGCGTGCGCGTCCGCGACACGTTGCCGCCCACTTCATCGGTCTCGTCGTTCATGTAGAAGTAGCGGTGGTCGTCCGATATCCAGCCCTGGTGCAGGTAGCCCGTGTTGGGGTAGGAGGATGCCGATAGCGCCACGGTGGCGTCCTTGTCCGTGACGTCCGCGATCGAGAGCGCATTCTCGTTCGCGCCCAGGCAGATCTCGCGGCCCACGTACTCTTCGTCCGGACCGCGGTAGCGGACGCATTGTGCATCGTGACTGTACCCCGTGCCCGCCCCGCCCGTGTTGGCGTCGGCGAAGCAGCCGGCAAAGGTGGGGTCCTGCGGATCGCTCAGATCGATCATGTGCAGTCCGCCGCCGCAGGTCTCTCCTCCGCCGGAGGCCCCAACCACGTAGGCGAAGCCGGTCTCCTCGTTGATCACGATGTTGTGGGCGGAGTTGATGCCGTCGTAGTGCGCGGTGGCCTCGAAGGTGACCGGTGGATCCGTCACGTCCCGCAGCTGCGTCAGGTGGAACACCTGCACGCCGTGGGCCCCCGCGTTGTCCGCGACCACGTACGCGTGATTCTCGTAGACCTTGATGTCCCGCCACATGTTGACGGTCGCGCCCTCGGTCAGGGGCATTTCGCCGAGGTAGACGGGATTGCCCGGATCGCTCAGATCCACGAAGGTCGTGCCGTCGGCGCGGCCCATGATCGCGTACTCGCGCCCGGACTCGGGGTCGGTCCAGCCCCACAGGTCGTTGGCGATCATCCCGCGCTCGCCCCCCAGGTCTCCCGTCGGCACGAAGGCGACGAGATCGACCTCGCTGCACGCGAATCCCGCAGCCGATCCATCTTCGCACTCGCTCGCGTCGCCCAGCACGGCATCGAGACCGGCGGCGTCGTCGATGATCGTTCCCTCGGGCTCCCACCCGTCCCCGGTGCGCCGGAACACGTAGCCGGTGCCCTCGAAGAAGTCGGCGCCAGGGGCGCCCACCACCGCGACATCGTCCTCGATCGCGACGGCGATTCCATAGAAGGCGAACGAGCTTCCGGGCCCGAAGGTGGCGACCTGTCCCCAGCTGCCTGCCTCATTCCGGCGGAACGCGAATCCGCCCCCGATGCCACCGCCGGCCAGCGGCGTCCCGACCACGACGTCGTCGCCCGAGGCCGCAACCGCCATCCCGAAGCCGGACATGGGCGTCGGGGACTCGGGACGAATGGCGTTGGCGACCGTCCACTCGGTGGCGCCACCCACGGCCGAACGCGTGAACTGGAACACGGTGCCGGTGAACTGGGCGCTCAGGGGCGCTCCAGCGAAGACCTCGCCTCCCGACACGGCGACGCTGGCACCCAGTGATGCCGGTCCGGGATCGGGGGGAGCGAGGCGTCCAGCCGGAGACCACGTCCCGTCCGCGCCGCCGAAGAGGTGTACCGAGCCCGGCTGGAAGTTGGGCGCGCCGGTGCCCGGGATCAGGGCGATTCCGCCGCCGGGGGCTCCAATGGCGAGCAGGCCGTCCTCCAGATCCATCGCGGTGCCGAATCCGGCCCCGGGCGGCGCGTCGCCGGGACGCAGGGTCGCGGCTTCGGTGTACCCGGCCTGGTCCCCCACGAACACGACGGCGACGCCCGTTCCCGATTCCGCCCCGGGAGCCCCGACCACGATGTCGCGGCCGTTGGTGGCGACCGCCGCACCGAAGCGGTCGTCCGCGCCGGCCGAGGACCACGTGAGGCGCTGCTGCAGCTGCCATTCGCCCGATGTGCGCCGGTACACGTAGACGGCGCCGGTACCGTCGCTGGGCGCGCCAACCACCATGACGTCACCCGCGGCCTCCAACCCCTCCCCGTACCCGATCGCCGACTGCGTCTCGCCCGGGGCCAGCGACGCGGTCTCCGCCCATGAGCCACCCGCGCGGCTGAACACGTGAACGCCACCCTGGCGGTTCCCCGGCATGGGGAAGAGCGTGAGGACTCCGGGCCGCCCGACGTAGATGTCGCCGTCTTCCACCGCGACGGCGGCGGAGAAGGCGGTGACGGCGGCGGCAATGGGGACGGTACGCTCCGAATCGGCGGCGGTTTGCGCTTTGGCGTGCGCTGGAGGGAGCAACGTGAGAGCAGCCAGCGCCAGGAGCACGGGCAGCGCTGCAGCTTCGAGGCGATCACCTCTGCGTCGCAGTTCGGTCGTTGGCGGACGGTGTTCTGGTATCGACATGACTCGTGGTTCCTCGGGGTCGGGGATCCTGTTCTGCCGGTCGGGCCGGGCCGACGCGCATCCAATGTGGGCCGGGTGGCGCGCAATAGCCAAGTAGCGAGGTGATCTCCTATCGTAAAAGTATGCAGACACCACCGTGGAATCGTCGCGGGAGGCCGGCCACGGCCTCCGCGCGCCCGCTGCCGCTGTTCGCAACCGCATTCGTCCTGGGTGCCGCGTGCCTGGCGACGGCCGCCTGCGATTCGCGCGTGCCGGAACCCGTGCACCTCGCCACGGCGCACCAGATGGGACCGGTTGCGTACCGCGATCCGGCCGGGGCGGTATCGCCGGACGGCCGCCTGCTGGCGTATACACAGGGCAGGGAAGTGCTCGTCCGCGAACTGCGCGGCGACGAGGTGCGGAGTCTGGGCCTCGCGCCGAGTCAGGTGCGCTACGTGACCTGGCACCCTGACAGTCGGCGCCTGCTCGTGCACGAACGCTCGTTCGACCGGCGCAGACAAGGCTGGTTTCTGTATGACGTGGTCTCGGGCGCCAAGGAGGCGCTCTGGGCGAACGGGTACGGCGCCGGTCTTCCGCCGCGTGACGCGTTGCTCGAACTCGCCTGGACCCCCGATGGCGCGTCGGTGGTGGGCGTCGTGCGGGGATCCGACGGTTCGCGGGTGTGGAGAATCGGCGCGGCGGGCGACTCAGGGGAGATCATCGCGGAAGGTGGCAGGCTTTTCCTTCCGGCCGTCTCTCCGGCTGGCGAGGCAGCCTGTATCGAGCGCGAGCTGGGCGTGCAGCACCTCAGGTATCCCTGCGGGGAGGATCCCGTCAACTGGCTCGACGGGCATGAGCCGTACGGTCCCGTGGCGTTCTCTCCGGACGGGTCCGAGATCTACTACGCGGCCCCCGATGTGGAAGGCGTCCTGGAACTGTGGGCACGGCCGGTGGGCGGAGGTCCCGCGGAGCGTCTCGCGACCGCCGAGCGGGACGTGTACGGCCCAGGGGTCACGACCAATGGCGACATCGTGTATCGAAGCCAGTACTACATGGTGACGCTGTCGGCCGTCCCGGCCGCCGGGGGCGAAGTCACGCCGATCACCACCTTCCAGTCCGAGACGCCCACCTGGAGCCCCGACGGCGACGAAATCTCGTTCACCTTTGGACGCTGGCGCGTCGCCACCGACGACGTGAACTACCCCGACATCGGCCAGCACATCGGGATCGTCGACGTGTCTTCGGATTTGCCGAAGGCGAGACCGGACCGGGTGGTGCGCAGTTCCTACTCCGAAGACCAGGGCATGCACTGGTCACCCAACGGCCGCTGGATCGCGTACCACAGCCACATCGACGGCACGGACGACATCTATCTCATTCCGGCGGACGACCCGTCGTCGCCGCGCCTGATATCCGCGCACGGCCACGAAACCGGCTGGCCCCGCTGGTCCCCGGACGGCAGGTGGGTTTCCTTCCCGAGCTACACGCGCGACGCCGCTGGAGCGAGGAAGAGCTTCCTGTACGTTATCCCGGTGAACCAGGAGACGGGTGAGACGCGGCCGCAGCAGATCGTGGACATGGGCGACTTTCCGCACGATGCCCTGCAGGCCGAGTGGACTCCGGATTCCGGGGCGCTGGTCTTCGAGGCGGCGGAAGGCGCGGGAAACAAGGCGCTGTACGTGGTCGACCGCTATGGCGGCACGCCGGAGCGCTTCCACGAATGGAGCTCCGACCAGGTTCACTCGGGCATCGCGGTGTCCCCGGACGGTGAATGGGTCGCGTACATCGGTCCGGGTGCGGATGGCTTCTTTCAGGTCCACAGGGTGCCCTTCGGCGGCGGACCCTCGGAGCAGTTGACGACGGATCCGACGCGGAAGACGCAGCCGGCCTACGATCCGACCGGGAGAATGCTGGCGTACACCGTGTTCAGCTACGAGTCCAGGTTCTGGCGTCTGCGGCGGTAGCCCGGCGGTTCAGGCGCGAGCGGACTGCGCGGCCGCGGGCGGACTGCGTCCCGCGGTTACAGCTTGCGCATCCCGCCGGTTACCTCGACATCCACAGCCACACCGGCAGCGCTGCGGGGCAGCCGGCGACGCAACCCCTCGTCTTCCTTCTCCAGATAGACCTTGATACAGGGCTTGCCCTGCCGCAGTCCGATTGCCGTGCCCACCACGCCCTTCATGCCCATCACTTTGCGGGTGACCTGCCTGCGCGCGCGCTCCACGGAATCGTCCACGGCCTCAGTTGCCGTCGATCGTGACGTCGAAGCGCTTCAGCACGAGGTCGATGGGGTTGGCCAGCGTACTGGTCTGACTGCCCGCGAAGAGCAGGGCGACGGGATGGCGCGCTTCATCGTCGCTCCCCGCCGATACGATCAGTGAGCCGGAGTCGCCGGGGCCCGAGAAGTTGCCGCCGGAGATCACGATCTGTCCCGTGAAGCGCGCGGTGTTGTCGCGGAAGCCCACGTTCATCGTCGCATTGATGCCGCTGATCCGGCTATTGGTGTGCCCGGTGGTGCGTCCGTACTTCTGCACATCCATGCCCAGCCGCGCCTTGACGGTCTCGCTGCGCGGGGTTCCGTACCCGTTGCCCGGCGTGCTGTTGCCCAGTTGGTCGACGGTGGTGGTGGCGATGGCCGCGTCGATGGTGTTGGCGGGACACGTCGGGAACGGCGAACAGAACCTGATCGGTTCGAAGTCGTGCAGCGTGCCGATCGCGTCGGTGGGGTTGACGCCTCCGTCGACCGTGCCCGGCTGCAGGACGTGGTCGCCCAGCTTGGCCGCGTTGCGGTTGGCGTAGACGTGGTTGTTGCTGAGCGCGTACACGTTCGATCCCGAGACGACTCGTGCGGCGATGGTGCCGGCGGTCACGTCGAACTGTCCGGTCGAAACGCCGATGGGGACCGGCCGTGGGAAGGACTGCCTGGGATCTGTGGGCTCGCTCTCGTCGGTGCCGTTCACTGGATCGCTTCCGGACGCCGGCATGTCTCCGAGGGCCCGGAAGGCACCGGTGACCTCGGTCACGTAGCCATGCCCGTCCAGGCTCGCCGGGAGCCCCACGATGCCGGCGCTTGCCAGGTATACCTTGACGACCGGGCGGCCGTCGAGACCGATCGAGACGGCGGTGCCGGCCACGCCGGGTATGTCCAGCAGGTCGGGGTTGTGCCGTTCCTGGAGCGCCATGGCTGCGGTCAAATCGCCACGTGCGAAGGCCGGCAGGGGCTCTCCGGCATCCGCGGGCCCCCCCGTGGGGCGAAAGAAGACGAGATCCAGCGCGATGGCCGCGACCAGCGTCGCGCACCGGGCGAATCGCTTTCCGGACATGCGCACAACCTCCTTGCCGTCGCAAGTTGCCATATAACCGATACCGTGCGAACCCCCGGAAGGTTTCCCGGAAGACGCGCCCGCGCCACCCCCCGGCCGCCCCGGACGCGGCAACGCCTCACTCATCCGGGAACAGCTCGCCCTGATGTTCCCCCGCATCGGGAGGGAAGTGGCGCAGCCCGGCGCGCCTGCCGTCCCAGCGCACGGGCATCGGAATGTCGACGTAGTTGTCGATGGCCGGGTGCGCACACGATCGGAGCATTCCCGTCGCGGCGGTCTGGGGATCCTCCAGCGCCGACGCCACCGTGTGGATGGGCGCGGCCGGGACGCGGTGGCTGCTCAGCAGCTCGAGCAGGCCGTTCACGGAGTGGCGCCGCGTGCTCGCGGCCACGATCCCGGCGAGACGCCGGCTGTTGACCACCCGGGTCGCATTCCGCGCAAAGTCGGGGTCCTCCGTCAGGTCCAGCTCCAGCGCGCGGCAAAGGCGCCCGAAGATGTCGTCGTTGCCCGCGGCGATCATGACCGACCCGTCGGTGCACGGGAACGCTTCGTACGGGGCGATCATGGCGATCGACGTGCCCATGGGTTCGGGCGGCTCGCCGGTCGCGAGGTAGCTGGTCAGGTGGTAGGACATCCACGCGAGCGACGTGTCCAGCAGCGAGGCCGTGACATGGCAGCCGCGCCCCGTCCGCTCCCGTTCCATGAGGGCTCCCAGCACCGCGATCGCCGCCCACATGCCCGTGCCGAGATCGACGATGGACGTGCCGACCCGGACCGGTTTTCCGTCCCGCTCCCCGGTCACGGACATCAGGCCCGACCGTGCCTGCATCAGCGGGTCGTAGCCGGGGTCGTCCCGGAGCGGCCCCTCGAGCCCATGCGAGGTCACCGACACGTACACGACCTTCGGGTTGCGGTCCCGGATCCTGTCGTACCCGATGCCGAGCCGGTCCGCGACACCGAACCGCAATGCCTGGACTACCACGTCAGCCTCCACCGCTAGCTCGCGGGCGCACTCCGTGCCGTCCGGGGTCTTCAGATCGAGGATCACGCTGCGCTTGTTGCGGTTGACCGCCTGAAAGAGGTGACTGTTGCCGCCGATGAACGGGGGCCCCCACCTCCGCGCCGGGTCTCCGCCAGGGGGCTCCACCTTGACGACGTCCGCGCCGAGGTCGCCAAGGATCTGGGCCGCGCAGGGACCGGCGAGGTTCTGTGAGAAATCCACGACGCGCACCCCCGACAGGGGCGATATTGCGGGCCTGGATGCGTCGATGTCGGTCACGGTGGAGTCCGCTCCCCTTGCTGGCGTGTGGTCGGCGAAGCTTTTTTGCAGTAACGCCCGTCATGAAGGATACAGGAAGAATATGGAGACGATTCGAATCCCCAACAGCGCGACGTACTCGCCGGTCTCGCTGACCGACCTGATGTTCGCGGCGCCGCTTGCCTCCAGGCTCCTGATCGGGGCGACCCTGCCGGGCCGTCTCGTCCAGGCTGCCGCGGCCGGCGCGTACGCGGGCAGCGTGCTCAGTGACTGGGCGTCGCGCCGGGGCGTGCGCAAGATCGACTTCCTCGAGACCTTCGGGTCCGATATCAAGCACATGGACGAGATGCCCGAGGCCCGGCGCTTCGAGGACGTCGAACGGTTTTCGGCCGAACTGATGTCGATTCACGAGCCCGTCCAGCGCGAACGGGACATCCTGGCGGGCGACGTGAACGAACGCCTCACCTCGTACATCGCGTCGATCACCGGACAGCGCGTCGAGACCAGCAACACCGTGCGCGAGATGACCCTGGCGCGCCTCATCATGCCCTTCGCGATCGGCAGCTGCGACATCCTGTCGGGGGACATCGCCGTGTTCCGCAGCACGGGCATTTTCGAGCCCCACATCCTGGCCCACGAGTTCTGTCATCGAAAGGGCTACCTGAAGGAACTCGAGGCACAGGCGCTGGCGTACCTGGCGCTGGAGAGGTCACGTGACCCGCAGCTTCGCCAGGCCGCGCTGGCCGAACGGGTCTACCGCAACCTCCGGGTCCTGGACCAGGACGATCCCGGGCGCTATGGGGAACTCCTGGATGCCACGCCACTCTCGGGCACAGTGCTCGAGGACTTTCGGCGTCTTCGCCCCCCAGATCAGCGCCCCAACGCGTTCACGACCGCGATGCGGGAGCTGTATGACTCGCGCATGAAGCTCACGGGTCAGAACGGGCTCTCCGACTACGACCGGGGCTTCACAAACTTCCTGTACACCTACGAAAGCGCCGGCCGCTAGGGGCGACCCCCAACCGGCCAGCGAATCGTCAGGCCATGGGCGCCGGCCCGGAAGTTGCCCGGCACGGCCTGGAACCGAATCCGGTCCAGGGTCAGCGGCACCCAGTCCTGGCGGCTGACGAAGCGGCTCAGCACCACACCGGCCACCACGCCGACTCCGGCGCCCAGCGCCAGTCCACGCAACACGGCCTCTCCCTCGGAGCTGTCATCCGGACAGGTCGTGAGTTGCAGCCCCACCTGCAGCGCCTCCTGATTGACCCGGCACTGATCGTGCCAACCCCAGGAAAACGTGGCTCCGGCCGCGGCCGAAACCAGGGACATCACGAGCACCGAGCGTTTCGTGTCGCGCACGGCTGCGCGGCGCTCTACCAGCGGCTGCTCGCCGAGGGGAATCCAGTACACCGGTTCGTTGCCGGTCTCGAACAGCAGGGTGTCGCCCCGCATGCCGACGACGTTGCCTTCGATTACCGCGGGGAGCAGCCGGGGCGGCGAGGCGGGCCCGCCTCGGAGCACGGTCGCGCCGGTGATCCTGACGACGGATCCCATGTTGAGGTCGTGCACGTCACGTTCCTGGGCCGCCAGGAAATCTCCGGGGAGCATTAACGAGCCCACAAGCACCACCGCCAGCCGCAAGGGGCTGAATGCTCTCATGTCGGTCGGTGGACGCATTGCCGTTCCCGTTTCGCCGGGCCTTGCCTCCCGGGCCGTCAAAGATAGGGCCGGAGCCTGGGGTCGATCGATAGGATGACTTCGAAGCTACCGCCCGGCAGTCCCCACGCGCCATCGATTCGCAGAATGTCGTAGAACGTGCTCAGCCCGACACCGGCATATGCGCGGAGCCCGCCCGTGGACGTGACCCCCCAGTCCTCGCGGAGTGCGTCGGAGGTCGCCCCGACCGCGCCGGCACCCGCCAGCAGCCGTGCGGTCAGCCATCCCGGGGCCAGGGCGAACGCCGCTTCTCCTGTCGCCAGAACGAAGCGGCGTCCGCCGAAAGCACGGAAGCCGTGGCCCGGCAGGGTGCCGCGGCCGCCGACGAAGAACAGCATTTGGTGCGGCAACGTTCCCCATGCCGTGCCGGCGTCCACCTTCAGGTTCACTCGCCGCGAGAGGTCCCGGGCAGCGAACCTCGTGTCCAGCCGCGCCAGCAGCGTCAGATTGCCCCCGCCATCCCAGCGGCCCAGGGTGGCGACGGCGGCTGCTTCCGCTCCCCATGTCGGCACCCCGGCCCATCGGTACCGCAACTCGCTGTCGGCTCCGACGAAGGTGCCCTCGCCGACGGGGCGCAGCGGACGCTGGTCTGCGGCCGATCCCGGCCCCCCCGTCCACAGGGCGGACGCTCCGCTCAGCTCCTCCGCCCGCCCGCCGATGGTGATCGAGGCGCCGTCGCCGACCTCGCGTTCGACACCCAGTCGGAGTCCGGAGGCGAAGTAGGGGTCGGTGTGGTCGACGCCGCGGAGCAATGTGGAGAGCGTGTTGACGGCTCCCGAGGCGGCCGTGCGGGGACCCGCGTCCCGCAGCTGTCTGCCGTAGAGGTCGAAGGTGGTCGTGGTTAGGCCGTCTTCGGTGGTCAGGCGGCCGCGCAGCGTGCCGGAAAGCGTGCCGGTGGCCGACTGGTATCCGGCGAGCGCCACCAGCCTGAACCTGTCACGCGGCGCAAACGAGGTCCCCAGCCCGAAGTGCACGCCCTCCGCGCGGTTGGCCCGGAGGACCGAGGAGACGGCGTCCGCATGAACGCGCAGGCGTGGCAGTCCGCTGACCAGGCGTGTCCGTGCCTGGCGACGCACCTCGGCTTCGATCCGGGCCATGCTCACGGGCGAGAGCCCTTCCTCCGCCATGCGGTCCATGAGCCCCGCGCGGAACTCGGTCGAGTCGGCCGCCCCGTAGGGCACCATCGTCACGCGGGGTCCCCGGAAGAACCCCGGCTCCATCACCGGATCGAACTCATAGCCCGTCACCTCCAGCGTCGCCCGGATCACCGAACCCACCGGGAGATCGAGTTGCGGGATCTCGCGGCGGACCTCGACGACCTGCCGGTAGGGGAGCCACAGCGTTTCCTCCCAGAGCGCGTGTTCCAGGCGGACCGTGATCCGGTCGCTGCGGGGATCCACATAGGAGGCCGGCGTGAATGTGAACAGCATCCGTACGAGCGCCCCGGTACCCGCCTCGACGAACACGCTCCCGATAAGCGCCGGAGTTGCCTCGTCGCGCGGGCGCACGTCGAGTTCGTACACCTTGATCGGGCCCGGCAGGGTGGGCGCGCTGACCGCCAGCGAGTCGACGATACGATAGTGATACGTGTCCTCGCCCTCGCTGCCGAGAGGGTGGGGCACGTCGCGCACATCGCGGCCCTCGCCGATCGCGATCCGGTCGCCAAACCCGTTCTGGACCGCGGTCAGGCGGTCGATGTAGTACCGGAAGTCCTGTATCGGCAGAAGTTCCTGGCGCCGGAGCCCGCGGATGACCTGGCGTGTCCGTCCGTCGCCGCTGCGGAAGAGGTCCACCACCACCTGATCGACCCGCATGGGGACGGGTTCGCCGCCGTCGTCACGGTCCAGGTAGAAGTAGACGTGTCCCTCGGCCCGCGCCTTGTAGGACACCGATGCCGATGGCAAGGGCGGAGATTCCCGCAATTCGCGCGCCTGACGCACGAGCGAGAGGACTGCGGGGGTGTCGAATGCGGGCTCCTGCGCGAATACGGAATCCCGCGTCAGCGCGGAAGGGGCAACCGCGAAGACGCACAGGAGGGCGGCGATTTGGCGAGACCGTGCTGACTGACCGCGCGCACGGCGGTGGCAGCGCGGATCGCTGCCGCGGGCTGTCAGGTGACGTCGCTGAGCGAGAGCCCGTTCTTCCGTAGGAATGCCGCCAACCCCATCTTGTCGATCGACCGAAGGGCGGAAGTGGAGACCTTGATCCGGACCGACCTGTTCAGCTCGGGGACGAAGATTCGCTTCGTCTGCAGGTTCGGCAGCTGCCGCTTCTTGGTCTTGTTGTGAGCGTGGGAGACGTTGTACCCGGTCAGGGGCCGCTTCCCGGTGATGTCGCACTTGCGGGACATCGTGATCCTCCGTTTGTACCCCGAATGCCTATTTTTCTTCCCGGAACAGGACGTGGCGCCGCAGCACCGGGTCGTAGCGCCTGAGTTCCAGACGCTGGGGGTTGTTGCGCTTGTTCTTCGTCGTGGTGAAGCGATAGGGACTTTCGGTGCTGGACATCTTGACCATCACACGCGGTCCCTTGCCCGACTTCTTCGCCATGATCCCTCCTGAGTCGAATCGACCGACCAATAAGATAGCCCGTTGACCGAAATCGTCCAGACTGGGTACTATTAAGGTCTGTGCACCAAGTGGCGGTCACTCGACACCCGGACGGGCGCACCGGCCCGGAAGACCGACGCACCAGCCCCGGAACGCCAAGTCGTGAAGAAAGACATTCATCCCAACTATCGGTCCGTCGTCTTCCAGGATGTCTCGACGGGCTACTCCTTCCTGACCCGCTCCACCGTGGCCACCAAGCGGACCATCGAGTGGGAGGACGGGAAGGAATACCCGCTCGTCACCCTCGAAGTCTCGTCGTCGTCGCACCCGTTCTACACCGGTACGCAACGACTCCTGGACAGCGCGGGGCGCGTGGAGCGCTTCCAGCGCCGGTACGAGAGAAAGGGCTAGTCCGGCCTGCCGCCGGTGCTGCCGTCCGCCGAAGGCGACCAGCGGTTGGAGGATCATCGGCAAGCGCCCCCGGAGACCGACCACCTCGTCTACGCGGTTCCGGATCTCGCATCCGGCGTGCGTGACATCGAGGCGCGCCTGGGCGTACGCCTGACACCCGGCGGCAGCCACCCTGGACTCGGAACGCGCAACTGCCTGTTGCGCATAGCCGGCCGCGTGTACCTGGAGGTCGTCGGTCCGGACCCGGAGCAACCCGCGCCTCCCGGCGGTCTGTGGCTTGCCCGCGGCCCGGCCCCGCTGCCGGCGCTGGTCACCTGGGCGGCCCGCTGTGACGACCTTTCCGCGTTGGCCGCCGGTTCGGGCCGCCACCTGCTTGGCGCGGTGCGGTCGATGTCCCGAGCCAGGCCCGACGGCGAGCGCATCGCCTGGACGCTCACGATGCCCTGCGACCCGCCTCCACGGCACGGCATCGTCCCCTTCTTCATCGACTGGGGCGACACCCCCCATCCGTGCGCCGACCTTCCCGACCGGGGCGTCCGTCTCGTCGGGCTGCACGGACGCCATCCCGAACCGGAGGCGGTGCGGCGCGACCTGGATCAGCTCGGTGTCGAACTCGCGGTGACGGTGGGGCAGGCTGGGCTGGCCGCTGTGCTGGAGACGCCGGCCGGCGACCGGGTCACGCTCTGACGCGCGGACGGATCATGCCCTGACGCGCGCGCATCTCGCCCTGCCCGCGCTCCCGCCTCAGCGTCCCTCCTCGACCTGGGCGTACGCGTCGTGCTCGTGGATCGACTCGAGGTTGACCACGTGCACCCTGAACCAGGTCACCCTGCGCATGTCGCGCAGGCGCAGCGTGATCTCCCGCACCAGGTCCTCCACGAAGCGCGGATTGTCGTAGGCCCGCTCGGTCACCCACTTCTCGTCCGACCGCTTGAGCACGGGGTAGAGGTCGCACGAGGCCGAATTGTCGATCAGTTCCACCAGGTCCTCGATCCACAACTCGTCGTCAAACCGCGTCTGCACCGTGACGATGCCGCGCTGATTGTGGGCGCCGCGCGCGCTGATCTCGCGGGAGCAGGGGCAGAGCGTGGTCACGGGAACCTTGACCGTCAGGACGAAGTCCTCTTGCGGGCCGCTCGAAGCGTCGAAGGCACAGTCGTAGGACAGAAGTCCCGCCGCACCCGTAACCGGCGCCTGCTTCTCCATGAAGTAGGGGAAGGATATCCGCAGGTGCGCGGTCTGCGCGTTCAGGCGCTCGCGCATGGTCCGAAGGATGGCCGGGAGCGACTCGACCGAAATCTCGCCGTCGTACGAGTTGAGTATCTCCATGAACCGGCTCATGTGGGTCCCCTTGAAGTGCGAAGGGAGGTCCACGGACATGTCGACGCTCGCGACCGTGTGCTGCGCGGTCTTGCGCCGGTCCTTCACCGCGATGGGGAAACGGATGTTCTGGACGCCCACCTTGGCGATGGGAACCTCACGTCCGTCCTTGGAGGCCTGCACGTCGGCGAGCGCCGCCGTCTGAAGAGTCCTGGTCATATGCAATCCGGTGTGCCGGCGGTCTCCGGCTCGGCCAGTCGTTTGTTGTCGATGATCCGCATCTTGCGTTCGACGACGGCCGCCAGGTCGATGGCCCGGCTGTTGGCGAAGTTCAACAGCGCGATGCATACATCGGCGGCCTCGTCGTCGAAGGCGGCATCCGCGACCTCGCGCCCCTTCCACACCTTCTTTTCGAGATTGGCCAGCTCGCCGGTTTCGCCGGCCAGCTCCAGGGCGAAGAAACGCGGGGGGCGCTCGGGAAACGCGTCCTCCTGGTAGCGCCTGAACTCGGTCTGAAGCGTGCGGAGTCCGCCGTAGCTTGCCGGGAGTTTCTCGCTGGCGGCATCCCGCAGAGGGTTGTCGGTCATGGGAATCGCGTCCGTGTCTGCCGGGCGGCGGGTCCGCCCGCGCCGTGAAAAAATGCCACAAACGCCGCATATTGTCGAACATGGCCAGCCAGGAGAGAGGACGGGACACCGCAGCGAGGCGCGGCGCGGACGGTTCCGCGACGACACCGGTCAGGATCGGGATCGTTGCGGTCTCGGACCGCGCGTCCCGTGGCGAGTACGAGGACCGTGGCGGGCCCGCCGTGCAGGAGTACCTGGCGGAGGTGCTTGTGACTGCGTGGCGGGCCGAGGTGCGGGTCATTCCCGACGAGGGTGACCTGATTCGGGCCACGCTGGTGGAACTCGTGGACGACGTGGGGTGCTGCCTCGTGATCACGACGGGGGGCACCGGGCCCGCGCCCCGTGACGTCACGCCCGAGGCGACCGCGGCGGTGCTGGAGAAGGAACTCGCCGGGTTCGGCGAGGCCATGCGTGCGGTTTCGCGCCCTCATGTCCCGACCGCGATCCTGTCGCGCCAGACCGCCGGCGTGCGGGGGTCGGCCCTGATCATCAACCTGCCGGGCTCTCCGAAGGCCGTCCGCGAGTGCCTGGATGCCGTGTTCGCCGCGGTGCCCGACTGCGTGGACCTCATCGGCGGGCCGTACCTGGAGACGGATCGCTCGCGGGTGGTGGCCCATCGGCCGCACGGATCTTGATTTCCCCTTCCTGTTCCACGAGCTTTAAGGGCTGGGCGGCGTGTCCGCGCTGCCACGCTCGAACGTCAACCCTCGAGAAAACCGTCGATGGCCAAGAAGGGCAAGCTGCAGAAGAACGACCGTCGCGCGAAGCTGGTCGCGAAGTATGCCGAGAAGCGGCGTGAACTGACAGCGGTCATGAAGGACGCCGACGCGTTGCCCGACGAAAAGCGACGGGCCATGGCGGCGCTGCAGGCGCTGCCCCGGGACTCGGCCGCGGTGCGCTACCGCAACCGTTGCCAGATGACGGGGCGGCCGCGGGGCTTCATCGGCAAGTTCGGGATCTCCCGCATCGCGTTTCGCGACATGTCGCTGCACGGCCTGATACCGGGGGTCCGGAAGTCATCCTGGTAGTTCGGCGGGGCCGGGGGGCAGCGCGCTCTGCGCGGATGCGTCCTGGCGGTCGGTGCTGACACGGACGTAGCCCGCAATCCTGTCGGCGATTCGCTCCAGCTCCCGCCGGCGCCTGGCCGCGGTCCTCTTCACCACGGCACGCATCCCCGCGTACAACCCGCCGATGATCCCCACGGGGAACAGCGTGGCGAACAGGGGCGACGCGAGGACCGACAGTCCCACCGAGAGCCCGACACCCAACCCGACCGCGGTGCCGACACCTCCGACCACGCCGATGTACAGCCCGGCCGCCAGTACCTTGAGCTGCTCCGCGGCGCGGATGTGCGTCTTGCCGCCTCGTGAGGAGACCGTGACCTGAAGGGCCCGCTGCGTGTCCGTGGCCTCCGTCTTCCACATCAGCGTGCGCCCGACCATCGAGGCCGTGCCGGGTTCCTTGAACGCGTGCTGAATGTCCACGATCGCCCGTTCGAAGTCCTCGTCTCCCAACTCGCCGGGCACCGTCCGTTCCGTGTTGATGTTCAATGCCGACCCGGCGAGCGCCGGCCCGAGGCCCGTCGCCTTCGGGCTGTCGATGCTGACGGCCGCCTGCTGCAGGTACCTGGGGTGGATGCCCGCTTCCGAAGCGATCTCCTGGAGGTCGGCCAGCGTCAGCCCACCGCCCTCGTCGCGGTAGTCGTGACCCGTTTCCTTCTTCTGGATTTCCGCGGCCTGCTTGAGAAGGCGCCTGATTTCCTTGTCGCTGTATCGGCGGGTCGCCGTGGGCAGATCGGTTGACATGTCACTTCGCGGATGGCTTGGTTGCTGATGGTTCGGCGCCATTGCGCCACCGATGAAGGTACCACGAGGCACGGCGGACGGTCGAATGGACAAACCGCAGGCTGGCGACGGGCGGGTCGGCAGATCGTACTACGACGAGACCGCCTACTTCGATGCGGCGGAGCACCTGCACGACTTCGAAAGCCGCTTCCAGCGCTACCGCGTCGCCAAGGTGACGGAGCTGTACCCCGGACGGCCGACGGACCGGGTGCTGGACATGGGGTGTGGCTGGGGCACGATCAGCTATGCGCTCGCGCCCAGGGTGCGGGAGGTCGTGGGCGTCGATTTCTCCGAGCGCGCGGTCGCGGGGTGCAAAGCGCGCGTGCCCGTGCATGGAGTGGACAACGTGGTGTTTCAGGTGGCGGACGCGCGGGCCACGGGGCTGGACGCGGGCTCGTTCGAAGCGGTGGTCGCGGCCGATCTGTTCGAGCACCTCTACCCGGACGATTCGGAGGCCGTCGCGGCCGAGGCGTTTCGCGTGCTGGCGCCCGGAGGCGTGTTCGCGGTGTGGACGCCGTGCCGGAGTCACGTCCTTGAAGTGCTGAAGAACAACGACATCATCCTGAAGCGGGATGTGAGCCACGTGGACTACAAGTCGATGGTGCGCATGAGGGGGATCATGACCGGGGCCGGATTCCGGATCGAGCGCGCCTACTTCGCCGAGTCGCACCTGCCCGGGCTGAGGGCGCTGGAACGGACCCTGCAGCGCTGGGTGCCGCTGCTGAGGCGCAGGATCGCCGTGCTGGGACGGAAGCCGTGAGGACCTCGCTGACCGGGCACGCCGGGATCGAGGTGCCGCTGATCTGCGGCGCGATGTATCCGTGCAGCAATCCCGAACTGGTGGCGGCCGCGTCGGAGGCGGGCGGCATCGGGATCCTGCAGCCGGTGAGCCTCACGTACGTGCACGGCTACGATTTCCGCGAAGGCGTCCGCTACATGCGGCGGCTGACGTCCCGGCCGATCGGCATGAACGCGCTGATCGAGAAGGCGTCCAGGCGGTACCACGAGCGCATGGTGGAGTGGATCGACATCGCGCTCGAGGAGGGGGTGCGGTTCTTCGTGACCTCGCTCGGGAAGCCCAGGTGGGTGGTGGACCGGGTCGCGCCGTACGGCGGCATCGTCTATCACGACGTCACGGAGCGGAAGTGGGGGCTCAAGGGACTCGAGTCGGGAGTCCACGGCCTCATTGCCGTCAACCGGCGCGCGGGTGGACACGCCGGCCCGCGTGGGGTGGAGGAGCTCTTCGAAGAAGTGGGGGACCTGGGTGTACCGGTTGTGTGCGCCGGCGGCGTCGGCACTCCGGGCGAATTTGCGCACGCGCTGTCGCTCGGGTACGCCGGCGTCCAGCTGGGAACGCGCTTCATCGCCACGCGTGAGTGCACGGCATCGGACGCGTACAAGCAGGCGATCCTGGACGCGGCGGAGGACGACGTGGTCCTGTCGGAGAAGCTGACGGGCATCCCGGTGTCCGTCCTGAACACCCCCTACATTCGGCGCATGGGGCTGAAGGCCAGCCCGCTCGCCAGGCGCCTGCTGCGGAACGGCCGCACGAAGCACTGGATGCGGCTCTTCTACGCGGTCAAGTCCTTCTGGCAGCTGAAGCGTTCGCTGACCGACGAGGAGAAGGAACTGTGGCAGGCAGGGAAGAGCGTAGCCGGGATATCGCGCATCGAGGAGACTGGCGAGGTGGTGCGTCGCTATGCGGCGGCCATCGGCACCAGCGCATCCGCGCCGCTGGGCGAACCCGTGCTGCTGGACTAGCGTGACCGACCGATGCCGGCGCCAACCGTATCCGGCCGGGACGCGCCGGGATCCGGGAGCGTATCGGCGACGGGCGTGCCGCCGCTCTCCGGGCTGTCCTCGCCGTCCGGACCAGGTTGGCCATCGCCGGATTCGCCCTCCTCGTCCGGCTGCGCCACGACGGTGGTCGTGTCGAAGAGTTCGAAGCGCATGGAAACCGGGACGACCTGGTTGCCGACGCGAACCAGGGGCTCGGCCGCGAATCCCTCCGCCGGCTCCAGCGCGTCCTCCGTGTAGCGGCTGCCCGGGTTCCACAGCACCCACTCCATGATGCCGAGGTCGTGCGCGGCCTGGATCTGCGCGCGCACTTCGGGGGCTTCGTAGCGAGGCGGTCCAAGGGTGAAGTCCTGGAGCCACGGACGGGTCGCCCCGGCGCCCTCCAGCGCGGTGGAGCGCTCCAACGCGTCCCGGAGCGCCTTGCGCACGATCTCATACGGATACGCGTTGGGTTCCTCGAAACCGTAGCTGCCCTTCCAGTAGTGGCTCGGGTAGACCATCGGCAGCGCGACATCGACGACATCGATGAAAGACTCCCAGACCTGTCCGATTCCAACGTCCCGGGTTGCAGAAGTGGTGACCCCGAACACGTCCGCGGTCACATCGACCTCGAGGTCTGCGAGCGCGTCGCGGCTGTACGCCAGGAACTCGCGGATCGCCGTGGTCCGCGGCTGTCCGTTCCGGCCCGGGAAGTGTGCGCGGCCGAGTGCCGACGCGGGCGCATCGGGGAAGCGGACGTAGTCCCACTGAATCTCCGGGAAGCCCATCTCGGCGACCTCGCGTGCCAGATCGACGTGATACTCCCAGACGGTTTCGTGGAACGGATTCAGCCACACCACCCCGTTGTTGTCCGTCCACACGCCGCCCGCCGTGTCCTGCACGGCCAGCTCTGGACGGGCTGCCGCGAGGACGGGATCCTTGACGATCACGATCCGGGCCACGGGGTAGATGCCCGCCTCCTCCAGCTGCCTCAGGAGCCACGACATGCTGGGAATGCGGATGTCTTCGGTGGCTCCCGTCTCCTGCGCGAGCGGCACCTCGCTGGGGTGACTCACGTAGCCGCTGGCGTCCTTGATGTCGATCACGAAGGTGTTGATCTCGGTACGCTCGGCGAGATCGATCAGGGCCGCCATGCGCCGCCTGGAGCCCGCGGACCACGAATTCACGTAGATGCCGCGGATGTGGTTGGGCCGCGTAAAGAAGAAGAACGTGCGCTCGGCCGGGGTGGTATCGGCGGCGACGCCGTCGGCTGCCGCATGGGCCGAATCCGGATCGTGGGTCGCCGCCAGGGCGTCGCTGCCGGTAACGAGGGAGGAAGCGTCGCTTTCCGGGCCGGCCTCCGAATCGGCGGCGATACCGACCGCCTCCTCGGGCGCCGGCGCGTCAACAGCGCGACCCTCCGGCATTCCGTCGGCGCTGCCGCAAGCCGCGGAAAAGACCGCGATCAGGAGCGAAGGAACCGCTACCCCGAGCCCGACCGCCATTTGTTTCATGCACCAATATAGCCCCGAATGCCCGGGGAAGTGGTTGCCCGGCGTTCCCTGGATGTGGCTCCCCGGCCTTTCGGGGCGGAGTGGTTGCCGGACGTTCCCGGCCTTTGGTTGTCCGGCGTTCCGGGGGAGGCTCCTTGGAGACTGGCTGTCCGCCGGCTATCTTTCCCCGGCTGGCCGCTACCAGCGTTTCCGGGGCCACAAGGGGGGCAGGCATGGGTGGATCTCGTCGCGTATTCTCGGCTTTCCTCGCGGTTGTGCTGTCGGCATCGGCGTGCGACCCGGCTCCTTCCGGCCAGGACGCACGGTCGTCCGCGGATGCGTACCACATTCTGGTCACCAACGATGACGGCATCGAGTCGCCGGGGATCCAGCGATTGGCGGCGGCGCTGCGGACGGTGGGCGAGGTGACTGTGGTGGCCCCGTGCGGCCAGCGCAGCGGCAGCAGCATGTCGGTGCGGCTGGACCTGCCGATAAGGCTGAGGCCGTACGAGGTGGACGGCGAGCTTGTGGGGCACTGCGTGGACACCACCCCGGCGGGCTCGGTCATCCTCGCGACCCGGGCCCTCGCGCCGGAGGGAGGCTACGATCTCGTCGTCAGCGGGATCAACGCCGGCGCGAATACCGGTGATCTCGCTCGCATGTCGGGTACCGTCGGGGCCGCCATGGCGGGCGCCTACTACGGGATTCCGGCCGTCGCAGCCTCGCTCGGGGGGCGCTCCATGGACTTCGGCTACCCGGCGGAGGTTGTCGCACGGTTTGTGCAGGAGCTTCGTGCGCGTCCGTCACGCCGCGGAACGGTATTCTCGATCAACTTTCCGGCTGCGTCCGAGGACCAGGTCGCCGGAATTGCGGCGGCGGGAATGGGCGGCAGCTACCTCCGTCTCGGGTACCAGGAGGTCGAACCGGAAGACGGCGTGCGCGTGTTTCAGCCGCGCATCTTGCCGGAGGACACGTTTCCGCCCGGCAGCGACACCGAGGCGTTCATGCAGGGCATGATCACGATCGCGGCGCTGCGCTACGACGCGACGGACCTCACGGCGCTTCAGGACCTGGCGTCCTGGGACCTCGACGGGCTGCTGACCGGACGCTGATCCTGCTGACGCGCCGCTGGAGAGTCTCCTTGGGGACTGGCTGTCCGCCGGCTATCTTTTCCCGGCTGGCCGTCGCCAGCGATTCTGGGGCCATAGCTCAGCTGGGAGAGCGCTGGCTTTGCAAGCCAGAGGTCACCGGTTCGATCCCGGTTGGCTCCATTTCGCCCAAGGGCCCGTCATCTGCCGGAGACCGCACCCATGACTCGTTTCCCGCGCAGCCTCGGTTTCCTGCTGTTCGGCGCCCTGGTCGCCACATGCACCGACCCCGCTGATCCCCCCGACGACGGGCGCGTCTCCGAATTCGGCCGGTACGAGGGCTACTCCGAACCGACGTATGACAGCTGGGTCAACACCTCGCAGTACGTCGAGATGCGCGACGGAGTCAGGCTGGCCGTCGACGTCAGCTTGCCGGCGATCGGCGGCGAGGCCGCGCAAGGTCCGTTCCCCGTCGTGTGGACGCACTCCCGCTACCACCGGAATCCCGGCGAGCTGGTGCGGTTCTTCACACCGGAAGGGGTCGAGGTGCCCGAGGTCAACTCGATGGTCGACGCGAGTGAGGATCTCCAGCTCCTCGTACGGCACGGCTACGTAGTGGCGGCCGTGCAGGTGCGCGGTGGCGGCGCGTCCTTCGGGACCTATCAGGGCCTGTTCTCCGAGGCCGAGACCGACGATGCGCGCGAGATGATCGAGTGGTTCGCGACCCAGCCGTGGAGCGACGGCAACGTGGGGATGTACGGGGGCTCGTACCTCGGCATGACCCAGTACATGGCGGCTTCCGAGATGCACCCCGCGCTCAAGGCCATCTTTCCGAACGTGGCCGGTCTCGACATGTACGATCAGCTCTACCCCGGCGGCGTCTACCGCAAGGACATGATCGATCACTGGGGCGGACTGACCCGTAACCTGGACATCTACTGGGCTGCGCCGCCGGTGGACGAGGACGCCGACGGGTCGCTGCTGCGCGCCGCCATCGCCGAGCACGAGGACAACTGGGACGTCTCGGTCGAGTACGCCGCAGGACGGTTCCGCGACCACGACATCCCGACCCTGGCCTGGACCGGGCACGGGGTATCGGGTGTCCTCGACGAGGTGAAGCAGGCCCGGGTCCCGGCGTACCACTGGAACGGCTGGTACGACATCTTCGTCCTCGATGCCGTGCTCCTGTGGGCCAACTACGAGGGGCCGCAGAAGCTGGGCATCGGCGCCTGGTCGCACGCCGGCATGCCCGACAGCCTCCTGATGGCCGAGAACGCCGAACTCACGGCCGTGGAGCAGTTGCGATGGTTCGACTACTGGCTGAAGGGCGTCGACAACGGAATCATGGCCGAGCCGCCCATCCACTACGCCGTAATGAACGATCCCGGCGACTGGAGCTGGACTTCGGCCGATCGCTGGCCGTTGCCGGAAGCGGACGAAATCACCTGGTATCTTGCCGAGGGACCTTCGAGCAGCATCGAGTCGGTCAACGACGGGGCGCTGTCGGCATACCCGCCGACAGGTGACGGCGGGATGGACAGCTACGAGGTGGACCTCACGACCACCACCGGGACCGCCACCCGCTGGGACAACGCCGTCGGCGGCGCCCCCCTGATGATCTATCCCGACCTGGCCGCCAACGACGCCAAGGCGCTCACCTACACGACGCCTCCGCTCGACGCCGACCTGAACGTCACCGGCCATCCCGTGGTTACGCTGTGGGTTTCGTCATCAACCTATGATGCCGATGTGATCGTGCTCCTCGAGGAGATCGATGATGCCGGGGTCTCCCACTACATCTCCGAAGGAGTCCTCAGGGCTTCTCACCGCCAGCTTGCCGAGGCCCCCTGGGATAACCTGGGGCTTCCGTTCCAGCGCAGCTTCGCAGAGGACGTGGCGCCCTTGCCCGACGGATCGCCCGGCGAGCTCGCGATGGACCTCCTGCCCACCGCAAACGTCTTCAACGCCGGTCACCGCATCCGGCTGACGATCATGGGCGCCGACGCGGACAACATCGAACTGCCTTCAGTTGCACCGACGATCGCCGTTCACCGCACGGCGGCACACCCGTCCAGAATCGTCCTGCCGGTGGTGCACTGACGGGCACGAGCAGACCCGCGGAAACCCGGCACCGCGATTCGGGCCGCGCTGGACCCTAGAACCGGTACGTGTAGTTCGCCTTGATCGCGCTGCCCCGCGACAGGGTGATCAGGTCGCGGTCGTCGAGGATGTCCAGGCCCAGATTCCGCCAGTTGTGCGTGTAGACCAGGAACACGTCGTTGCCCGGCTTCACGATCCAGCGCAGCCTCGCGAACAGTCCCACGATGTCGCTGTCGTTGTCGTACCGGATCTGGTTGGTCACGCTGATCCACTGGTTGGGATTCCACTCGCCCTCGATCTCGTAGACGTCGGCGTCGAAATCGCCCCGTGGCAGCGACACCTTGTTGTGCTCGAAGTTGGTCGAGATGCTGATTCCGGGGTTCGGCCTGAACGAGGCCCGGGCGTTCATGCGCGTCCGGTCGCCATCCCAGAAGCCCCCTCGGCTGACGCCGCCGAACATCGACACCCGGCGGTGGCCCGCCGTGCGCGCCTGCAAGCCCCACTCCCACGTCGTATAGTCACCCGGGAGAATGTCGATCCCGTCGCTCACCTCGTACCCGTAGTCCAGGTATTCGCGGACGCGGGTCGCCTCGATCTCGATGTTGTCCCCGCTCTCGAAATCGATCCCGAAGATGTCGAACTGCCATTCGCGCTCTTCGAGCACGCCGGTGTCGATGTTGGTGAGATTGCGGAACTGAACGGCGAAATCGAGCTGCCGGATCCAGTCGATGCTCTCGGGCCTGGGGGCCCAGCCGATGCGCGGCTCGACCCGGCGGAAACCGTTGCGGGGCACGAAGCCGAGGGTTGGGCGGTAGTCGTCGCCGAATTCGCGGTACGATATGTGGGCGGTC
Source organism: uncultured Gemmatimonadaceae bacterium (assembly GCA_964602175.1). Taxonomy (GTDB): domain Bacteria; phylum Gemmatimonadota; class Gemmatimonadetes; order Longimicrobiales; family Gaopeijiaceae; genus Bin94. Next base: position 837 of record CAZRQE010000006.1, on the reverse strand, counting down.
CAGATGTCATTCGGGAAGTTGAGGCGCAGTCCGCGCGCGGTGAGGTCGTTCAGCGATCGGTCTATGGTGGGATCGGGGTTGGAGTTCCAGACGAAGAACGCCTCCATCTCCAGGCGGTTGTCGCCGAAAAAGTGCCGCGTGTTGAGCTGGGCGTCGATCCCCACCGTGTGTCCGTCGGCGATTGTCAGGCCGCCCGGGCCGGCAGCCGCGGCCCTGCGAGTATAGATGGCGCCGACCGTCGACTGCTCGAAGATCGAGCGCTTCACCCGGGCGACGGTGAAGGTCTCACGCGGGATGTCGACATCGCTCAGCGTACTCTCGCTGAAGAACGAGTGCGCGGCGGTGCCGATCTGGTAGAAGCCGAGCTCGAACCTGCCCGCCTGCCCGGTCAGCCTGGTGCCGTACTGGATCGGCACCTGCTGCCCCGATCTGAGCCCGATCCGCCGCGAGAAGAACGGCGTCGGGCCGCTGCGTGGAGCGAAGCTGAACACACCCGATCCCTCGAGAAAGAAATCCCGGCGCTCGCGGAACCGCTGCGGAAACCGGGTGAGATTCACGCGGCGCTCGTCGCTCTCGACCTCGGCGAAGTCGGTGTTGATGCTGGCCGACGCCCGCAGGCTGGACGTGACGCTGTAGTTGACATCCAGGCTGACGTCGCTGGGAAAGGTCGTCGGGTCGGTGTTGCCCGGAACGTTCTTCCAGGTCGTGACCGCCGACGGCCTGGCTTCGAGCCCCATGCCTTGTGAAAGATTTCTCAAGCCTGTGAGCCGCCCCGCGTTCACGGGCCGGAAGAGCCCCTCGTTGCGCCGGTAGCCCCGCCAGAGGATCTCTTCGTTC
>CAZRQE010000005.1:0-11078 GCA_964602175.1 uncultured Gemmatimonadaceae bacterium | reverse complement strand
CCGCCATTCTCCTGCCAAAATGGCCGATTTGATGATCGAATCCTGCCATTTCGGCAGTAACGTTACGGTAACCTGCGGTCGGGGATCGTCGTAAGACTCTGGCAGGGTTCTGGCGTGAAGCCCATTATCACCCGTGAGAACGAGACGCCAAGAGAGAATGGACATGAGCCGAAGGTTCACATTGCCCGTCATGCCCCTGCGCGACACGGTCGTGTATCCGGGCGTGGCGGTACCGATATCCGCCGGCCGCCCCGGCACGGTCGAGGCCGTGCAGGAGGCGCTCGAAGGTGACCGCCGCCTCTTCGCGGTGGCACAGAACGAAAACCAGGACGACCCGGATCCACAGATTCTCTACGCGGTCGGGACCGTCGTCAGGATCATCCAGACCCACCGCGTCCGGGGCGGCATTCAGCTGCTGGTCCAGGGAGAATCGCGCGCCCGCGCGGTCGCCTACGTGGACGACGGCGAGGCGATGCTGCGGGCCACGCTGGTCCCCATGGAGCGGCATGCGCTGCCCGATCCGGCCGACCCGAGTGTGACGGCGCTGGACAGCGAGCTGCGCGAGCGGGCCGCCGAGCTGGGCACGCGCAGGGGTGTGTCGGCCGAGGCGCTGAATCAGCTGATCCAGGGCGTCGACGACCCGGGGTCTTTCGCGGATCTGGTCGCGTTCTACCTGGACCTTCCCACCGACGAGAAGCAGGAGCTGCTGGAAACGCTGGGTGACGAGGACCGGATGCGGGCGGCGCTGGTGGCCGTCGAGCGTGAACTGGTCCGGATCGACGCGCAGGAGGACATCCAGGCCAAGGTCCAGGAGGAACTCGGCGAGCGGCAGCGCGAGATGCTGCTGCGGGAACAGATGAAGCAGATCCGCAAGGAGCTGGGCGAAGAGGGAGACCGCGACGACGTCGAGGAGTTGCGCGACCGGATCGCGCAGCTCGAACTGACCGAAGTCGCCCGCAACGAGGTGGAGCGCGAGCTGCGGCGGCTCGACCGCACGTCCCCGCAGGCGGCCGAGTACCAGGTGATCCGGACGTACCTCGAGTGGATCACCGAGCTGCCGTGGAGCGACCGGACCGACGACAAGATCGACCTGCACCGGGCGGAGGAAATCCTCGACGAGGACCACTACGGCCTGGAGGACGTGAAGGACCGGGTGCTGGAGTTCCTTGCGGTCCGCAAGCTGCAACAGGACCGGTTTGGAGAGGAAGAGCCCGCCAGCGATGCGGCCGACGACCCCCCGGCCGAGGCAACCGACGACCCCCAGTCCGACGCGGCCGAGCCCACCTTCGACGAAGCCGCCTCCGACGAATCACCCGACGACCTCACCCTCCCCGACCCCCTGACCAACGGCGGCAAGGGGCCGATCCTGCTCTTCGTGGGACCGCCGGGCGTGGGCAAGACGAGCATCGCGCGCTCGATCGCCCGTTCCGTGGGCCGCAAGTACGTCCGCATTTCGCTGGGCGGTGCGCGTGACGAGGCCGACATCCGCGGGCATCGCCGCACCTACGTGGGCGCGATGCCGGGGCGGATCGTGCAGGGGATGAAGGAGGCCGCGAGCAAGAACCCGGTCTTCCTCCTGGACGAGGTCGACAAGCTGGGCGTCTCCTTCCAGGGCGACCCGAGCGCGGCGCTGCTCGAGGTCCTGGACCCCGCGCAGAACTCGACGTTCATCGACCACTACCTCGGCGTGCCGTTCGACCTTTCCGAGGTGCTGTTCATCGCGACGGCCAACTACGAGGACCGGATCCCGGCGCCGCTGCTCGACCGCATGGAGACGGTCGAATTCCGCGGGTACACCGAGACCGAGAAGTCGGAGATCGCGCTGCGCTATCTGCTGCCCCGCCAGTTGCGGGAATCGGGACTGCGCGACGACGAACTCGCGGTCGAGCGCGAATCGATTCTGGCCGTCATTCAGAAGTACACCCGCGAGGCGGGCGTGCGGCAGCTGGAGCGCGAGCTGGGCAAGCTTGCCCGCAAGGTGGCGCGGAAGATCGCCGCCGCCGAGAGCGAGGGCATGGACATCACCCCCGCGATCGCGGAAGAGCTGCTGGGCCGTCCGAGGGTTCATCCGGAACGGCGGGCCGCGCACGACGCGGTGGGTGTCGCCACGGGCATGTTCTACACGCCGATGGGCGGCGACATCATGTTCGTCGAGGCCAGCGTGATGCCGGGCGAAGGCGGTCTGGTCCTCACCGGCCAGCTGGGCGACGTCATGAAGGAATCCGCGCGGGCCGCCCTGTCGTACGCCAAGAGCAACTACGCGGAACTCAATATCGACGAGCACGCGCTCGACAAGCGCGAGATCCACATCCACGTACCCGCCGGAGCCGTTCCCAAGGACGGGCCGTCGGCGGGAATCACGATGGCGACCGCCCTCATCTCGGCCGTTTCAGGACGAAAGGTGCGCTCAGACCTTGCGATGACCGGCGAGCTGACGCTGACCGGACGGGTCCTGCCGATCGGCGGGGTCAAGGAGAAGGTGCTGGGCGCGGTGCGTGCGGGAATCCAGGAGATCATCATTCCGAACGAGAACGAAGCTCACCTGGAGGACCTGCCCGACGCGGTCCGCAACGAGCTGACCGTGCACCTGGTGGAAGACCTCGATCGAGTAGTCGAACTCGCCATGCCCGCGCCCCGAAAACCCAAGATTGCGACGGCGATCGCGCCGGTCGGACAGGAGGAGGCGGGGGCGCCGATCCACCAGGCCTGATTGTCAGCTGATCAGGATCTGCCCGCTGGCCCCGTCGGTGATCTGCCCGATCACGGCGGCGGTTTCGCCTCTGTCCGCGAGCTCCTCCAGCAGTTCATCCGTCCGCTCCCGCGCGCTCGCGATCAGCAGACCCCCGGACGTCTGGGCATCGGCGAGCACCAGCCGGGTCGTCTCGCCCACTTCGCCCTCGTACGAGACGAACGGCGCCGCGTCCGCGAGGTTGCGCCGCGTGCCGCCGGGGACATGACCCGCCTCGACCAGGCCCGCGACCCCGTCAAGCACCGGCACCCGCGCGGCCTCGATGCGCGCCGACACGCCCGACGCGCGCGCCATGACCCCCAGATGACCCGTCAGGCCATAACCGGTGACATCGGTAGCCGCGTGGGCTCGGCTGGCCACCGCCGCCTCGGCCGCCCCCCGGTTCAGCCGCGCCATCGATTCGACGGCGGTCGCCAGGAGCGCCGGCGGACACTTCCCCGCCTTCACCGCGGTCGCCACGATGCCCGTCCCCAGCGGCTTGGTGAGCACCAGGTCATCCCCCCCACGCGCGCCATCGTTGGCCAGCATGGCGCCCGGATCGATCTCCCCGACCGCGACCATCCCGTACTTGGGCTCGGCATCGTCGATCGAGTGGCCGCCCAGCACCGGGATCCCCGCTTCCCGGGCCTTGTCCACCCCGCCGCGGATGATCTCCTCCGCGAGACCCTCGCCCAGCAAGTCGCGCGGGAACGCGAACAGATTGAGCGCGAAGAGCGGCCGCCCGCCCATCGCGTAGACATCCGACAGCGCATTCGCGGCGGCGATCCGCCCGAAATCGTATGGCTGATCCACGATCGGCGTGAAGAAATCCAGCGTGACGACCAGCGCCCTGTCGTCCGCAATACGATACACGGCGGCGTCATCCCCGGTTGACGCGTCGACGAGCACCCGGGGATCCGCGGTCGGCAGAAGATGACGCAGCACCTGCGCCAGCTCGGCCTGGCCGAGCTTGCACGCTCAGCCGGCGCCGTGGGACAGCGTGCTCAGCCTGATCCGGGGTCTCTGATCCTGTGTGTCGGTGGACATGCCGAAAAAGTAACACCGCCCCGGCCCCCAAGGAGTGTAGATTGTAGCATGAGGACCGATCCATGAAGAGGAGCGTCAGGGGGCCGCGATGAGCGCACCCGCCTGGTCGTCGCGCCACGAGTTCGCCCGTGAGGTCGAGCGCTCGGAAGAAGACATGAACCTCGCGCGCGCGGCGCTCCTTGTGGCCCGGGAGGAGTACCTCCAGCTGCCCGTCGAACGGTACATCGTGCGGCTCGACATCCTCGCCGAAGAGGCCCGCGACCGTCTGGGCAGCGAGAGCGCCCCGGCGCTGGTACTGGCGGAAGCGGTCAGGCACCTCTTCTCGGTGCGGAAGCTGCGCGGCAACCGCGACCACTATCACGACCCGCGCAACTCCTACCTCAATGACGTGCTGGACCGCGGCCTGGGCATTCCCCTGACCCTCGGCATCGTGTTGCTGGAAGTCGGCTGGCGGCTCGACCTGGCCCTCGAAGGCGTCAACTTTCCCGGTCACTTCCTGGTGCGGTTTCGCGGCGAAGCGGTCTCGTTCCTGATCGACCCCTTCCACGGCGGCGTCGACCGCTCGCGCAAGGAGCTGCGGCGCATGCTCCACCAGCAGCTGGGCCGACCCGCCCGCCTCGAGGACCGCTTCCTGAGGACCGCGTCCAAGCACGACATGATCGTCCGCCTGCTGCTCAACCTAAAGGGGATTCACCATCGCACGGGAGACCACGAGCGGGCCCTGGCCGCCGTCGAGCGCATTCTGGTCGTGCGCCCGACCGCGCGCGAGCAGATCCGCGACCGCGGCTTCCTGCTGGCGCGACTGGGCCGCGCGGATGAGGCGGTGACCCAGTTGGAGACGTATCTGGCCTTCGCGCCCGCCGCGGGCGACGTCGAGCGGGTGGAGGCGCTGGTCCGGGAGCTGAAGGCCGGTGGAAAGCCCGGCAGCGCGCGCTAGCGAGCCGCGTCCCCAGCGCCACTACGGCGATCCCGCGGGGGAGTACCGGGCGGCCACGGAGGGGTGCGGGCTCGTGGTCCGCGACGACCGCCGGCTCGTGCGTGTGCACGGCCGCGCCCCGGTGCAGATGCTCGACGGGATCGTGACGAGCCGGATTCCGCGGGCGCCGGGGGACGCCGTCTACGGCACCATCCTCACGGCCAAAGGACGCATGGTGACGGACGTCGTGACCCACTGGTTGGGCGAGGACGAGGAGCAGGGGCTGGGGCTGAGTATCGCGGAGGCCGCCCACGAGGCCGTTCTTGCACACTTCAGGCGGTTTCTCCCCCCGAGGCTTGCACGATTCGACGACCTCGGCCCGGCGACGCGGCTCGTGACAGTGGTCGGACCGGGCGCGGCCGAGACGGTCGCGGCGACGTTCGGGGAGGCGCCGGAGAGCGGGTTTGCCCTGGTCGCCCGAGGCGTGCGGCAGGTACCGTCCTGGGACGTGTGGGTGGGGGCGGATGCGCTTTCAGGCCTGTGGGAGCGGCTTCGCGGGCACGGTGCGATTCCGGTCGGATCGGGCGTCTGGCACACCCTGCGCGTCGAGGCCGGCTTTCCGACGTTCGGCATCGACATGGACGACGCCACGATCCCAGTCGAGGCGGGGCTGGTCGATGTCGCCTTCGATCACGACAAGGGCTGCTATACTGGCCAGGAAGTCATCGTGCGAATCCGTCATCGTGGCCGCGTGAACTGGCACTTGCGGGCGCTCAGGTTCGCGTCGGCGCCCGCTCGGCCGGGTGACCAGCTGTTCGACGCAGGTGGGACGAAGGTGCGGGGCCGTGTGACCTCGGTAGCGGACTCGCCCCGCTTCGGTCAGGTGATCGGGCTGGGGTACGTGCGGCGCGAGGTGGAGCCGCCTGCGACGCTGCACCTGGGGAGTGGGGAGGGGTCCGAGGTGGGGGTGGAAGTCAGCCTTCGCTAGCCCGCCCCGGCTACGCCGCTACCCCTCCGGCTCCAGCGCAACCAGCCTGAGCACGCGCACGGTTGGCACGTCCATCTCGTCGGTCTCGATGTAGGCCAGGAGTCCCCCGGGGCCGAAGGCATCCGGTATCCGGAGCCCGTCCGGTGGAAGCGTCCCGATGTAGTCCCCGTCGGGAGTTACGATGTCGGTTGGACCATCGTCGTCCCCCGTCGGACCCCAGCGTTCCAGCCAGATTCGGTTGTCCCAGTCCACCTCCAGGTCATGCAAGACGGGCAGTTCGGCAGCGAAGGTGCGCCCCTCGACGCCCTCCCGCTGGAGCTGGACATTGGCAGCGGCTGCGCTCGCCTGCGCCGACGCCTCGTTTTCGCGGTAGCGCTCGCGCTCGGCCTCCATGATCGCATCGTCGACCGGCAGCGGTGCGATCGGCCGCTCGATGGTTCCCGTGACGCTCCCGTCGAGTCCGATGAGCTTCACGCGGTAACCGATCGAATCGATCAGCGCGAGGCGACCGTCGGTCAGCAAGTCGTACCGCAAGTTGGGCTCGAAGGCGCGGCCCGCCGCCATGCGCACGGTCAGCCCCGTCGATGGAGTCCCACTCGTGTCGAATCCGTCCTCATCCTCCTCGGGCAGTTCCCATGCGGTGTAGAGGAGTTTCGGTTCGGTGCCGTCGAGTGGGAAGATGTGGATGGGGCGGCCCGCTTCGTCAGCCTCCTCGTCACCGCCGAAGCGCACGATCTGGCCGGTCAAGAGGCGGCCGTCCGGGAGTGCCATGCTGGGCATGACTATTCCCGTCGTAAACGGGTCCATGGTGATGCGCCGCACAAACTCGCCGTCGGGTTCGAGGAGGTCGATCGTCGTGAATCCCATCACCGTGTAGGAGCCGTCGCGCGCAACCAGGGCGTCGAGAACGCCGTCGAATTCTCCAGGCCCCTCACCCGGCCCGCCGACCGTACGGATCAGCGACCCTTCCGGCCCCACCACCACGATGTGATCGGCGTTGCTGTCGAAGATGTGCAGGTTGGCCTGCGCGTCGAAGTGCACCGAGCGAACGCTGCCGAAGGCCTGCCAGTCGGTGGCCATGGCCGAACCGACGCTGAAGACCTCCTCGGTCCCGGCGTTCACGATCACGTCCGGGCCGTCCAGGGTTCCGGCGGCGCCTGTGGCCGGCTCGTTCCCGGTGTCGCCGCAGGCCGCAAGGAGCGCGAGCGGGGGGGCGAGGAGCGGCGCGAAGAACCGCAAAGGCGCTTCTGCCGTGTTCGCTGTTGTCAGCCTCACCGTTCCGTCCCTCTCCTTTCGGTTGCTTTCTTTTCGGTCGCTTTCTTTCGACAACCGGTCACTTCCGCCTGGTTGCGTGCAAGGTACGGCGGCCACGGGCCGGGGCGAATGGCTCACGCTCTGGCCTCTGGTCCCGGGCCCCTGCTGTCCGGTCGGACTGCCCCTCCCGGCGTCTGGCGCCATCGCTGTCTGGTCGGCGTGTGTCCCATCCCGACATGCCGATGTCCCTGGATTTGCCGCGGAAACGCGGGGACGACCATGGCCCACGGCTGCCGCCGGGTCATCGGTCCGCCGCCGGCCCGGCCTCGACGGCCCGGCCTGCGGCTGCCCCGCCGGCCTGCTCGACCGCCTCCCACGCCGCATCGACCGCGTCCCTGACCGCGGCCTCGATCTCCCACGGGATCGCCGAGTCCACCGTCCGCGCGGCCCCGTTGTACATCTCGCCGGGCGCGAGCGGGGGCGCAGCCGGCAGCGGCAGCTTCGGCTCCGGCGGCGGGGGCGCGCTCGCGATCATCCCGCCGCTGCGCGCGAAGAACACCGCCCGGCCGGCCCGGTCGAGCGCCATCCGGACCCGGCCCTCGTGCACGATCCGGTGATGCCGCCGGCAGAGCGGAGTGTGAATCGCCAAAATCCCGGCAGGAAATCGTCTAAGTCTAACCAGGGCTGCACGATCTGCGTGTCCTGCCGTTGGACTGGACACTACTGGATCGTGCCGTGTGAGCGGGAAAACCGGACCTGATTGGCGGGACTCCCGCACCCGCGCAGCCTCTTCACCATTGTTCCCGGCAGCCCTCCTTGGCTTCTTTGCTGGGAAGCCCATGTCATCCAGGCAAATCAGGGATCCGACCTGGCCTGACTTCCGGCCCCGACTGTGGAACCGACGTGTGCGCAGACTGCACTGACGGAATCCACCAGGGCGCGGGGCCGCCTCGTCACATAGCGACAGGTCGCCGCCGACCTGCTGACACTCGTACACAGGGTTCAAAGGCCGGTTGCCGGCCGATCCACGGGGTTTTCGGGTGATCTACGGGCCACAGGAAGGCCCAAGATCGACGATCTCGGGTCGGCGAGGGGTACGGGTAGGGCGCCCTACTGTTCTTCCAGGACTCTGACAGCGGGACCGAGTCCTTCCCATTGGCGACTGGCACGGAAGGGGTTGATGACAACCACATATGCGTTAGCATGCGGGTGTTCACGGGTCGCGCCGCTCGACGGGTGGTGCGACCAACTTTTGCCCACCTCCTTCCAAGGAGCCCCAAGACAAATGTCATTCCTCACCCGTTCGTTCCGTGGCCTGGCCGGTGCGCTCTGCGTCGCCGCCGCAGTCGCCTTCCCTGTCAGCGCACAAGAGCTCGGCGACTTGGATCCGTGCTTCGAAGCCTGTCACAGTGTCGCCATGCTCATCTATTTGGGCGGTGACGAGGACGACGCGTCGGAGTTCTTCGAAGACTGCATGGACACCTTCTGCGGCGGGATGTAGTTGGAAGGTCATAGTCAGGTGTCTCGCAGTTATTGGGCGGTCGCGGCGATCTCAGTACTCGCCGCGACCGCCTGCCACAACGAACCCGCACGCGACGCTGTGCCTGCGGCGCTCGCGTTGCGTCCTGCGGCGGTATCCCCGTCGCCGCTGAGCGTCAGCAAGGACATTGCCCTCACGGACGAAGGGACAGCCTGCACAGCCGACTCGTTTGAGTTTCGGGTGGTTTGTCGCGGGCGTGAAGGTGAGGAGTTCGTGGCATTTGGGAGGGAGGGTGATGGCCCAGGGGAGTTCCGTGGCCTCAGTTTGGTGGCCCGTGTTTCGCTTGGCCGTCTGGGCGTCGTGGACGGTAGGCTCAACCGGTTGACCATCTTCAACGCCTCAGGCGACCGCGTATCAGAGGTCGCATTGCCTCCGATGTACCTCGCCGACGGAATTCGGCAGGCGACCGTATTCGGGTCTGAGGTTGATCTGGCAGCGTTTTCCCCGGGAGATTCGATCTTGACGCGGATCTACTCGGAGGTGGACATCAATACGGGAGACGTCACATGGGCGCGCGGGGACATGAACGGGATCGTCGATACCGAGTGCGGCGGGTTGGACAAGGGCGTACCTCGACCGGGGGCCGGATATGTGTTTTGGGCATGTCGCCGCGAGCTGGTCTTTCTTGACGACCGCGACGCCGACGCCGCGACCGTAGTCACGTCTCCAGCCTACCGGGAAGAACTCCCGAGCGAGCGTGATGTTGAGGCTTTTTCGGAAGGCCTCACAAGGCTTGGGGGCAGGATGGCCATGCCGCGGTCGGCGACCGAGCCGTACGTCGAGACATTCCGTGAAGAACCTAAGAGGTGGTTCAACGTGCCGGGTGCCCTACGGTTTGATTCGCGGGACCGGTTGTGGGTGGCGATCACGGTCGACCGCGACACCTTCTCCTACTTCGAAATCTGGATCGGGAACGAGTACGCCGGCTCCGTTAGGGTGCGCGACCGCGCAATGGGCTTCGACCTCTTCCAGAACACTCTGGCGGTATTGGTCGAACGGCAACCTGGACCCGAAGGAATAGCTGCTCGCGGTATCGATTGGTACGATATCAGTGACTTGGATTGCCGACCGTCGGGGACCGAACGGGGTTGCAGCCTACGCCCACGCAGCGAGGGTACAGCGGCACCATAGTCGCACTTCAGCCTTGCGCTGAACGCGCGGCTCGGGCACCCCGAAGCCCTGCACCCAACTCCTCACTCCTCTGTCGGTCGTCGGGTCATCGCTCGAACCCTCCCCCGCCCCGCTCGGGGCCTCTGGGCCGGGGCGGCGGGATGGGAGTGGAGGTGATGGTCCGGCCGCGCCCCTGCTCCGCTGGCGTTTCGCGCTCCCTCTCGCTCATGGTCTCCCGCACCGCCCATGCGCTCCGCTCCGCGTCCACCAGCCTGTTTCGATAGAACTTGCGCCAACCGCGCTCGATCTCCTGGGCTCTCTCGCCGTGTGCCGTGCCCAACTCGGCCCGCTCGTCCCGGTGATGCCGGTCGAGATCCTCACGCCAGCCCTCGACCAGGTCCTCCCGGCCCCGGATCGCCCCGGCCAGTTCCCTGAGCGAGCGCTCGATCCGCCAGATCCGGAGCCGCCCGAGCACCGTGCGGCTCTCCCGGCCGAGCCGCTGCCGCATCTCCTCCTGCCGCTTGTGCAGTTCGGCCCATTCCTTGCGCGCCCGGGTCTCAAGGTGCCGGAAGCTCGACTCGCGACCGACCGCGACCGTCTCCCAAGTCTCCGCCTCGGCATGCCGCCATGCGGCCATGTCAACCTGATCCTCGCGGCGCGGCTTCTTGGATCGCCGCGCCCGCCCGGGCTGCATCCCCTCGCGGCGAACGCGCGCCCAGTGGCGCGGCCGGTTCGACGGACCTCGAACCACCCGATCGCCCGCCCGCCGCCGCTCGTTGTTCTCGACCCGCCTCTCGCACCGGATCCGGCCCTGTTCGCGCTCGTAGCCCTCGGCCCAGCGCGACAGCCGGAGCTTGCTGTTTCCCAGCGTCGCCGCCTTCCCGGTCTCGGGATCGACACGGTTGGCGATCACGTGCACATGCGGGTGCTGCGTGTCCTCGTGCGCGACGATCAGCGCCTCGTGGCTCTCCAGCCCCAGCGCCTCTAAGCTCTCGTCCACCGCCCGGCTCATCTCCCCCTTGTCGGGCGCTTCGTCCTGCGCCCAGCTGAGCGAGTAGTGGAGGACCGGCTTCGCCAGCTTTCGGCCCCCTTGCGACCCACCCGCCAGCCGCTTGAGGTCGGGCGCCGCCTTCGCGGTCGCGGCCATCAACCGCGCGGCGCGCCCCGGCCGGAACGTCGCAAGGTTCCGGGTGTCGGCCCACCCGACCCGCTCTGATGTCCTCGGACGGCGGTCGTCCGGCTCCGGGGCATCGTGGAGGCAGTACGCCGCGACTCCGGCGAACGAGCGCCCCAGCCCGTTGATCTTTGGGATCATCGGTCCAGCGCCTCCCCGCTTAAGAGACCGGCCGCAAGCTCGCCCACCCGCTCGACCGCCTCCAACGTCCCGGAAGGAGCGGAAGCCCCGGCGTTGAGGGCGCGGGCGATCTGGTTCAGGTTCACGCCGATCCGGTGGAGCTCGACCCGCTCCGCCGCGCCGAGACGGAGAACGGCCGCC
>CAZRQE010000004.1:0-4386 GCA_964602175.1 uncultured Gemmatimonadaceae bacterium | reverse complement strand
CGAGCCGTCCGGGCGTCGACTCATGCTGTGGGCCCGATGGAACTCGTGGGCCGGACCGGTGCCGGAAAGCGTCAGGTCGACGACGGGATCCGGATCGATGCTCCAGAGACTCGAGTCGCCCCAGAGCGGCCGCATGGCCTCGACGATCTCGATGCCGGCGCTATCGCGCTGGATGACGAGGGGTGGCCCGGCCTCGCTGTACTGGCAGGATAGCAAAAAGGGCAGGGCGGGGAGGAGAAGCAAACCGACAACCGGAGTTGGGCGAGGCAAGGTCAGCTCCGGGGCGTCGAGAGTGAAATGCGGAAAATTCGGATACGAACTCCGAATTTTCATGTTTCGTGGTCTGTCCCGCGCCGACCAACGAGCCTTAGTCAAATGGTTAGTCAACCCTGGTCCAGGGTCTGGTCTACTCCTCCGCCGTGGGCCGCGGCTCCCGCAGGTACTTGTTGAACCAGACCAGGATCCGCTCCGACACGTCCATCAGGAACTTGGGCTCGGTGGGCCCGTGCGGGGTGCGGGGATAGACGACGAACTCCGTGTCGACTCCGAGACGCATCAGCGACGTGTAGAACTCCTGTCCCTGCGTGAAAGGCACGCGCAGGTCGAGGGCGCCGTGAATGACCTGGGTGGGCGTGGTCACGTTCTTGATGTGGTAGATCGCCGAGTGCTTTTCGTAGGTCTCATAGTCGTTGAAGTACTCGTCGCCCAAGTGGCCCACGAGGTAGTCGCCGATGTCGGTGGTCGTGACCATGCTCACCAGGTTGGGCAGGCCGGCGCCCATCGACGCCGCGCGGAAGCGGTCGGTCTGGGTGACGGCGAACGACGTCATATAGCCCCCGTAGCTCCAGCCCATCAGCAGCAGGCTGTCCGGGTGGGCCACGCCCATATCGATCACCTCATCCACGCCCGCCAGCAGGTCGGATAGGTCGCCATACCCCCAGTCCATGAAGTTCGCGTAGCGGAATTCCTTGCCGTAGCCGGTGCTTCCGCGCGGGTTCGGACGCAGGACCGCCATCCCCTCCTGGGCGAAATACTGGATCATGTAGATGCTGGGATTCCCGGTGAAGGACTGGGCGAAGACGCCCGCGGGACCGCCGTGCACGTTGAGGATCAGCGGGACCTGGCTGCCCTCTTCATACCCGACCGGATAGGTCAGCAGGCCCTCGACCGGGGTGCCGTCGGGCGCCTCCCAGGCGAGCAGTTCGGTACGGCCCATCGGCGGAAGCGGCACGTCGGCGGTGACGCTGCTCAGCCGCACGGGACGGAAGGCGTCCAATCCGGTCACATGGACTTCTCGCGGTTGGTCGTTCGTCTCCCAGGTCACGGCCAGCCTTCCGGCACCCGCCGCCAACGCCGTGGCGCCCACTACGCCCGCGCCTTCGGTGACCTGGCGGATCTCGCCTCCGCCGACCGGAACCGCGATCACGTGCCGGGTGGTGCGCAGCGACTCGTTGAGGAAGACCTCGTCGGAGTCGGCTGACCAACCCAGGATGAACACGCTGCGGTTCGGCGTCTCGGGGAGCATCCGCACGTCGCCGCTCTCCGGATCCACGACGTACAGGTCGCTCAGTCCGACGGGTTCGGGCTGATTCCCCGTCGAGGCGTAGGCGATCAGCGAACCATCGGGCGACCAGCGTGGCGATGACTCGACGCCGGGCCCCGTGACGAGCTGACTTACGTCGCCGCCGTTGGCGGACACCAGCGCGATGTCGCCGGAAAGGCGACCCGTGTTGATGCGGGGATCGGCCTGGTGCGCGAAGACGAGTTGCGAGCCGTCCGGGGACCAGTCGAAGCCGGTGACGTGGAAGTCGCCCTCGGTGACGCGGGTGGCCTCGGCCGTCTCGGTCGCCATGGGGTCGAAGGGGACGGTGTAGAGGTGGCCGTACTTGAAGTTCTGGTCCACCATCTCCACGTCGCGCTTCTCCTTCGCGGCCGTTTCCTCTTCCTCGGTCTGGGGGTCGCGCATGACGAAGGCGAAGGCGTCTCCCTCGGGGGACCAGCGGAACTGTCCGACGCCCGGCTTGGCGTCGGTGACCTGGCGCGCCTCGCCGCCGGCCATGGCGATGACCCAGATCTGGCTGCTGCCGGACCGGCCCGTGGCGAATGCGAGCCATGCCCCGTCCGGCGAAAAGGCCGGGCTGTTCGCGGAGTGCTCGCCGCGCGTGAACTGGACGTTGCGGCTGCCGTCGGCATCGGCGACCCAGACGTGGCTCAGGTACTCGGACTTCTCGCCCTCCATGAGCGGTTCGCGAACCGTATAGGCGACCTTCGCTCCGTCATTCGATATCGCCAGGCTGCCAACCTGGTGGAACCGCATGCTCAGCGCGGGTGTCCAGCGGTCGTCGGCCGGGGCGGCGTCGGCCTCGGCCGTGGCGGCAGCGTCCTGGGCGCCGGCGCCGGTGGGCGCAAGGAGGCCGCACAGGACGGCGGCGGTCAGAAGAATCGGGGTGGATGCGCGAGCGGTCTGCATGGCGATGTCCTCGGGCTGGCGGAGCTATGCGAAGGGAGGGGCATAATGGGCCCCTCGCCGTTTGCCAACAAGGCGGCCGGGTCCCATCCTCCGGTGTCGCGTCCCGGGGGGATTCTGTCCACAGGCTCCTAGGAGAAGGGCTTCATGACCGGATCGCAGATGCTCTCGGGGGTTCGCATTGGGCATCCCCCGAGGGGCGAGGACGGCAGCTTTCCCTTCACGATCCCGGCGCTGCAGGGGCTGGGGAAGGTGGACTTTCCGGGGCCGGTGACGATTCTGGCCGGGGAGAACGGGTCCGGCAAATCGACGTTGCTCGAAGCCCTTGCGATCATCGCCAAGCTGCCGACGGCGGGCAGCGCCGATGCCGCGGTGGACGAGTCCCTGGAGGGTCCGCGCAGGCTCGCGCGGGTGATGACGCCGATATGGCGGGGGCGGTCTCACCGTGGCTTTTTCCTGCGAGCGGAGGACTTCTTCGGCTTCGTGCGGCGGCTGGGCGCAATGAAGACCGAAATGGAGAAACGGCTGGCGGAGGTCGACCGCGAGTACGCGGACCGTTCGGATCTGGCCCGGAAGCTGGCGCGCGGCCCGGCGCTGGGCTCGCTGGCGGCCATGCGGTCCCGGTACGGGGACGACCTCGACGCCAACTCGCACGGGGAGAGCTTCCTGCGCCTGTTCCGGTCGCGTTTCGTGCCCGGCGGTCTCTATCTGCTGGACGAGCCGGAGGCAGCGCTTTCCCCGCAGAGCCAGCTCGGCTTCGTGTCGATGATGAGCGACATGGTGGGCGAGGGGGGCCAGTTCGTGATCGCCACGCACTCGCCGGTGCTGATGGCCGTGCCGGGCGCCACGCTGTACACCTTCGACGCCTCGCCGCTGGAGCGAGTGGAGTACGAGGCGCTGGAGGGGGTGTCGCTGCTCAGGAGCTTCCTGCAGGCGCCGGAGCGTTACATGCGGCACATCTGGCGACCGCCTGGGTGAGTGCACGGGGCGGCTGGCCGCTGGTCGCCTGCTTCACGCGCCCGCGGCGGCCGCCCCTGTGCGCCCGGCCGGGGTCAGCTTGCCGGCGCGTCCTCGTTCCGCGCGGCCCGTTCGGCCTTGCCGGCTCGCCTGCGCTCCCGGGCCGCATCCCATGCCGCGTCCATGTCCTTCACCGCCTTGTCCAGGACCGTCTTCATGTCGCTGAACAGCTCCTCGTCCTCGATCCAGCCGACTGCACCCTGGAAGGTGGTCCGCGCGAGACGCGAGAGCTTGCGGGTCAGCTGGCTCATGTCCCGTCCGAAGAACCGGGTGCTGAACCTGGAGACGCGCTCGAAGATGTGCTCCACGTGGTCGCGGTTTTCCTCCAGGTAGGCGCGGCCCGTGTCGGTGATCGAATAGATCTTGCGGCCGCCCTGGTCGCGCGACGAGACGTAGCCCTGGTCTTCGAGCAGCTGAAGGGTGGGGTACACGGAACCGGGGCTCGCCTTGTAGCAGCCCGCGGACTCCTCCTCCAGCGCCTGCATGACCTCGTATCCGTGCATCGATTTCTCCTCGATCAGCGCGAGGATCGCGAACTTGAGGTCGCCGCGCTCGAACCATTTCCAGCGCACGCGCCGCTGCCGCTGCCGCGGTCCGCGCCGCTCGGCGGAACCGAAGGGCCAGGGCCAGTTGTCGATATCGAGATAGTCGTCGAATCTCATTGTTTGATCTCCGTGGTGTGATGTGTCGCGATATATCTGCATCCATATAATACGACATATCGGCAAAAAGGTGTCATATCGCGATAGATCGGCCGGGGGTGGGCGGCCGACCTGCTTGACCCCAACGCCCTGCGCGAAGACGGGACCTGGTCTTCGTGGACGACGGCGGCCGCCAGGCCGGGGATGTCCCGGTCGGGTAGGGATTCGGTGATGTCGGTGGGGAGGTCGGCGGGGGCGGCG
>CAZRQE010000003.1:0-10330 GCA_964602175.1 uncultured Gemmatimonadaceae bacterium | reverse complement strand
CATGGCGAGCGGGGTGTAGAGTCGCGCCAGACTCCGGGCGTCCGTCGTGACATTGGCCGCCCCGAATTCGGCCGCCAGCGCCTTCGGCTGGCTCCACAGGCGCCCGACCTGAAGCATGAACACGTTCATCGGACCGCCCAGGAGCCCGCGGAATGCCGCGTGGTACTGCCACGTCGACGGATCGGTCAGCGCGGACAGATCCAGTTCCGCCATCTGGGCGGTGACGCTCGCGTACATCTCCGCGACCGACTCGTGCACGGGAGCCTCGGGCCAGGGCTTGATCGCGGCCAGGTCACGCTGCTCTTCGCAGGGAGTCCCCAGCCACGTGTTGAGCAGCCACGGACCGGCCATTTCGTCGCGCAGGAACTCGCCCGCGCGCTTCCCGGCGATGCGGTAGACGACCTCGCTGACCAGGTTGCCGTAGGTGTAGCCGTGGTAGCCGTGCGCGGTTCCGGGTTCCCAGTCGGGCTCGGCCGCGGCCAGGCGCCGAGCGATCTCGTCGTACTGGTCGAAGCCGTTGCCGTCGAGGTCGAGCAACTCGGTGTAGCCGGGTAGCCGGGTGGAGCCCGCCGCGTGGCTCAGCAGCATGCGGACCGTGGTGTCTTCCTTGCCGTTGGTGGCGTATTCGGGCCAGTAGCGCCCGACGGTGGCGTCGAGGTCGAGTTCGCCGCGGTCATGGAGTACCATTGCGGTGGCCGCGGTGACCGCTTTGCTGGTGGACTGGACATGGACGCGGGTGTTGCGCAGCCAGGGGCGGTCGTGGTCGGCCATGCCGGCCCAGAGGTCGACCACCGTCTCGCCCTGGTGGGTGGCCGCGAAGGCCGCGCCGCCGGTCCCCATCAGGCGCGCGTTGGCTGTGAAGGTCTCGCGGACGGTCTCGAGGCCGGGTTTGACGTAGCCGTTGATGGTCGGAGCGGCCTGGGTTTGGGTGCGCCGTGCGCCCGGCGCGATTCGATCTTCCGGCGGCGCGGGAATCGGCGAGGGTTCGGGACCGGTCGAGTTCGCGGTGACGTCCGCGACTGTGTGGGCACCGGCCGCCACGACCGCTGCTCCCAGAAAGGTCCGTCGGTCCAGTGTCCGCGGTGCGGAGTCACTCATCGCCCGAAGTCCCCTCCGTAATCGGCATTTCCGCCGTCTCGCCCCAGATGTGGCGGGCGAACCACTCCCAATTGTGCCACATGGCGGCCAGGCGCTCGCGCGGCTTCGTGATCCCGTGGCCGAAGCCCTTGTAGATGATGAGGCGGGTGTCGACGCCGACGTCCTGGAGACCTTGGTAGAGTTCGTAGGCGTTCGGAGTGGGGACGCGTGCGTCGAATTCGCCGTGCTGAATGAGCGTCGGGGTGCTCGCCTGCCTGATGTAGGTCATGGGCGAGGTCTTCGCGTAGATCTCGGGGTCGTCCCAGGGGGTCGCCTCAAGGTACTCGCGGGTGAAGCTGTGGATGTCGGTGTTGACGTAGTAGGTCATCCAGTTGGAGATGCCCGCGCCGACCGAGATCGCCCGGAAACGGTCGCTCGAGGTGGTCAGGAAGGCCGAGATGTAGCCGCCCTGGCTCCAGCCCATGGCCGCCACGCGATCCGGGTCGGCGATGCCGCGGTCGACGAGCGCCTCGACCCCGGAGAGCACGTCCCACGCGTCGCCGACCCCCAGGTTGCGCACGTTGAGGGCGCGGAAGTCGGCACCGTAGCCGGCCGAGCCCCGGTAGTTGGGCATCATGACCACGGCGCCCTTCTTGAGCCATTCGAGCACAGGGTACACGTAGCCGCCGACCAGTTGCGGGCGGGAGGTGCCGGTCGGGCCGCCGTGGATGACCACCATGAGCGGATAGGTGCGGTCGGGATCGTACCCCGGAGGCTTCATGAGCACGCCTTCGATCTCCGCACCGTCCTCGCTCTCCCACCGGATGACCTCGCGCGCGCCCAGGTCGCCCCAGTCGGCGAGCTGGGCGGTCATGTCGGTGACTGGCTGCGTTGCGCCCGCCCGCCGCGTCACGCGGAAGATCTCGCCTACGGTGGTGCGGTCCTCGCCCTGCAGCGCCATCACGGAGCCGTCGCTCGAGAGGTCGGCCGTCATGATCATCTCGGGGGTGTCCGCCTCGAGCGACACCTCGCCCGACTCGGGATCGAGCACGAAGAGGTGGCGCGCGGTGCGCTGCGACGCGACGAAGAAGACGCCCTCGTCCGTCCAGGCCACAGGCGCCGGGTTCTCGTCGAAACCGGCGGTCAGGATGCGCGGCTCGCCACCGCCTGCCGCGATCACGGCGAGTTCCGTGTTTCCATAGAACGGGTTGGCGCCCGCGGTGGTGGAATAGAGGATGCGTGAGCCGTCCGGTGACCACATCGGGCTGCGCTCGGAGCTGGCTTCCGCGACCAGCGTCCGAACCGTTCCCTCGCCCACGTCGACGACGGAAATGTCAGCGTGCGGGAACGAGTTGACCTGTGGCGTGGGCGTGTGGCCGAACGCGATTTCTTGACCGTCGGGCGACCATTCGAACGCACTGCCGCCGAAGCCGCCGCCGATCGTGTAGCCGTCCCCTCCCGTCAGCCGGCGAGGTTCGCCCCTTGCGTGTGCGTCCGTCACCCAGAGGTGGGTCATGCGGAAGTCCGCGTCCTCGACCGCGTAGTCGCCGTAGCTTTCTTCGCGCTCTTCGAAGTTGTCGGGTGCCGGATCGGTGGCCGCGAAGGCGATCCGGGTGCCGTCGGGAGAGAACTGGAAGGCGCTGATCCCACCGTCGTGGGAGGTGACTTGCTCGGCCTCCCCGCCCTCCGGACGGATGACGTAGACCTGCGCGCCCTCGCCCCGGTCGGCGATGAAGCCCAGCCGGGATCCGTCGGGCGACCACCGGTGCCCCGTACTGCTTCCCGGTTCGGTGCGGGTGAGCTGGAAGGGCTCTTGGTCCCTGATCACCAGCCAGATCTCCTGGTCGAAGCGGTTGGCCTCCCAGTCGGTCGTCGTCACCGAAAACGCGATCATGCTTCCGTTCGGCGAGATGCGGGGGCTCCCCACGGATTCGAGCTCGATCTGGGCGCGGAAGGCTTCGAGGACAGGGGACTGGGCGGTGGCGGGCACGGTCGCTGTGGCTGCGAACAGGACCGCCGCGAGCAAGGGCTTTGGCAACGGGCCGAGGGAGCGCGCAACGGCGGGCGCCTCCAGCGTGGCAACAAGGGGTCGCATGACTTCCTCACGGGTATACGGGGCAGGGGCGGCAACTCCCTATGGTAGCCGTCCCGTCGCGGTTGACGCGAACCCTGTACCGGCTGGCGCGGCGCACCGTCGCACCTCAGCTTCAGCCCTGTCATGCCAGCCCCACTATACCCACTGCTTTCGCACCCGTGGGGTGGTGTCGTCATCGGTTTGGCAATTGCCGCGATCAGCGTCATCCTCCTGGTCTGCTCGCGTCACGTCCAGGCGGGGCAGCCAATGGGACGGGCGCGCCTTGTCGGGGTGCTCGTCGGTGCTTTCTCGATGTTTGTCCTGATCGCTGCCGCCATGTCCATGATCGAGATCCGCCGCCTGGCCGATGCGCACCCGCCTCCTGGCACCCTGGTCGATGTCGGTGGTTACCGGATGCACATCCTCGCCGAGGGAGAGGCCGGCAGCGGGCCGACGGTCATCTGGATCCCGGGCGGGCATGCGCAGGGGCTGGCGCTGCATCACTTGCACGCGGCGATCCGTGACCAGACGCGCTCGGTCATCTTCGACCGTCCCGGCACCGGGTGGAGCGATCCAGGCCCCTTCCCGCGGCGCACCGCGACCGAAGCCGTCGAACTCGCGACCTTGCTGGAAGAAGCCGGAGAGGAGGGCCCGTTCGTTCTGGCCGGACACTCCTACGGCGGACTGCTGGCTGCGAACTTCGCCCGCCGGTACCCGAAGCGCACGGCGGCTGTCGTGCTTCTCGACGCCTCGCCGCCCGACGCCTTCATCTACGCGCCGGCGTACGGTGCCGCGGCCCTGGACGGTCTGGTACTAGATGCCGAGCGGCAGGGTCTCGACAAGATCTTCGGCGGGTGGACCAATCCGGAACTGGCAATGGCCGAAACCGAGGGCGAGATCGGCGAGGTGCTGCGCAAACAGCGTGCTCTCCTGGCCGACGTGGGGGAAGCGATGGCGGCCAACGCGCGGCGCCCCGCGGCGTCGTTTGCGACGGCCTCGATCTTCCAGGAGTTCAGCGCGGACTTCGTATCGGCGGCCGCGCCGGACCTCGTGGTCTACGACGGTGAACTCGGCGACCTGCCCGTTCTGGTCGTGATCCCGGACGAGGACGCGACCGGGATTGTCGAGCCACTGGGGATGGAGCCGGAGGCCGCAGCCAGGGCGGTCAACTTCTTCGAGCGCGTACGCGTGCGGTATCTGGAGGTCTCGAGCGACACGCGGCTCATCCACACACCACCCGGCACGGGCCACAACTACCCCTACGAGACTCCCGAGTTCGTGCTCGAAGTCGTTCGCCAGTTGCTGGCAGAGTTGGGCGGGGACTCAGAGGCCGGGGACGCCGAAAGCCCGGGCTGAACTACTGCTACCGATGGTTGCCCGCCCCAAAACACTCGAATTGGGTGACCAGCCACTTCGTGGCGGGTCAGAGTGTCCGCATTCGAGCCAGAAGCTCTTCGGCGGCGGCAGACTCCAACACTGCCCTCACGACTACCGACATGCGCTCGGCGCCCGACGTCTGCTCGACTAGTCGAGACACCTGTTGGGCCGCTTCGGGACCGAACTTCTCGCGGACCAACTCGTCTAACATCGCGGCCTGTCCCTCATCACGCCCCTGGCGAAACCGCTTCTGCCCAAACTCCTCAAGGCTCCGCTGATACGCAGTGTCTACCTGTGCCATCGTCCTCACCTCCCGTAACTGCGCTCTTGTGATCCGTTTCGTCAAAACTAGCATTTCCCCCACACACTCGGCCATCAGGTGGCCGTAGTCGCTGCCGGTCTCATCAGCAATCCGTCTCAGCTCTGCGAGCACTGCGATGGTGCCTTCGACGGATCGATCCCGCTCCAGCTGCAGAATCGTCTGGGCCAGGTCGCCCTGGAATCCGGCCGTGCCTCGGGAGATCACCCTGTAGTCGCCCGGAACCCACCTCGGGAAGAGCTTCCGCAGCCTCGTGGCCGCGGTCCAGCGTTCCTCGCCGTGATGGACCACGAACGACAGGACCTCCAGCGAAGGATCCGAGCCCAAGGATCCCTGGCGCCGCAGCAGTTGCTGCACGGTCAAGAGTTGGTAGACGGCCACACGGAGGGCCATTAGTCGATCCTGAGCGCTTTGGAACTCCAGCAGGATTACGACCCGACCGCGGCCCTCGTGGGGGCGGGCGATCCACAGCATGTCGGGGTAGCGCCGCACCAGCGCTTCGCCCACCAGTTCAGCGTCCAGTTTCTCCAGCGTCGAGAAATCAATCCTGTCGGCATGCTCGGAAGCGTACCCACGGACCAACCTCTCAATCGCCGCAGGATGGCAGAAGACCATTTTGAACGCGGGGTCTTGCAAGGGTCGATTCTGAGTCGTTCGGGCGTGTGTCGTGGGGCACCGGTTGGCTGGACGACTAACGTCAGCGGAAGTTGGGGCGTTAGAATGGCTGAATCGGCCAAGCTCCCCGTTGCTTCCCTGTCCCGCTCATGAACCGACGCGACTTCATCCGTACTTCGGTCACCTTCACCGCCGGAACCGTGCTCGTGAACTGCGGCACCGCAGACGAGCACCTCATCCATTTCGAGGTGCACGGACACGAAAACGGCGTTCCCCTTTTCCTCGGCTTCCCCCTCATGGCCTCCTACGCCGAGATCTTTGGCCGGGAGCAGGCTGCAGTGAAAGACGGCTTCCTGAGCTGCCTTGCCGATCGCTACCGTGTCCTGCTGGTCGATTACCCCAACGTCGGCAGGACGATGGTCCCCGCGCCCGCCGAGATGACCCCCGACCGAGTGTATTCCGACCTCCTGTCCGTCGCGGACGCGGCCGGGTTCGACCGCTTCGCCTATTGCGGCCACCTCTGGGGCGCGATCAACGGCCTCCTGCTGGCGTCGCGCTCGGACCGGGTATCGGCGCTGATCTGCGGGACCTGGCCGCCGCTCGGCGCACCGTACGCCGACCTGCTGCGCGGCGTCGAAATGCAGCTCGCTGAGCCTCCGCCCCACGCCATGGTCATCCTGCGCAATGCCGACCAGTACGCGCAGTGGCGCACATTCTATGCCGCCATGCAGGATTGGCCCGAAGTCGAGATTGCGGCCGCCATCACGTGTCCCCGCATCGCGCTGATTGGCGCGAATGCCGAGAGTTCGGTCGCGGGCATCCCGCTACGTCTGGTGGAGCGGTTGCGCGAAGCTCGGCCAACGCTGGAGGCGATGGGCTGGACGGTGCGCGAAATCCCGGGTGCGGAGACCGCGGCGATTCTCGATCCGGCCGTCATGGTGCCGGAGATACGGGCGTTCCTGGAGCACGTCGAGGGATAGCCCTACCTCCCGCCTCCCCCCAGCGCATCCACCTGGGCCTGGTACAGCCGCCGCCCCTCCTCGAACGTGGCCAGAACCTCCGCCTTGTGCGCCGGATCGTCCCAGCGGTCCATCCCACGCAGCTCGTCCAGCACCTGGTCGATCCAGCGCACGAAGAACGCCGCGTCGTCCCGCGACCGGATCGGCTCGCCGTCGGCGATGACGAAGACCGGGTTGGTGTGCGCGAACAGGTAGCTGTCCATGGCACCGTGCTGCGCCGGTCCCAGCGCCCGCGCCGCGATCCACCCGCTGCCCTCGACCGGGATCTCCAGTTCGGCGTCGATCGACCGCCCGTCGCCCGCGGCCTCCACCCTGTGCACGATCCGCCCATTCTGCACGATCTCCAGCCCGTGCATGACAAACAGCGACCGCGCCGTCGCCCGCACCGTGACGACGTCGCCGCGCGACACCGCCAGCTCCTCGCCCATCCCCTTGGGAGAGCCGTCACCCTCGCCGCCCGCCGGCCCCGACACCTCCAGCGTCATGATCGGCCCGCTCGTCACGAACGCCCGTCCCGCCGCCATCGCGTCCGCCCACGCGTCGTAGTGCAGGTGATCCTCGCCGGTGTAGACATACGTCCGCGTCGTGCCCACCGCGGGGTGCCGCCAGATGTCCGACATCACGTCCGTGCCGGCGGTCCCCGGAATGCGCGAACCCGTGTTGAGGAGGCGGTACCATACCTCGGCCGTCCCGAGCTCGTCGCTCCAGATACACGCCACATCCACAAAGTCGGCCAGGCCGAGAACCGCGTCGACGGGCAGCTCGCGCGCGCTTCCCGCCCCCGCCGCGTCCGGATCCCGATGCCGGAGCCCGAAGGGGTGGACGTAACCGCCAATGCCGCCCTGCTCATGCACTCTGCGAAGCACCGACGCATTGTCGGGGTAGAGGGCATGGTGCGCGGTCCCCACCGAGCCGATGTAGAACGGCGTGATCAGCTCGACCAGGTTCAGGAGCGAGAGGTGCGCGAAGAAGCTCGGCCGGTACTCCTCGTTGTAGTAGACGATGGTCCGCGGCCCGCCGTGCGGATGCGGGTGCCCGAGGAAGTGCTCCAGGTCCTCGACGCGGCTGTTGCCCCAGTAGTTGGCGATCATGCCGTTGGCCACGTTCAGGTCCTCGGCGTGGGCCTTGTTCCGGAGGTCCTCGGGCGTGACGAAGTAGTGGCCGCCGTAGTTGGGATGGATGTGGTTGTCGCCCGAATACCAGCCGTCCGCCGCCATGTCGATCCAGCGGTCGAGCTGGATCTCGACGACCGTGTGCTCGCCCGCCCGCACATCGACCGTGCGCGCAACGGGCTCGTACTCGAAGCCCCGCCAGGCCTCCAGGCTGGCCTCGCCCACCGGCAGCGTCGCCGTGAAGCTACCGTCGGAGTGGAAGTAGTAGTCCTCGGTGACGCTGACCACCCGCGGATAGCTGCTGTGGGGGAAGTACGCCCGCCCGTCGGCACCGGTCAGGTAGATGCGCGACGGCAGCAGTTCGCCGGCGGAATCCGTGACGCGCACCCGCACCTGGCCGGTCGGTTCGGACCACGCGTAGTCGTCGATCCGCACCCGCCTGGGCGCGCCGCCGCCCCGAGTCACGACGTACAGCCCGAATCCCATCCCGTTGTCGATGGTGCGCGGCTGGTCGTCGGTGCCGCCGTTGCGCGCGTATACGATGTGCTCGCCATCGGGCGACCACGACGGGAAGTATTCGTCGGTGCGCGTGTGCGTGAGCCGCACGGGCTGGATGCCCCGGGGCGATCTCTCGCTGGGGACGGCGTAGATGTCGTTGTTGCCGGAGGAGTCTGTGATGTAGGAGACGATGCCCCCATGCGGGGCGACGACCGGCGCCGCCTGGTAGTTGGTCTCGATGCGCAGGAGGAGTTCGGCCTCGCCGGTGCCGGAACGCCATCTCCAGAGGGAACCGGAGCCGAGCGCGGCCTCGCCCCGCCTGGACACGAACACGATGTCCCCGGTGCTGCCGACCCAGTCCCCGGCCATGTCGTTGGCCTGCGCGTCGGCGATTACGGCCTCGGCCTCGCCGCGCTCCATGTCGTAGGCCCAGAGGTCGAAGGTGCCGTCGCGCTCGGTGGTGAAGAGGATGCGGCCGCCGTCGGGCGACCAGCGGGGACGCAGGTCCAGGAACGGGTGCGTGGTGAGGCGGCGCGGCTCGGCGGCCGCCCCGCTTCCGCCCGCTCCCACCTCGACGACGAAGATGTCGAAGTTGCGGTCGATGTCGGCCGCGTACGCGATGTGGGCGCCGTCGGGCGACCAGCTCGGCTGCGAGTGGTACCCCGGCCCGCTCGTTACCTGGCGCGCGGTGCCGCCCTCGACCGGCACCACCCAGATGCGCCCCTGGTACGCGAACGCGATCGACCCGCCGTCAGGCGACCACGCCGGGTAGGTGGGCGACGCTGTGACCGGCGGCGGGAAGTAGCTCTCCATGTACATTCTGCCCGCGCCGCTGCTACCCGAGAGGTTCGGGTAGCCGCCCGGGAAGGGGTCGGGGTAGTCGTGCTGCTGGGCGGAGGCGGGGGTGCTGGCAAGAAGTGCTAGCAGTGCGGCGGCGGCTGAGGCCATTCGGATGGAGACCGGCCATTTCATTGCTGTGTTCATCAATCGGATCCTGGATCGACAGGTGTCTGGCTGACTTTGGCAGCATCGTAACGCCATGGGGCAATCGCTGCGAGACGGGACCATCCACTTGACACCGTCATCTTTCGACCGCACCGTTGATGTCCATTACATCACTTGACATCAATCGCGATTACATTGATTGTACCATGGAAAGCACCATGAGCCAGATTACCGCAAGAGTACCGCAGCCGGTTATCGACGCGCTGGATGAGGCTGCGGCGCAACTCAGGCGAAGCCGTGCGCAGGTCGTCCGCGAGGCGTTGGAGCGCTATCTGGCTGACTACGACGACATCGCCGTAGCCCTGGAGCGACTTCGCGATCCCTCGGATCCCGTTCTCGATTGGGACGAAGTCAGGCGTGAGCTACTCGATTCGGATTAAGCGCAGCGCCGCCAAGGAGCTGGCCCGGATCCCGCGCACCGATCGGGTTCGCATCGTGCGGGCGATCGACGGACTTGGCGACCAGCCCCTCACGGGGACCGCGCTGAAGGGAGAACTGCGAGGGCTGCGCCGCATTCGCGTAGGGCAATACCGGGTCGTATATGAAGTGCTGCACGGGGAGTTGGTGATTCTGGCGGTGCGGGTGCGCAGCCGAGGCGAGGCGTACCGGGCGCGTTGATTCGCAGTCCCCCTGGTTGCCCGCCACGCGTTTGTGGGGAACCTTGGGACACTCCTCCCGATTCCCGAGCCACAGTAATGCCATGATCAACCGCACCGTTCTCGTTGCTGGCCTCGTTGCCGCGACCGCCACGGCCGCACCCGCCCCCCTCCACGCCCAGTCCCCCTTCGAGCCCATGGACGTCTTCCAGCTCGAGTATGCGGCCGACCCGCAGATCTCGCCCGACGGGAGCCAGGTCGTGTACATCCGCACCTCGATGGACATCATGCGCGACCGCAAGCGCTCCGAACTCTGGATCATCGGCGCCGACGGCTCGGACCACCGGCGCCTGGGCGAAGGCGGCTCGCCGCGCTGGTCCCCGGACGGCACGCGCATCGCCTACACCGCCGGCGGCCAGATCCACCTGCGCTGGATGGACACGGGTGAGACCGCGACGCTCACCCAGGTCACCGAATCCCCCAGCGGGCTGCGCTGGTCGCCGGACGGGCGGATCGTCAGAGGCCTGAATCCCGGCAGGAAATCGTCTAAGTCTAACTAGGACTGCACGATCTGCGCTTCCTGCCAGCGTGCTGGACCCTGCTGGAACGAACTGCGAAAGCGGGAAAGCCGGACCTGA
>CAZRQE010000002.1:0-5760 GCA_964602175.1 uncultured Gemmatimonadaceae bacterium | reverse complement strand
GCCAGCACGGCCTCCAGCGCCCTCTCCACCTCCTCCAGCTGCTCGCGCAGAACCCCGGCGACCTCGCGGTGCTGGTCCGGGGGCGGGAAGTCCGCAACCGACACGACATCCTGCAGGTAGCGCAGGCGCCCCACGATCATGGACGGCCAGCGTACCCCGTCGCTGCCGGTGTCCTTGAGCTGGATCAGTTCGCTCTCGACCTCGATCAGGCGCGATTCCAGCGCTTCGCCGGCCTCGATCACATCGACCGCATCGCCCCGCTCCTCCAGCACCGGCCGCAGGTCGTGGATCTGGCGCCGCAGGAGCTCGATCCGGTTGACCATGTCGGCCGCGCGATTCCGGTCGGCCATCAGCTCCTGGACCATCGCGAACTGGGCGTCGATGTCGGCCAGCGTGCCCTCGGAGTTGGGATCCTTGACGACCGTGAGTGCCTCGCTGCCTACCTCGGCCCCATCCACGAGCAGCGTGATGGTATAGTCGCCCGGCGGCTGCAGCGGACCCCGCACCCCGAAGAAGCCTCCACCGGCCACGCGGTAGCCCACGTCCGGCATCGGGAACCAGTCTGAGTAGAGGGGCTTCGTGCGCATCCTGATCTCGGCCGGCGGCTTGCCGGTCAGATCCCACCATACGCGGTTGAAGCCCCCATGAGCCGTACCTTCCAGGGTTTTCACCGGCTCGCCCTCGGCGTTGTCCACACGGATCTTGACCTCTCGGCCACCATCCTCACCCCCGCCATCGCCCAGCCAGTAGCTGATCGCCGCGCCCGCCGGCGGATTCTCACCGTCCGACCAGTCCCCCAGCATCGTCGACGGCTCCGTGATCGGAAGCAGCCGGTAGGTGTCGCGCGGCCGGAAGAGGTGCGCGTCGGCGGCAGCGATCTCGGGCGTGAGCTGCTGGACGGGGCCGAGGTCGTCGAGGATCCAGTAGCCGCGTCCGTACGTGCCGGCGACGAGGTCGTTGAAGTGTTCCTGGATAAAGAGGCCGTAGTAGGGCGTCGGCGGCAGTCCCGGCATGAACCGGCGCCAACTGTCCCCGTCATCGTAGCTGATGTAGAGGAAACTCTCGGTACCCAGGTACAGCAGCCCCGGCCGCACAGGGTCTTCCAGCAGGTAGCGGGTGTAGTCGACCGGGTCGTTGTCCACGCCATCCGTGATTTGCGTCCAGCTCGCCCCGAAGTCGTCCGTGCGGTACGCCCGCGCCTCGAAGTCGCCCACCTGGTGGTGCTCGATCGTGATGTACGCCTTGGCCACGTCCCAGCGCGACGCGTCGACGCTGCGCACCACGCCGTCGGGCGGCAGGTCCGGGATGTTGGCGGTCACGTCGGTCCAGGTGGCGCCGTCGTCGCGGCTGACGTGCATGAGCCCGTCGTTTGTGCCGGCCCAGAAGACGCCCTGCTGCAGCGGCGACTCGTCGAACGCATAGATCACGCAGCAGAACTCGACGCCGATGTTGTCGGGCGTGAGGCCGCCCGAAATCGTCTGCCGCGACTTGTCGTTGGTGGACAGGTCCGGGCTGATCACATCCCAGCTCTGGCCGCCGTTGCGGGTCCGGTGCACGTGCTGGCTGGTGACGTAGATCGTGTTGTTGTCGTGGGGCGAGATCAGGAGCGGGAAGGTCCACTGGAAGCGGTAGCGCATGTCCTCGGCCGGCCAGCCCAGCGTCGACATCGGCCACACCTCGACCTGGCGGAACTGGCCGCGCGCCACGTCGTGCCGCACCACGATCCCGCCGGCCGCTCCGGCGCCCGACGCGCTCGACCACACGATGTTGGGATCCGTCGGGTCGGCGGTCGCGAAGCCGCTTTCGCCGCCGCCCACTCCCCGCCAGTCCCCGCGCGGAATCCGCCCGCTCGCGAACAGCCCCGCGAGCCGCGAGTTCGACGGCCCCCGGAACGAGGGCCCGTCCTGCCGGTTGCCGAGCACGTTGTAGGGGATCGCATTGTCGGCGGTCACATGGTACATCTGCGCAATCGGCAACTGTACCCGGTACCACGAGCGCCCTCGGTTCTCGCTGATCGAGAAGCCGCCGTCGTGCGCGACCGCGATGCGGGCCCCGTCGAGCGGATCGATCCAGATGTCGTGGTGATCCCAGCCCGGTCCCGTGTTCCCGCCCGCGAGGTACCGCGCCGTCTGGTGGGACTCGCCGCCGTTCGTGCTCCAGCTGAACGAGGACGACAGGAAGTAGATCTCGTCGCGGTCGTCGGGCGCGACCCCGCAGCGCGTGTAGTAGGCCTGCCGCGTGGCCAGGTCGTGGCTGTACGAGGTCAGATCCCAGGTCTCACCGCCGTCGTCGGTGCGCCATAGTTCCCCGCTGTCGGTCTCCTCGCCGTCGATGGGGACGCCGTCACCGGTCTCGATCAGCGCGTAGATCCGGTCCGAGTCGCCCGCCGACATGCAGACGGCGATCTTGCCGATCCGCCGCGTGGGGAGGCCGTTCCCCACCAGCCGGCGCCACGTGTCGCCGCCGTCCATGGTGACGTGGAGGCCGCTGCCGGGGCCGCCGCTGTCCCGCTTCCAGGTCTTGAGGTCCAGATCCCAGGTCGTGGCCACGATCTTCCGCGCGTTGTGCGGGTCCATGACCATCTCGTAGGCGCCGGTGTGCTCGTCGACGAAGAGCACGCGGTCCCAGCTCTCGCCGCCATCGGTCGTGCGGAAGACGCCCCGCTGCCCCGACGGGCCGTAGGCGTGCCCGATCGCCGCCACGTACACGACATCCGGGTCGCGCGGATGCACGATGATCCTGCCCACGCGCCCCGTCCCCTCCAGCCCCATGTGCGTCCAGGAATCCCCGCCGTCCGTCGACTTCCACACCCCGTTGCCGATCGACACGTTCGAGCGGATCGAGCTCTCGCCGGTCCCGGCCCACACGATCGCCGGGTCCGTGGGCGACACCGCCAGCGCGCCGATCGAGTGCACCGGCTGCTCGTCGAATACGGGCTCCCAGTTGAGGCCCGCGTCGGTGGTGCGCCAGATCCCGCCGCTCGCCGCACCCGCGAAGTACGTGGTACGATCGCCGGGCACGCCCGCCGCCGACGCCACCCGGTTTCCGACCGGGCCGATGTGGCGGAAGCGCAGACCCTCGAGCTGCTCGGGGCCGAGCTGCTGGGCCGAGAGGGCGCTGGCGACAACTGGGGCGGTGAACCCGGCCGCAAGGATCAGGCACGTCAAACGTCGCAGGGTGGACATCGCGATCTCCTGCTGAGGTGAGGGCGCGCGGACGCGGGGTGGCCGCGAGCCGGCAGCCCGACAGATCAAGTGAACAGCCGTTCGTCCCACCACACCGGTCTCGCGGGGCCGAGTGTCAATCGTGGAAACTCCGGGTGATTCGCATTGATGATGATGTTCCGCTCCAGCCGAACGACGACGGAGGGCACGATCAGGATAAGGCTGCGACCGCCGGCGTACCATTGGTGGCCGAACCTCCGGGCCGACGGACTGTCCGGAAGCTGCCAGCCTGGTAGCGAATCGACATCGACGGTCTCGCAGCCCGTACCCGCCGGAACCTCGATCCTGACGAAGTGCTGGTTTCCCGGCGGAGGACCGTTCCACCGGACCAGTGTCTCGAGCATGGCCGTGGAGTAACGCTCCGACGCGTGTATGACCTCGTCGCCCACATCGTGCCAGCGCCCCGAGACCCGTCGGGCACCCTCGGCGCTGAAGACGGGCCATCGACCCTTCGAATCACCGATTCGATATGCGGCGAGCGATTCCGTGAGGCGATGCCGAGCGGTCAAACGGCGACGCCGGCCTCGGCCCGCCAGACCAGATTCAGTACGGCGTCGGCTCCGGGCGAGGAAGAAAGCGCCAGTTCGAGAGGAGATTCGCCGCCCAGCAACGGGTGGGGACGAAACAGGAAGTCGCGGATCCGGGGGACGTCGCCGTGAAACGCGGTTCCGATCGCATCGAGCACCCGCGCCATGTCGTAGAGCCTCTCGCTATGGGACCGGGAAAGGGTCCGACCGCTTTTTCTGTGCCGATGAAGCGTGGCCTCCGAAGCGACCTTCCCCTCGATTCGAGCCCGTCCGACGAGTTCGCCAAGTGCATTCACGGCACTGACCGGCAACCCCTCGGCAACCATTCTTGCGAACGCCAGTTCGTCCAGCTGTTCCGGTTCGTCCAGGTCCAGGAGCCGGGCAAGCCTGCGCGAGGCAGTCGCAGGCAGGCGGCCGGGGTGAGCGTAGGCGGCGAGGGCGTTCAAATCGGACTCCGATATTTCATATGACTAGTATGATACCAGTCATTTGACTGATACGCAACCCGGCACCTATTTGAGCTATATATTATACATATATCCGATTCATATATACTGAACTGACCATGCCAAACCGCAGCACCATCAATCAGACGCCCCCCGCCGAAGTCGAGCGGGCACTCAGGCGCCTCGGCCGCAACCTGCGCACCGCCCGCCTGCGGCGCCGGCTCCGAGTCCAGGATGTCGCCGACCGGCTGGGTGTCTCCCGGCTGACTATCGCCGGCCTCGAACGGGGAAAACCCGGCGCGTCGGCCGCCGCCTACTTCGGCGCGTTGTGGTCGCTGGGGTTGCTGGGCGAGGCGGAAGACCTGGCGAACCCTGACCGCGACGAAGAGGGCAAGATCCTCGAGAGCGCCCGGCGGCCGAAACAGGCCCCCCGCCGCCACCAGCTCGACAATGACTTCTGAGCGCGAGTGCTTTGTCTTCGTCGTCCTGCCGGACACCACCGACTTCGTGGTCGCCGGCCGCTTTCGCGTGTCGGCAACGCCCGACGGTGTCCCCATGGGCGAGTTCGTCTACGGGCGCAGCTACCTGAGCCGTTCCGACGCGGTCGAACTGGACCCGGTCGAACTGCGTCTTTCGGAGCGCGTGTACCGGACCACCCGCATGGACGGGTTCTTCGGCGCGATCAGGGACTCCATGCCGGACCACTGGGGACGCCTGCTCATCGAACGACGCTTCGGCCGAGTGCAGCTGGAG
Organism: uncultured Gemmatimonadaceae bacterium; assembly: GCA_964602175.1. GTDB lineage: Bacteria > Gemmatimonadota > Gemmatimonadetes > Longimicrobiales > Gaopeijiaceae > Bin94. Next base: position 810 of record CAZRQE010000002.1, on the reverse strand, counting down.
GAGTTCGACTACCTGATCGAGGGACCCGACGACCGCGCCGGCGCCCTCGGGTTCCAGGGCAGCGTGGAACCACCCGACCCCAGGCCAGCCTTCAACCAGTTCATCGACCTGGCCGAGCTTCAGGCCGCCGCCGATGCGGTGCTCGCCGGGGAACGCGGCCGGCGCGTGTCGCTGGCCGGCCGGGCCCGTGAGCTCCTCCTCGAGGGCACGTCGATGGGCGGCGCGCGCCCGAAGGCCGTCGTCGAGAAGGGTGGCGCGCTCTGGGTGGCCAAGTTCGGCCGCAGCGAGGACCGGTGGAACGATCCCCTTGTCGAACACGCGATGCTGCAGCTCGCCCGGGCGTGCGGACTGAACGCCGCCACCAGCCGGATTGAGCGCATCGGCAACCGCGACGCCCTGCTGGTGCGGCGCTTCGACCGCGAATGGCGGGACGGAGGCTACCTGCGCTGCCGCATGGTCAGCGCGCTCACCCTGCTCCGGGCCGACGACCACGTCACCGACCGGCGGCGCTGGTCGTACCTCGCGCTCGCCGACGAGATCCGGCGCGTGAGCTCGAATCCGCGCGAGGACCTGCGCGAACTCTTCGGGCGCATGTGCTTCAACGCGGCGATATCGAACCTGGACGACCACCCGCGCAATCACGCGATCGTGGCGCACGGGCGCGACTGGCGGCTGAGTCCGGCCTACGACCTCACGCCGGTACCGGCCATGTCGGCATCGCGACGGGATCTGGCCATGACCTGTGGTCCCGGCGGCCGCTGGGCCAACCGTGCCAACCTGCTCGGCTCCGCGGGCCGCTTCCTCCTGGAT
>CAZRQE010000001.1:0-14590 GCA_964602175.1 uncultured Gemmatimonadaceae bacterium | reverse complement strand
CTTCCCTACCCGCCCTCCCCCATTCGCACGGCAGGGATTCACACCCGACGACCTGATCGACCTGACCCCCGAGCTGCGCAGCCAGGCCGAGGCCCTGACGGCGGGATACCGGTTCGGGCCGCTGTTCGAGCCCCCGTCCCTGGAGGGCACCATCACGATGCCTGGAATCCTCGGGGGCGGGAACTGGGGCGGTGCGGCCGTCGATCCCGGCACGGGCGTCCTCTTCGTCAAGTCGTCCGAAGACCCGAGCCTCCTCACGATCGGGCCGGCCGATCCCGAGACGACGGTCGCCGACTACGCCATTGACCGCGGGGCGCCCCGCACCCTGCGAATCGGCAACGTGCCCATCATCAACCCGCCGTGGGGCACGGTGACCGCGATCGACATGAACGCCGGCGAGATCCTCTGGCAGGAGCCCGTGGGCGAGCGGCCCGAGGTGCGGAGCGACCCCGCGCTGGCGGGCGTGGCGCTGCCGCCGCGCCTGGGCGTGGTCGGTCCGCCCGGCCCCTTTGCGACCGCAAGCGGGCTGGTGTTCCTCACCGGAGGGTCGGACGTGATGTATGCGTTCGACGCGGCCGGCGGTGAGGTCCTGTGGGAGGGTCGGCTGCCGGCACGCGGCTACGCGAACCCGATGACCTTCCGCACGCGAGCGGGGCGTCAACTCGTGGTGATCGCGACGGGCGGGCCCGATGGCGGAACGCTGATCGCGTTCGGTCTGCCGGAGTAGCGCGATGATCGAGGTCGGGCACCGCAGCGGGACGGGGTTCGTGGCAGGGACGCGGTTGGCGGTGGGGGCGCGGCTGGCTGCTTGTGGACTGCTCGTCCTGAACATGCTCGGTTGTGGGAGCGAAACCGCAGTCGCCGCGCGGGACGTCGCCACCGTCGACATCGAGCCCGCAGGAATGCTGCTGGTCGGCATGGGCGACGGCGCGACCTTCACCGCGACCGCGCGCGACGCCGACGGCTTCCTGGTTGCCGGCACGGCGCGGTGGTCGATCGACAGGCCCGCGGTCGCGACCATCACGGACGCAGGGTTCGCCTCGGCCATCGCGGCTGGCACCGCCACCGTCACCGCCACGATCGGCGGCGTGAGCGGCACCGCCCAGCTCGAGGTCTACGTCCCCCCGAGGATCAGCGACTACAGGCCCGGTCAGAGCTACTACGGGCGCAGAGACTACGTGGAGTACATCCCGGGCACCCTGCCCGTGATCCTGTCATCGTCGCACGGCGGCAGGGTGACGCCGACCGAGATCCCCGACCGCAGCTACGGTGTCGTCCGCAACGACACGAACTCGCTCGAGCTGACCGTGGCCATGCGGCAGGCGCTGATCGACCTGACGGGACAGGCTCCGCACGTCGTCTACTCCCACTTGCACCGCAGCAAGCTGGACGCCAACCGCGAAATCGTCGAGGCGGCCCAGGACAACCCGTATGCCGAACTGGCGTGGGAGGAGTTCCACGAGTGGATCAAGGTCGCGCGGACCACCGTCGCCGCGGACTACGACAACGGCATGTACTTCGACATCCATGGTCACGGCCACGACATCGAGCGTCTCGAACTGGGGTATCTCCTGACTTCGGAGGAGCTGAACCGGCCCGACGCCTCCCTCAACTCGCTCGCGGTGGTCGCCGAGACGAGCATCCGGGATCTGGGCCGCACTTCTCCCATCCCGTTCTCGCACCTGCTGCGGGGACCGACGTCCCTCGGGGGCCTGTTCGCGGAGGAGGAGATCCCGTCCGTGCCCAGTCCGACGGCGCCCGGGCCCGGCGATGCCCCGTATTTCCGCGGCGGATACAACACGCGCGAGTACGGATCGTTCTACGACGCGGAAGTGGTCAGCGGCATTCAGATCGAGCATCACTACCGCGGCGTGCGCGACACGCCCGACAACCGGTTCGTCTACGCGACGAAGGCCGCTCGGGTCATCCGGGACTTCATGTTGGAGCACTACGGGTTCTTCGAGACGGGCGGCAAGACGCCGGCACGGTGATGCGGTTTGACGAAGCGGGCCTGGTCCGCGACCTGCAGCAGCGCCTGCGCGCGGTTGCCGACCCGCGCACCAAGGCGTGGTTCGAGAACTACCTGAAGCACGTGATCCCCTACCGCGGCGTGAAGACCCCGGTCGTCGCCCGGATCGTGGGCGAATGGAGACGTGCTCACGAACTGCAGCGCCTGCCCGAGGCCGATCAGCTCCGCCTGGCCGACCGGCTGATCCGGGAGGGCCACGCGGAGGACAAGTTCGCCAGTACGCTGTACATCCAGAAGCATCTGATCCGGCGCGTGGACGAAGCGACGTTGTTGACGACGGCCGAGCAGCTCTTCGCGGACCGCGTCTTCTTCGACTGGTCCACCACCGACTGGTCCAGCGTGCGCGTCCTGGGTCCCCTTATCGTGCGCGGGGGCGCAGCCGTGGCGGAGCGGATCGCGGGGTGGCGCACCGCCGCCGACCTCTGGCAGCGCCGGTCCTCGATCGTGCCGTTTCGGGCCGTGGCCCGGGACAGCGAATACCACCCGCTGATCGCAGAGACGATAGGCGTGCTGGTCACCGAGCGGGCGAGGTTCGTCCAGACCGGGGTCGGATGGGTGATCAGCGACCTGTCGAAGGTGCATCCCCGCGTGGCGGCCGCGCTGGTCGAGCGGCACTTCGACGACCTCTCGGCCGAGGTGATCAGGCGGCACACGAAGCATCTGCCGGATCACGCGGGGTACAGGGAGCGCAAGCGCGGCTGAGCAACTTTTCCCCGTTCAGGGTGTCCTATTAACAAGTCCTACCCTCAAGTACCGAGGTCCGACCGATGCGATCCTTCATAACCGCTGCCCGGAAACCGCTCGCCGGAGTCGTCACCGCCCTCGCGCTGGGGCTGGTACCGCTTGCCGCCCATGCGCAGACCGGCAGCATTGTGGGGCAGGTCGCCGAAGCGAGTTCCGGACAGCCGCTCGCGGGCGCGGTGGTGGCGGTTGAGGGAACCGGGCACCTGGCGCTGACCAATGACGCCGGACGCTACGCGCTGCAGGGCGTGCCGGCCGGCGAGCGAACCGTGACGATCGAGATGGTTGGCTACGCGGCGCAACGATTGCAGGTCGCGGTGGTACCGGGCCAGACGGCCGTGCTGAACGTCGTGCTGCGGCAGGCGGCGGTGCAGTTGGACGAGCTCAGGATCAGGGCGGGACAGCCGCAGGCCGAGGCGCTGCAGCGCGCGCGGACCGACCTGTCGGTGGCGGTCGTGTACGCCGCAGCTCCGGAGTTCAACACCGAGTCCTACGCGCACATCCGGGAGAACGACTTCCGCCTCGTCGGCGCGTCCCCGCTGTCCACCTTCTCGATCGACGTGGACCGCGCGTCGTACGCGAACATCCGCCGTTTCATCCAGTCCGGCGACCGGCCACCGATCGACGCGGTGCGCATCGAGGAGATGATCAACTACTTCCCGTACGACTGGGGCAGCGTGACGGGCGATCACCCGTTCTCGGTCACAACCGAGGTGTGGGAAGCGCCATGGAAGCGCGACCACCGCCTGGTCCGTATCGGACTGCACGCGGAGTCGATCGACACCGCGGACCTGCCGCCCGGCAACCTCGTGTTCCTGCTCGATGTTTCCGGCTCGATGACGCCGCCGGACAAGCTGCCCCTGCTCAAGAAGGCCTTCGGGCTGCTGGTGGACCAGCTGAGGCCGGAGGACCGGGTCGCGATCGTGGTGTACGCGGGCGCGGCGGGACTCGTTCTGCCGTCGACCCCGGGGGACCGGAAGGGCGAGATCCTGGCGGCGCTCGACGATCTGCGGGCAGGCGGCAGCACCGCGGGCGGCGCCGGGCTGAGGCTGGCATACGACGTGGCCCGCAAGCACCACATCGACGGCGGGAACAACAGGGTGATCCTGGCGACGGACGGCGACTTCAACGTTGGCGCGTCGAGCGACGCCGAGATGGTGCGCCTGATCGAGAAGGAGCGTGAGAGCGGCACCTTCCTCACGGTTCTCGGGTTCGGCACGGGGAATCTCAAGGACTCGAAGATGGAGCAGATCGCCGACCACGGGAACGGCAACTTCCACTACGTGGACGGGCTTCTCGAGGCCCGCAAGGTGCTTGTGGAGGAGATGGGAGGAACCCTTCTGACGCTGGCCAGGGACGTGAAGCTCCAGGTCGAGTTCAACCCGGCCCGGGCCGCCGGGTATCGGCTGATCGGCTACGAGAATCGCCTGCTCGCCGACGAGGACTTCAACGACGACACGAAGGACGCGGGCGAACTCGGGGCCGGGCACACGGTCACCGCGCTCTACGAGGTCGTGCCCGCGGGGGTCGAGGTGCCGAGCGGGGAGGTGGATGCACTGAGATATCAACCGCAGCCGGACGACCCGCCGCTAAGCGACTTCGACGACGAGCTGATGTACGTCAAGGTCCGCTACAAGGATCCCGACGGCACCCGCAGCAAGCTGCTGGAGCGGGCGGTGGCCGACCGTACGCGGTCGCCTTCAACGGATTTCCGGTTCGCGGCGGCGGTGGCGGGCTTCGGGATGCTGCTGCGCGATTCGGGGCACGCGGGCGATCTTACGCTGGACGACGTGGTGACGCTGGCCGAGAAGGGCAAGGGCGGCGACCCGCGCGGCTACCGCGGCGAGTTCATCCGGCTGGTGGAGGCGACTCGCGACCTGGGGCTGTTGAAGCTCACCAAACCCGGCTGACGCCGTACTGGTCGAACACCTCGTCCCGCGAGACCAGCATCAGGCCGTGCGAGGCCGCCTGCGCCATCAGCATTCTGTCGAATGGGTCTCTATGGGGACCCGGCAGACGCCCCGCCAATGACGCGTCCTGGACGGTGATCGGCAGCTCCCGAAATCCCTGACCGACGATAGCTCCGGCCATGTCGAAGGCCGCCTCCTCGGGCAGCGGCAGCTTCCCGAGCCGGTATTTGGTGGCGAGCTCCCAGGCAGTGGCAGCACTGACGAAGATCTCGTGAGTCTCGTCCGCGATCAGCCTGTACGCCCTGGCCGACAGTCTGTCGCTGTCGGCGATCCACCACACGAAGGCATGCGAATCCAGGAGGAGCCGCAAGCTATTCGCCCTCCCAGGCCTTCAGTTCCTTCTCCGGCAGCGGGTCGAAGAAGTTGTCGGGAATGACGACCTTGCCCTTCAGTATGTCGGGTTGCCGGCGGACGCGCGGGTTGTAGGACACAAGACGCGCAACCGGCCGGCCCCTGCGTGCGATGATGACATCTTCCCCCGCTTCGACTTGAGCCAGGAGGCGGGACAGGTTGGTTTTGGCTTCGTGGACGTTGACAGTGGGCATGTGTTGTGTCCGGGTGGTCTGGAGCGTTTCTAGCTAGAAATCTAGCTAAGTTGTGCCCAGGCCGCCAGAATCTCCGCCTCCATGTCGGCCGGCAGGCCCGCCCGGGGCTCGGCGCGCCGTTCCTCCGGCAGCGAGTTCCACCACTCGACGGTTTCGCGGGCCGTGTCGCCGAGGGGCCGGAACGTGAGGCCCGCCTCGACCGCCGCGGCCACCGAGACCTGGTTCATGCCGATCGTCTCGCCCTCCGGCGGTACCCAATTCGTCATGTGACCCCACGGGCGCACCCCGTGCTCGGTCATGAACTCGGCGGGCACCCAGGTGAAGGTCGCGTCGGAGTCGAGGGCGGCACGGATCCCGTCGAGCATCGTGCCGAACTGCTGCACCTCGCCCGTGGCGTTGTAGGTGCCGGCGTTGCCGGGCGTCTCGACCAGCCGCACGATCCACTCCGACAGATCGCGCGCATCGATGTTCTGGACCGGGTCGGTCGGTGAGTTGGGCGCCATGACCTCGCCCCCTCGCGCGACCCGCACCGGCCAGTAGGTCCACCGGTCGGTGTTGTCGCCGGCGCCGACGATCAGCCCCGGCCGCACGTTGATCGCGCCTTCGCCGAACACCTCCGTGTTGATCGCCTCGCATCGGGCCTTCATGGGTCCGTATTCGCGCATGTCCTCCACATCCGGGGCCGAGAGCTCCCCCACCGGGTAGCTCTCGTCAATGCCCACGGCCGCGAAGTCCGCGTAAGCCGAGATCGAGGACACGAAGAGGTAGCGATCAACCAGGCCGCGCAGCAGGTCCGTGGTCATCGCGACCCAGCGCGGGATCGAGGCCGAGTTGTCGATGACCGCGTCCCACTCGCGGCCGGCGAGCGCGCTCAGGTCGTTGTCGCGGTCGCCGATCAGGTGCTCCACGCGCTCGAAGTAATCGTGGAAGAAGGGCGGCTCCGTGCGGCCGCGGGTGAAGATCGAGACTTCGTGGCCCCGGTCGAGCGCGTACTTCACCTGGTAGGGACCGATGAAGCGCGTGCCGCCGAGGATCAGGATCCGCTGCGCCCCGGGCCCGTCCGCCCCACCTTCGTCCGCCGGTGCGCAGGCCAGCGGCCCGAACGCGCCGAGTACGCCCAGCGCCCCGCCCGCCCGCACTGAATTCCTCACAAAATCGCGTCGTGTCTGGTTCCACATGTCGGGTCGTCCTTGCGTGGTTGTCCGTGGCCGCCCTGTCGGCGCCCTGGAATCATGGTATCCCTTGCGATGGCGACCTCGCCATTCCGGTTTGCCGCCGCCGTCCGCCGACGATCGTCGATGGCCGCGTCCAACTTGCCCCGCGGGCGTCCGGCGCCGTACAGTGTCTACTGGATCCAAGGCTCTGCGCGCCGCCGAGGATCGGTGGCGGAGAGAGGGCCGCCGACCCCTGGCTGGAGGTCACGATGGTGGAAGTTGATCGCAAGACCTTCCTCGCAAGCATCCCCGCGGGTGCTCTTGCCGCCATGTCGCACGAGGACAAGGCGGAGGAACTCGAGCACTACATGGAAGAGGAGCTGGACAAGAAGATCGCCGCGCGGCGCGGGGAAGCCGACGGGGAGGCCGGCTCCATCATCTCCCTTGAAGAGCTGGAGGAGCAGGAAGCCCGCTCTCCTCGGGGCACAGGACGCCTCTTCATGCCGCGCGAGGACGAGTTTCCGCCGCTGCCCGACAAGCCGACGGTGCTCGACTTCTTCAAGCTGCGTTTTGCGCCGGCGAACCACGTTCTGCAGAGCGCCACCCACGCCCTGAGGACCGGACAGCCCGAGCGCACCGTCTTCGCGTGCCTGATGCACGACGTGGTGCTGAACCTGATCAAGGTGGACCACGGCTGGTGGGGCGCCCAGCTCGTCGAGCCCTACGTGGACGAGCGCGTTGCCTGGGGCATCCGCTACCACGCGGCCCTGCGCTTCTACCCGGATGAGGAGTACGGGTACGAGTATCCGGAGATGTACAACCGCATCTTCGGGCACGACTACGTGCCGGAGCCCTACATCAAGCAGGCCTACGAGTACGCGCGCAACCACCGCTGGTACGGCGAGGCGCGGTTGATCACGGTGAACGACACCTACGCGTTCCAGGACGACATGGACGTCGACATCAACGAGTTCACCGACATCATCGGGCGCCAGTTCAAGCAGCCGAAGGAAGGGCTGGGCTACGACAACAGCCCGGTCGCGCACATGTGGCGCACGATCGCGTTCCCGAACAGGCCGCTGTAGGGGCAACCCGGGACGCGCGGTGGCAGGGCCTTGTGATTGATTTTCCATCACAATTCGATTATCTAATCGTTTCGCCACCATCCTAACCGTTTTTCCACGACGTCGTCCGTGCGTAACACCATCGAAATGCCTATCGGGCAAGCCTGGCTGATCCAGGAACTCGGCTTGGCGGTGCCCCCGCCCGCCATCGAGAGCTGCCTCGTGGCCGGCGCTCGCCGCACGGAGACGCACGGCGCGCGAACTCGCGAATGGTATCCGATGCGGTACGCGCCCAAAGCCTCGGTGGTCTCCCACATCCGCTTCGCGCTGCGGCACGAGGCCTTCGACCTGGGGGTCCTGGTCGCCGCCCTGAGAGCGACCGACCCTGCAGAGATCGAGGCTTGGGTTCGGGCACAACCTACAGGTGCATTCAGCCGAAGGGCGTGGTTCCTTTACGAAACCTTCACCGGGCGCACGTTGGACCTTTCGGATGCGATTGCCGGCAGCTATGTCGGGGCGCTCGATCCGGGCCGGCATGTGGTCGCGGCGCGGCGCAATTCCAAACGCCACCGGGTTGTGGACAACCTTTTGGGGGAACGCGGCCTTTGCCCCACAGTGAGATTGACCCGGAAGTTGCGTGAGGCCATGGAGTCGAACCTGGACAGGGAGGCTCGCGCGCTCACCGAGCGCTACGATCCACGCCTTCTGGCGCGCGCGGTAAACTACCTGTACACAAAGGAGACGCGTTCCTCGTTCGCACTCGAAGGCGAAACGCCGAGCGCCCGCCGCGCAGAACGGTTCGTGGCGGCTCTCCAGTCCGCACCCACGTTCGACCCGTCCGACCCGAACGCACTCGTGGCCCTGCAGCGCACCATCGTCGATCCACGCTACGCGGCGGACGGCTGGCGCGAGATCCAGAACTTCGTCGGCGAAACCCTCGGTGGGTACCGGGAAAAAGTCCATTTCATCTGTCCGCGGCCGAAAGATGTGCCGGACCTGATGGATTCCTGGATCGCCCTGACCGGGCGGATCGTCAGCGGCGGCGTGGATCCCGTTGTAGCTGCGGCGGTATCGTCGTTCGCATTTGTCTTCATTCATCCATTTGAAGACGGCAACGGCCGGATCCACCGCTTCATGATGCACCAAGTGCTCGCCAAGCTGGACTACGGACCACCCGGCGTCATTCTCCCGGTATCCGCAGCGATTCTGCGGGACCGCCACCGCTACGACGATGTTCTGGCCAGCTTCTCGGCACCGCTTCTGGGCCTCGTTCAGTGGGAGTGGAAGGGCGGGGACGCACACACCCCAGGCCGTCAAATGGTCGTCAAGAGCGACAGCGCCCACCTCTACCGCTATTACGACGCCACCGCCATGGCCGAATACCTGTACGACCAGGTGGCAGACTCGGTGCGCCGCGACCTGAGGGAAGAACTCGATTTCGTCACGGTGTTCGATCAAGCCCTCAGCGGTGTACGCGAGATCGTCGACATGCCGGACCGTCGGGCGTCACTGTTGGTGCGGCTGTGCATGCAGAATGGTGGGCGTCTCGCAGCGAGGAAACGCGCTCGGTTTGCGGAACTGGCCGATGACGAGGTGGGTGCGATGGAAGCCGCGGTGCGACATGCGATGTCCGCTGCGACGCAGGGGCACTGACCTGCACACGCGTGTTGAAAGCAGGCCTGCGTTGCGTCCCCACCCGTCCCGGCCAATCTTTCCTTCCGCTGTGTCCGCCCGGTTACGGACTCGGCGCAACGACGCAGGAAAACGCAACACCGCAGTAAGGAACCACGCCATGAAGACACGCAGCACGATCCGGCCCGCAATCCTGATCCTGGCGCTGGCGGCGCTGGCCGCCACGCTGGCCACCACGCAGGCCGCCGCCCAGGAGGTGGCGCGCGTGGAAGTCAGCCCCTCCACGCTCTCCCTTGAAGTCGGCGAGACCGCAACCGTCTCGGCCACCGCCTACGACGCCAGTGGCAACGTCGTCGACATCCCCTTCCTGTACTTCTCGCGCGACGGACGGGGCAGCCTGGCCGTCAACCGCACGACCGGCGAGATCGAGGCCCACAAGGGCGGCGAGTACACGATCCTGGCGCGCGCGCTGGGGCCGGGCCGGATCAGCGGCACGATGACCGTCACCGTCGCCTTCCCGCCGCTCGACCGGATCGAGATCTCGCAGGACGGCGGGCGCTATTATGTGGGCGTCACGCTGCGCCACAAGGCCACCGTGATCGACCAGGCCGACGACGCGCGCGACGTGCCCGTTGCCTGGACCACCTCGGACGCGTCCGTGGCCACCGTCGACCGTTTCGGCGTCTTCAGCGCCCACGCACCCGGCGAGGTGACCCTTTCGGCCACCGCCGAAGGCGTTGCGGGCCAAATCACCTACGAGGTCGCGGTCAACCCGGTCACTGCAATGGCCGTCGAGGCCAGCCAGGCCCGCGGACGGACGGGCGACGTCATCCATTTCGCGGCCACCGCCTCAGACGCGACCGGCGTTACCGTCGACGACATCCCCGTCACCTTCGGGCTGATCTCCGACCCCGACGCGGTTGCCACCGCCGACTTCCCGCCCGCCGAAGTTGACGACATGGGACGTTTCGTCGCGTACAAGCCGGGCGTCTACACCGTCACGGCAAACGTACCGGGCCAGACGGCGCACGCCACGGTCGAGATCCTGCCGCGGCACGTCGCCGAAGAAGTGCAGCTGGTCGGCCACGCGCCGGTGCACAACGTGTCCACGTCGGATCTTTGGGTGTGGGAGGGCGTCGATGGCCGCGACTATGCGATCACCGGCACGCACAGCGGCCACGGCAGCACGTACTGGTGGGATGTGACCGATCCCGCGAACCCGGTGCTGACCGATTCGCTTATCGTCGACGCCCGCACGACCAACGACGTCAAGGTCTCCGAAGACGGCGACCTCTGCGTGATCTCGCGCGAGGGGGCGTCCAACCGGCGCAACGGGATCGTCATCGTGGACTGCACCGATCCGCGCAACATCCGCGTCATCTCCACCTACGACGACGAGCTCACCGGGGGCGTGCACAACCTCTTCATCCATGACGACCATGTGTACGCGGTGAATAACGGGATCCGCTTCGACGTGATCAACATCGCCGACCCGGCGAACCCGCACCGCGTGGGACGCTTCGAGCTCGACACCCCCGGGCACGCCATTCACGACATCTGGATCGTCGACGGCATCGCCTACACGTCGAACTGGAACGACGGCGTCGCGGTGATCGACGTGGGCGGCGGCGACAGGGGGGGCAGCCCGTCCAACCCGGTCGAGATCGCGCGCTTCCGCGACATCGGGGGTGCCACCCACGCGGCGTTCCCGTACCGGAGCCCCACGGGCAAGTTCTACATCTTCATGGGCGACGAGATCGGCGCGCCCGCGTTCGACGGCCAGGAGGCCGACCGTACGCCGCAGTTCATGTCCGGCTACATCCACGTGGTCGACTTCACCGACCCCGAGAACCCGGAAGAGGTCGCGCGCTACGAGATCCCCGAGGCCGGTTCGCACAACATGTGGATCGACGGCGACCGCCTGTATGCTGCGTTCTACCAGGGCGGCCTGCGCGTGCTCGACATCTCGGGAGAGCTGAAGGGCAACCTGTACGAGCAGGGGCGTGAAATCGCCGTGTACAAGTCGTACGATCCCGACGGCGTGGTAGCCAACGCGCCCTTCACGTGGGGACCGCAGATCCACAAGGGCAACCTGTTCTTCTCCGAGTACTTCTCGGGCATGTGGGCCGTGAAGCTGCAGCCGCGGCGGACGCTCATTCCGTGACGCACAGGGCTGGACTGGCGGTCGCGGTCGCACTGGCCGCGGCCGCGACGGCGGTCGCGGGGCCGGTCCCTGTTCAGGCCCAGTCCTACTGGGTCTACGTCGCCGCCGAATCCGAGGACGAGGTCTCGCTGCTGCGTTACGACGCGGGCGGCGACCTCGTCGTCGAAAAGACGATCACCACCGGGTGGCTCGCGGCCGAGATCGAGGCACCGCACGGCCTCGCCATGGACCCGGCGGGCGAGTACTGGTACCTGACGCTGGGACACGGCTTCCCCAACGGGCGCCTCGTCAAGTACGAGACCGTGTCCGACACCATCGTGGGCGTCGCCGACCTCGGCCTCTTCCCGGCCACGATCGCCATCCCGCCGCACGGCGCGCTGGCCCTCGCGGTCAACGCGAACTTCCACGGCGACCACGTCCCCTCGACCGTCACGATCGTCGATCTCGAGACCATGTTCCCCATTGCGGACGTGGTCACCTGCACGATGCCGCACGGCTCGCGCTTCAGCGCCGACGGCTCCAAGCACTACTCGGCGTGCATGATGGACAACCAGCTCGTCGAGATCGACGGCGCTACCCTCGACGTGACCCGGCGCCTCGACCTCATCGCCAACGAGCCTGTGCACGCCCCGATGGAGGGGCATATGGCCATGGCGCCGCCCGGCGCGGATTGCTCCCCGACCTGGACGACCCCCCATCCGGACGGCGGCCGCGTCTTCGTCCCCTGCAACAAGGGCGACGCGATCCTCGAGATCGACCTGGCCACGTGGCGCATCACCCGGCGTATCGACGCGCCAGGCGCGCCCTACAACCTCGATCTGACACCCGACGGCTCCAGACTCCTCGCCACGCTCAAGGGAAGCGCAAAGCTGGGCATCTGGGATGCCGACTCGGGCGAACTGCTTCACCTCATCGACTCGGAGATGCGCGTCACGCACGGCGTCGTCGCCACCCCCGACGGCCGCTACGCAATCGTGTCCGTCGAGGGAATCGGCGGCGACCCGGGCACCGTGGAAGTCATCGACATCGTGTCGGGCACCCGCGTGGCGTCCGCCGAAATCGGCAAACAGGCCGGAGGAATCGCTCTATGGAGGATGGAAGGATGAACAAGCGCGGCGTTCTGCTCGCGGCGACGCTCGTCGCGTGGGCCTGCCAGCCGGCTCCCCCGGAGAGTGCGGAGAACGAACCCGGCTGGCGCTGGTCGGATGAGCGGGTCATGGAGACCGTTAACGCGGTGCGGGCGGGCCGCAGCCTCCAGCCCGACTCATGGCCCGGTGGCGCGCGCGTCGCGGTCCTGCTGTCCTTCGACGTCGACAACGAGACCGTCCTCGGCCTGCGCTACGGCGACGCCACCGTCGGCTCCCTGTCGCAGGGACAGTACGGCGCCCGCGTCGCCCTGCCCCGTGTCGTCGACCTGCTCGACCGCGAGGGCATCCCGGCCTCGTTCTTCATCCCCGCCGTCAGTCTGGTCCTCAATCCCGACCAGATCGACGTGATTCAGGCCGCCGGCCACCACGAATTCGCGATCCACGGCTGGATCCACGAACTCAACTCCAGCCTCGACGCCGAAACCGAGCGCGCACTCCTGGAGCGAGCCGTCGACTACATGACCGAGGTCACCGGCACCCGCCCCCTGGGGTACCGGGCCCCGTCCTGGAACTTCAGTCCCAACACCCTGGACATCATCCGGGACATGGGCTTCTTCTACGACTCGTCGCTGATGGCCGACGACCGCCCCTACGAGATCAACGCCCACGGCGAGCCCACCGGAATGGTCGAGCTGCCCGTCGAATGGATCATGGACGACGCGCCGGTCTTCAACCCGCGCGGCGCCAGCTACTCGCACCCGCGGGACGTGCTCGAGGTGTGGAAGGACGACTTCGACGGCGCCTACGAGGAGGGCACCATGTTCCTCCTGACCATGCACCCTCATGTGATCGGTCATCGGTCGCGGATCGTCGTGCTGGAGGAGCTGATCGAGTACATCCAGGGACACGAAGGCGTGTGGTTCGCGACGCATCTGGATGCGGCGCAGTACGTGGCCGAGCAGGCGGGGCTGTAGGGGGTGCGGGCACGGGCCGGACGCTGTCGTCACGGGCTACCGCTGATTGCTAGCACCGAATGCTAGCATTACATTGTTCAAGCACCGGATTTGTCCGATATACGTGTCTTGAAGCGGAAGGCCAACGCGTCCATGGGTTCCACGATCACGGTTCGACGTATCCGCCCGGATGACAAGGCCTGGCTGAGGCGCGAGGCGCACCGCGCCGGTATCTCCATGGAGGAGTTCGTCCGTCGGCTGATCCGGAAGCGGCGAGAGGAATCCCGGACCCGACCGAAGCCTTCGGAGGCTTTCAAACTCCATTTCGGCCCGGAGCACGGAGTCGAGCTTCCTCCCCGCGAGGGCTACGGCTACAGGCCGGTCAGGTTCCGCGACGGCGAGTAGCGTCCGTGTCCTGTCTGCTGGATACGAACGTTGTATCCGAGATGATGCGACCTCACCCCGAGCCACGGGTTGCACGGTTTCTGGACCGGGTCGCGGGGAACGGACTCCATGTCAGTGCGATCACCGTCTGGGAGATTCTCAACGGAATCGGCCGACTCGAGGACGCGGCCCGCAGAAGGGATCTTGCCAGACGATTCCGGGCAACACTGACCCTCGTGCTGGCAGACGAGGTGCTCGATTGGACCGAGGAGGACGCCGAGGCTTGCGCGCGCATTATGGAGGACAAGCGACGCCTGGGAGAACCACTGGACAGCCATCTGCCGGACGCAATGCTCGCCGGAACGGCGGCGAGCCGCGGACTCGCGCTCGTCACCCGTAACACACGGGACTTCCGTAACACGGGAGTGCCTGTGATCAATCCATGGGACGATGGGCGCATCTGAGGGCCATTGGTGGCGGTCGCGCTTCTGGCGACCCCTCGCGCCTCACAGGAATGTAGAGCGGGCTAAAGCGAGATTAGCTTCACCACGAGGATGGTCTGCACGCCCAACTCGTCGGTCTCCACATAGGCCATGAGACACAGACCCAACTGCGCGCCATGGCGGTAGCTGGCGGGAACACGAGCATGGCTTAGCTTTGCATGGGTGTCAGGACCTGCAGGGCGGCTTTGAACCAGCGCATAATGGGTCGCGGGGCGGCCGCATTCCAAGTCGAGGGAGGCACATGGGGATTCCGAGAATGCTCGTCGGCGGTTTGTTGGCGATCGTAATGGCCGCGGCACCAGCGACCGCGCAACCAGGCCAGGGCACCCTCACGAACCCCTCCACCACCTCACCCTGCGACGA